>JALOTG010000048.1 GCA_025458005.1 Thiobacillaceae bacterium
GTGGGCGGTGGTCCCCCCGGGCAGGGGGATGGCCACCATCATGAGCACGAAGGACAGGGCCGTGAGCACGGCCACATAGGGCAGGGTCTCCTCGTCCAGGCTGGCCTTGAGCCGGCCCATGCCCACCCACCACAGGCCGGCGCAGACGGCGTAGGCCGGCAGGTAGGTCTGGGGCGAGAGGAAGCCGTCCGGGATGTGCATCGCCGCAGATCAGAACAGGACCGAGAAGGCGGCGATCAGACGATAGTCTTCCTTGCCCTCGGCGCCCTGCTGGTCGTCCTCCTCGTTCAGGTCGGTCCAGATGGGCTTCTTAACGGCCAGGCCAAGGCTCATGTTGTCCTTGTACAGGCGCGCGCCGAGCACGGCGTAGAGGATGTCCCCGCCGGTGGCCTCCGCCTTGGCGCCGTTCTCCTCGTCCCGGCCGAGGCGCAGAAAATTCAGCTCGACGTTGCCGTCCAGCCGGAAGCGACTCTGCGCGTCGGTCATCAGGCGCCACGCCAGGGCGCCGTTGAGGCGCGTCTCGGTGCCGAAGGTCATGGTCTGGCCATCGTCATATTCGTATTCCTGGAAGCGGATCTGACTCGCCTCGAACACGGCGGTGCCGTTCTTGCTGAACTGCCGGGTCGCCGTGATGCCGTAGCTGAAGCTGGGCTTGCCGAAGCCGAGCGACATGCCCGGGTCGATGCTGCCGTCGGAGAGGCGGTGGTCGGCGTCGCCGGTGGGCAGGCTGAGGCCGCCGTAGAGGGTGAAGTGCCAGTCCATCAGGTCGTCCAGGCTTTCGCTCGCCGGCACCAGCATGAAGCCGTCGTCGTACTTGAAGCCGACCACCCCCATGACCGAGACATCGGTGAAGCCCTCGGACTCGTAGCCACCGGGTCGGTCCTGCTTGATGTTGTAGGGCTGGAAGAGGTAGCCCGACAGCCAGGGCGTGAAGCCGTAGCCCAGGCCCAGCATCCAGTACTGGTTGTAGTCGTTCTCGACCTCGGGCGGCGGCAGGATGCCCTGTTCCGACCTGGCGTGATCCACCTTCAGGTAGGCCAGCCACTTGCCCTGCGGCAGGGTGGCGGAGCTGGAGGTCTCCACCGGCGCGCCTGGGCCCTCCAGACTGGCCGCGCCCAAGGAGGCCACGCCGTGATGGGCCTGGGCCGGCAGGACCGAGCAGACCAGCGAGAGGAGCATGAGGCGTTTCATGATCTCTTCCGTTTCACATACAGGTTGAGGAATCCGAACAGGCCCAGCAGCAGGGCCACGCCCACCACGATGCGGCCATAGCGCTCGTAGAGCGGTTTATCACTGCTTGCCAGTGTCGCCGCCGCGTCCGTATCGAGGCTGAAATCGAGGCCGTGGCCGTCTTCGGAGATCGCCTTTACGCGCCATCTGCCGGCCTTGTCCGGCAGGAAGGCGATGCGGCCGAGGTGGTCGGTGCGGCCCACCTGCACGGGCAGCTTTTCGCCCTCGGGATAGATCTCGTAGGCCTCGAAGGAGAACGGCGTCGTGTCGACGTAGAACAGCCGCACCACCACCGCCTGGCCGCTGCTCACGGTGTATTGCAGGTCGTGGGCATGGGCTGGCAGGGCAAGCGCCAGGGCGGTCAGCAGGACGGCCGCGCGGATCATGGCGCGATCTCGAATTGCAGGGCCGTGGACTGGATCAGGCGGTCGGCGCGGCCGTCGGCCAGGGGGGTCTCCAGGCTGGCCTGGACGAGCTGCAGGCCGGGCTGTTGCAGGCGTAGGTTGACCTGTCCATCGGCAGCGCTGACGCCGCGCGGGTGTCCGAAGTAGGCCACGGTGGCGCCGGCCACCGGCCTGCCTTCCAGGGTCACCTTCAGGCGCAGCTTGTCGCCCGCCTTGAGGCGCAGGGGGTTGGCCAGCGGCACGACCTCCAGCGCCCGCGTGAGCGGCTGGGCCAAGGCCGCCTCCCAGGCATCGATGCGCTTGACGGATTCCACCGACAGCCAGCTGTCGATGACCGGTCCCGCCTCCGTCTTGGGCAGATTTTTCGTGCCATAGGGGGTCTTGCTCCAATAGCCGGAGGAGGTGAGGAACCAGGTCGCGGCGCAATCGCCGCGCAGGGTCACCGGCCAGACGCGGCCGGTCTCGGCCGGCAACGCCTTGCCGGCGGCGTCGACGCAGAGGGACTCCTTGACGTCCGCCGGCCGGTACTCGATCAGCCGCTCGCCGGCATGGCCGGAGGCGGCCACGTGGCCGTAGTTCAGGGCGCATGACGGACTATCAGGAGGTAGATGTCCGCTATTCTAGTACATCAGTATGAAAAATAAATATTTCGTCATAATCCGGCGCCCACTTCGTTCCTTGTCCATGTGGGGGTCAGCTCTTCGGCCGCGCGTGCACGTGCCGGTGCACCGCCTCGCTGTCGACCGGGATCAGGTTGAGCTGGCCGTGGCGCACGCCGCGCTCGGCCGCCAGGCGGTCGGCGAAGCCGCGCACCTCCTCGGTGGCGCCGCGCAGGATGACCGCCTCCAGGCAGTGGTCGTGGTCCAGGTGCACGTGCATGGTGGACACCACCAGGTCGTGGGCGTGGTGCTGCTGGTCGGTGAGCCGCTCGGCCAGCTGCCGCTCGTGGTGGTTGTAGACGTAGGACAGGCTGGCCACGCAGTGGGGCGCCTCGTGGCGCGCCAGGCGGGTGTGCTCCAGCTCCCGGCGCAGCATGTCGCGGATCGCCTCGGAGCGGTTGGCGTAGCCGCGCGAGCGGATCAGCTGGTCGAACGCCCGCGCCAGGTCCTCGTCCAGCGAGATGGTGAATCGCTCCATGGCATGGCTCCTTGTGTTGGCTTTGCGTTATCCCCGGTCGTAAACCAAACTGGAATATCCGAATATCGAGGTGCCTCAGGGACCGTCCCCGACCGGGAATGATGATGGACCGCGCTGCCGCGATTATCGCCTCGCTCGCCCTGCTCTGTCTGGTGGTCGGACCGGCCCGGGCTAGCGTCATCGTGGGTCCCGGTTTCGGCCAGGCGGACCTCGCCGGCCATCTGCAGGTGCTGCGCGATCCGGATGGCCGCCTGGATATCCGGGCAGTGTCCGGACCGGGCCTGGAGGATCGGTTCGTGCCCCTGTCAGCGGTCCGCGGCCTGGCCGGCTTCCAGCGCGGGGCGGTCTGGCTGCGCTTCTCCCTGGGCTGGCGGGCCGGCGACCAGCAGCCCATGTGGCTTGAGCTCGGCTTTCCGCACCTGGACCGGGTCGAGCTGTACGCGCCGCGTGACGGCGGCGGTTTCGACGCGCGTCGGGCGGGCAACGGCCTGCCCTTCTCCAAGCGGGAGATCGACCACCGCCATGTCGCCTTCCGGCTGGCGGGCCATCCGGGCGAGCCCCGCGCCTACTATCTGCGCCTGGAGACCGACGCGTCGCTGCAGTTGCCCCTGCGGCTGTGGTCCGAGCCGGCCTTCGCCGCCGTGCGCGAATCCAGCCAGCTGCTGCTGGGCCTCTATTACGGCGCCATGGCCATGCTGCTGCTGGCCGTGCTGCTGGCCTGGGTCATCCTGCGCGCCGGCCTGTTCCTGCGCTACTTCGTCTACATGGCCTGCTACGTGCTGCTGCAGGTGGCCCTGACCGGGCACGGCTACCAGTATCTCTGGCCGGGCTGGGCCTGGTGGGAGGGGCGTGCCTACGGCGTCCTGGGCGGGCTGGCCCTGGCCGGGGCGTTCCGCTTCGCCAGCGGCTTCCTGGACATCGACACGCGCGTGCCCAGGCTGCGCCCGGTCTATCTCGTCGGCGCCGGCCTGGGCCTGGTCACCGCCCTCGCGGCCCTGACGCTGCCCCCCGCCTGGGTCAACCCGGGCCTCACCTGGCTGGCGCTGCTGGCCGGCCCCTGGCTGCTGTCCGGGGCGCTGGCACAGGCCAGCGTCCAGCCCCTGGCGCGCTGGTTCCTGCTTGCCTGGGGGCTGTGCCTGAGCTTCGTGGCGGTGGGCGCCCTCTACTACCTGGGCGCGCTGCCGCACACGCCCTTAACCGCCCATGCCCTGCAGATCAGCAGCCTGGTGGAGGTGGCGGTGCTCACCCTGGCCCTGGTGGATCGGCTGCGGGCCTTGCGGGAGGAGAAGGAGCGGGCGACCGAGGACGCCCAGCGCCATCTCGCCTCCCTCAACGAGCAACTGGAACAGGTGGTGGCCGAGCGCACCCAGACCCTGATGGACAGCAACCAGCGCCTGCTGGAGCTGGTGAACCAGGACAGCCTGACCGGCCTGCTCAATCATCGCACCGTGATGGAGACCATGCAGCGGGCCTTCTCCGCCGCGACCCGCTATGGCCAGGCCATGGGCGTGATCATGATCGACCTGGACCACTTCAAGCGTGTCAACGACCAGTACGGACACCTGGCGGGCGACCAGGTGCTGACCGGGGTGGCGCGGGTGCTCAAGTCGGGCGTGCGGGCGTCGGACCTGTGCGGACGCTTCGGCGGCGAGGAGTTCCTGCTGGTGCTGCCCCAGGCCAGCGAGCAGGCCGCCCACGAGCTGGCCGAGCGCCTGCGCGAGGCCATCGCCCGGCTGGAGATTCCGGCCCTGAAGGGCGAGCGGGTGACCGCCAGCTTCGGCGTGGCCATCTATCCCGGCCGCGGCGACGACAGCCCGCTGGACATGGTGCGCCGGGCGGACGGCGCGCTCTACCGGGCCAAGCAGGGCGGGCGCAACCGGACCGTGCTGGCGCCGCCGGTGGCCACCGACGGCTGACGGCGGCCGTGCCTTCAGCGGGGCCCCCGGCGCGGACGGAAGCGGGCCACCGCCCGCCCCAGTTCCGCCAGGGCCGCCGGGTCGGGGGCGTAGCGGGCGCGCAGGTAGAGGGCGCTGACGCGTTCGATCTCGGCGGCCAGGTCCGGGCGCTGCTGGCCGGCGCGCCGGGCGAAGTCCGCGGCCCCTTCCGTCGCCTCGCATCGCGGCCCGACGCGCGCCAGGCGGGCCAGGAAGCGGGCGTACAGCCGCGCCGCCGGGTCCGGCGCGGCGCGCGGCAGGCCGCGCCAGGCCAGCAGGGTCATCAGGGCCAGGCCGACGAGCAGCGCGGCGCCGGCGGCGAGCCAGGCGCGGTCGGCCAGGGCCGGGCTGAGCCTGGCCAGCAGGCGCAGCTGGCGGTCCAGGTTGTAGCCCAGCACCCACTGGTTCCAACCGTTGTTCATGGCCTCCCAGGCGTGGCGCAGGTCGCGCAGCCAGGGGGCGTGCAGGCGGGTCAGGCCGGCGGGCAGCTCCACCGCCGGCAGGGCCGCCGTCAGGCCCCGCTCCAGCCGCAATGGGGAGACGCTGGCGGTGGGGTCCATGCGCACCCAGCCTTCCTCCGCCAGCCAGATCTCCGCCCAGGCGTGGGCGTCTGACTGGCGCACCACCAGATGTCCGTCAATGGGGTTCGCCTCGCCGCCCAGGTAGCCGGTGACCACCCGCGCCGGGATGCCCGCGGCGCGCATCAGGAACACGAAGCTGCTCGCGTAGTGCTCGCAGAAGCCGCGCCGGGTATCGAACAGGAACTCATCCACGCTGTGCAGGCCCAGGGTGGGCGGGGCCAGGGTGTAGGTGAACGCCTGGCGGAAGTGGGCCAGGGCGCGCTCCGCCAGCCGGCCCGGCTGGCCCGCCTCCGCCCGCCAGCGCTCGGCCAGGTCGCGGGCGCGCGGGTTGTAGCCCTCCGGCAGGCGGAGGGCCTCGGCCAGCTCCGCCGGATCGGCGCCGAGCCGGTAGCGGGGATGGCTGGTGAGCTCGAAGCGTCGCCGCTGGGTGATGGGGGCCTCGGCGACCAGCTGCAGGCCTTCCAGCAGGCGGGTCTGGGGCGGCAGCGCGGCGGGCAGCCCGAGGCTGAACACCCAGGCGCGCTGGTGGGGCTCCAGGGTCAGGCTGTAGCGCAGCGGCGCGTCCAGGCCGTCGGCCGCCACCCCCATGGGCCGGGGGTTGGGCGGGGCGCTCCAGGCGCGGCCGTCGAAGCGGGTCAGCACCGGACCGCGCCAGTAGAGCTCCCGGCTGTCCGGCGGGGTGCCGGCGAAGCTGGCGCGGAAGGCGATCTCGCCGGACAGGATCAGTCGGCCGAAGTCGCCCGGCCGCATGGTGTCCGACAGGCCGGCGCGGGCGACGCGCTCGCCGCTGGGCAGCAGCCAGAGGGGCCGGTCGAGGCGGGGAAAGAACAGAAACAGGGCCACCGCCAGGGGCAGACCGGCCAGCATCAGGCGCGCCGCCGTGATCAGGCCAGGCCTCGGGTCGGGGCTGGGCAGGGGCTGCAGCTGGGCCAGGGCGGCGGTGATGAGCCAGGCCACCGCCAGCAGATAGGCGGTGATGGGCAAGGACTGGTTGAACAGGAACAGGCTCAGGGCGACGAAGTAGCTGAGCAGCAGGGCCAGCCGCTTCTGGCGCGGCGTCTCCGTCTCCAGCAGCTTGACGAACACCAGCAGGACCAGCAGCGGCACCCCGGCCTGCCGCCCGAGGAACAGGCCGAACTGGCTGAACACCAGGGCCACCGCCGCCAGGGCCAGGACGACGCGCAGCCAGCGGACCGGCAGGGGGCGGTCGGCCGCCGCCAGGGCCGCCCGCCACAGCCACAGGCCGGCGCACAGGGCGGACAGCCAGGGCGGGAAGTGGCTGGCGTGGGGCAGGCCGGCCAGCAGGGGCGGCAGCAGCCAGAACAGCCGCGCGTCCAGCCGCCAGCCGGCGCCTCCGGTCATGGTCTCAGCCATGGCCGGGCGGGCCGCCGTGACCGGCCAGGGCATTCAGGCAGCGCAGCCGGTGCGCCATGCCGCCGCCGGGGGCGATGCGCTGGCCGGGCAGGCGCAGGCCATAGGAGCGGCCGGCGCGATCGGCGTCCAGCACCCAGCGCGCGAGTTGCGACAGGCGTGCCTCGGTGTCCAGGGCGGGCAGGTCGTCCCAGGCCAGCCACAGGTCCGCCGCCGTCGGCGCCACGAAGCCCTTGGCGAGGGGCTCGCCGTGGCGGGCCAGGCTCTTCCAGACGATGCGCGACGGGCTCTCGCCCCGCTCGTGGGCGCGCAGCCCGTCGAAATCCTCGGCGCCCCGCCGCGTCGCCCGGCCGCCGCCCTCCGCGCCGCCGCCGGGGGCGGGCAGGGGGTAGGGACCCACCGGACGCGGCCAGACCAGGGCCGGGGCCTGGAGGTCCAGGATCGCCCAGGCGTGGAACAGCCCCAGGGGATATTCGCTGTGCGCGCGGCAGATACCGAGCGGATGCCGGCCGCGCGGCCGGCCCGCCATCGTCAGGGCGACCTGGCTGCTGCCCCGCGCCGGCACCTGGGTGACCACCGGCTCGCCGCCCGGCACGCCGAACAGGACGGCGCGGCGCGGGCGGCCCTGGTCCTCGGCGAGCTGGAAGGCGACGCGCAGCGGCTCGCCGGCGAAGGCCGGCTCCGCCTCCGCGCCGCGCACCTCGATGCCGACCAGGTTGCGCCAGGTGGCGAACAGGGTGGCCAGGGTCATCCCCGCCAGCAGGAAGGTGAACAGGTAGCCCATGGACAGGCCGTAGTTCATCGATCCCAGCAGCATGCCCAGCAGCAGCAGCAGGAAGGTCAGGCCCTGGCGGGAGGGCAGGATGTAGATGCGCCGGGCAACCAGGCGCAGCGGCAGGCCGTCCGGCCGATGCAGCCTGAACAGGCGGCGGGTGAGCCGGTTGCGGACGGGGAACAGGGTGGCGTGCATCGACCGGGTCGGCTGAAGGGAGGGGTGCGCGTCGGGCTGGCCTAGAATCATTATTTCATGGTATTAGCTCTGCCCAAGCGCCGACAGTGGGCCGTGCGGCAGAACGGACCCACGACCCGAGCAGGGGCGGGACAAGGAGCGCGTCGGGCGTCCGCATTGCCGGAGCGCCTGTCTCGATGCAGCTCGCACTTCAAGGGGATACGAATGGAGAACAGCATGGAAAGGCGGGGCGTGCCCGGGCGCAGCCTCACCCAGATCGGACTCGGCGCGATCGGCTTCTGGGTCGGACGCAGGCGGCAGGACAGGTTCCGCTTCGTGCTCTTCGCCGCCGTGATCGCCGGGCTGTCGGCGTATGCCGCCTGGAAGTACACGGCGCTGGTCCACGAATCCCGCAGCCACTCGGTCCACCTCACTACCAACATGCTCTCCATGGCCGGCGCCCTCAACTACCTGGCCTGCAGCGGCGGCACCGTGTGCACCCGGGTCGAGCGCTGCAGCGACGCGGGCAAGCTGACCCATCCGCAGATCCAGATCCGCGCCGCGACGCCGGAGCAGATGCGCGACGGCCTGTTCATCGACGCGCGCGCCGATATCGCGCTGACCGACACCGGCGCCGCCAATACCTGCAACCTCTACCAATGCGACGGCGGGGAATGCCACGAGGCCAACTACATCCTCATCGCCGTGCAATGACGGACGGGCAGCGTCGCGGATTGTTCATCCACGGCGCGGCAAGGGCCCTGGCGGATCAGGGGATGGCCACCGCCGCCAGCACCGACTGGGCGGCGGCGTCGCCGCCGATCAGGCCCTCGGCGTCCTGCAGACGGTGGCCGGCGACGGCCTGGAACACGGCCTGGACGTCCTCGGGGATGACGTAGTCCCGCCCGGCCAGCCAGGCCCAGGCGCGCGCGGCGCGGGTGATGCCCAGGCCGGCGCGCGGCGACAGGCCGTGCAGGAAGCGTTGCGACTGGCGGGTATGCGCGATGAGAGCCTGCAGGTAGTCGAGCAGGGGCGCGGCCAGGGCGACCTGTTCCACCACCCCCTGCGCGGCGAGCAGATCGGCGGCGGAGAGCACCGCCTCCAGGGTCTGCGCGCGTCGGTTCTCGCCGGCCAGCAGGGCCCGCTCCGCGCGCGCGTCCGGGTAGCCCAGGGTGACGCGCATCAGGAAGCGGTCGAGCTGGGATTCCGGCAGGGGGTAGACGCCGGCCTGGGTGTAGGGGTTCTGGGTGGCCAGCACGAAGAACGGCTCCGGCAGCCTGCGCGTGACGCCCTCCAGGCTCACCTGGCCCTCCTCCATGGCCTCCAGCAGGGCGCTCTGCGCCTTCGGGGTGGCGCGGTTGATCTCGTCGGCCAGCACCACCTGGCTGAACACCGGCCCGGGGTGGAAGCGGAAGCCGCCGCTCGCCTGCTCGTAGACGGAGAAGCCCAGGATGTCGCCGGGCAGCAGGTCGCTGGTGAACTGGATGCGGGTGAACTCCAGGCCCAGGGTGTGCGCCAGGGCGTGCGCCAGGGTGGTCTTGCCGACGCCGGGCAGGTCCTCGATCAGCAGGTGGCCGCGCGCCAGCAGGCAGGTCAGGGCCAGCCGCGCCTGGCGGGACTTGCCCAGGACGACGCCGTCCACCTGGGCGAGCACTCGATCGTAGGGGGGACGCGCGGCGGTGTCGGTCATGGTGGGGTCTCGGTCGCGGTCTAGAACTGGATGGTGTAGGTGGCCAGGGTGGCCTCCTGGATCAGACGCTCGACATAGGCATCGGGCTCCAGCTCGATGATGCCGTAATGGACGTGCAACTGCGTGGGCGTGTCGCCCAAGTCGCGCACCACGCCCGCGTCGATGGCGCGCATCAGCTTCTCCCGCACGGCGTCGGCCTCGGCATGACCCCTGCCGGGCAGGCAGATGACGAACTCGGCGCCGGCGTGGCGATAGATCCGGTCCTGTTCGCCCAGCGCCGCGCGGATGCTGGCGATGCCGGCGCGCAGCAGACTGTCGCCCATCTGCCGGCCCCGCTCGCGGTTGATGCTCGCCAGGTCGAAGCGCAGCAGCAGCAGGCTGCACGGCCGGGCGTCGGCCTTGCGCGCTTCCTGGGCCTGCTTCAGGGCGGGCAGCAGCTGGCTGGCGATGAAGGCGCCGGTGAGCGGGTCGATCCTCTGCAGGGTGTCCTCCACCTTGTGCCGCAGCTTGACCAGTTCGTCGCGGAAGGCGGCGGCCCGCTCCATGAAGGGGTCGTATTCCCTCGGCGTGATGGCCCAGTGCCCCTTGACGCGCACGCACAGGTCGCGCGCCAGGTCGTGCATGGTCTGGTGCTGCTTCTCGATCTGCCGGAACACCTCCAGCTTGCGCAGGTGGGCGTTGCCGGGGCTGTAGAACCACTGCCCGAAGGCGCAGCGCTGGTGCGCGTCCCTGGCCAGGTTGGACTCGTCGGGCAGGGTCCTGCAGACCATGCCGCGCTGCAGCTGTTCGCGCCATCTGTCGTGCATGACGATGGCGTTGTCCAGGGTGTCGAGGATGGCCTCGAGCTCCTGGGAGGTGACGTTGATCATGGCCGCGCCGTCATGCGTGGTGAGGGGTGAGGGCTCAGTCCTCCCGGCGCAGCTGCGGGAACAGGATCACGTCGCGGATGCTCGCCGCGTCGGTGAGCAGCATCACCAGCCGGTCGATGCCGATGCCGCAGCCGCCGGTGGGCGGCAGGCCGTGCTCCAGGGCGCGGATGTAGTCGGCGTCGTAGTACATGGCCTCCTCGTCGCCGGCCTCCTTGGCCGCCACCTGGGCCTTGAAGCGGGCGTCCTGGTCCTCCGGGTCGTTCAGCTCGGAGAAGCCGTTGGCGATCTCGCGCCCGGCGATGTAAAGCTCGAAGCGCTCGGTGATGTCCGGGTTGGCGTCGCTGCCCCGGGCGAGCGGCGACACCTCGGCGGGGTAGTCGACGATGAAGGTGGGCTGGATCAGCTGGTGCTCGGTGGTCTCCTCGAACAGGGTCAGCTGCAGTCCGCCCAGCCCGTCGTGGGGGCGGAAGGCGATCTTGCGCCGGCGCAGCTCGGCGATCAGGAAGTCGCGGTCGTGCAGGGGGGCGTCCTCCAGGTCCTGGTTGTAGAGTCGGGTGGCCTCCAGGGCGGTCATGCGGGCGAACGGCCGGGCCAGGTTGATGACGTGGCCCTGGTAGGGCACGGCGGTGTGGCCCAGCGCCTGCTGGCTGACGTAGCGCAGCTGCTCCTCGACGAAGTCCATCAGGTAGGTGTAGTCCCGGTAGGCCTCGTAGAACTCCATCATGGTGAACTCGGGGTTGTGCCGGGTGGAGAGGCCCTCGTTGCGGAAGTTGCGGTTGATCTCGAACACCTTCTCCAGGCCGCCCACCACCAGGCGCTTGAGATACAGCTCCGGGGCGATGCGCAGGTAGAGTTCCGTGTCCAGGGCGTTGTGATGGGTGATGAAGGGCTTGGCCGAGGCGCCGCCCGGGATCGGGTGCATCATCGGCGTCTCCACTTCCAGGAAGCCCTTGCCGGTCATGAACTCGCGGATCGCCTGGACGATGCGCGAGCGGCGCACGAAGGTCTCGCGGGTGGCCTCGTTGGTGATCAGGTCCAGATAGCGCTGGCGGTATTTCTGCTCGGTGTCGGTCAGGCCGTGGAACTTCTCCGGCAGTGGCCGCAGGGCCTTGGTGAGCAGCCGCACGGCGCTGGCCTGCACGGTCAGCTCGCCGACCTTGGTCTTGAACAGGGTGCCGGTGACGCCCAGGATGTCGCCCAGGTCCCAGTGCTTGAAGGCCTCGTGGACCTCGGCGCCGACGCCGTCGTTGGACACGTAGATCTGCAGCCGGCCGCTCATGTCCTGCAGGGTGGCGAAGCTGGCCTTGCCCATCACGCGCTTGAGCATCATCCGCCCGGCGAATTGCACCGGGATGGGGGCGGCCTGCAGTTCCTCCTTGGACTTCCCGCCGAAGGCGGCGTGCAGGTCGCCGGCCAGGTCGCGGCGCTCGAAGTCATTGGGGAAGGCAGGGCCGTCGCGGCGCAGCTCGGCGAGCTTCTCGCGGCGTTCGGCGATGATCTGGTTGTCGTCTTGTTGTTGGGGGGTGTCGTTCATGTCGGGCAGCGATCAGTAGAAGGTGAAAACGTTAATGCCGAGGGCCTGGGCGGCTTCGGCCTGGGCCTTGTCCGCCGTGGCGAAGGCACGCGCGCCGAAATGGCGTGCCTGGGCGAGGTGCACGGCATCCAGCGTGCGCAGGGAGATCTCCGGCACCAGGTCGATGAGCTGGCGGGCCGCGTTGAACAGGCCCGCCGTCTCCGGATAGACGTGCCAGGTCCGGGCCTGGATGTCCAGGTCGAACTCGGCCAGGACACTGCGTTCCAGCGGCGGGTCGATCTGGCCGGCGCGGCGGCGGCGCGCGAGCAGGCAACGAAACTCGACCAGGGCGAGCCCGCTGGTGGCGATCGCATCCTGGGCATCCGCCCAGGCCAGCACGTCCAGGGAGCGGGGCTCCCGGATGTAGCACTTGGCCAGGGCGCTGGTGTCGATGTAGGCGCTCAAGACCGGTCCTCGCGTTCCGCCCGGAGCAGATCCTGGCTCGGCACGGTCTGCATCGCCTGGCGTTCCAGGAAGGCCCGGAGGGCGCGGATCTTGCGCCGGGGCGTGACCGGCAGGATGCGCGCTACCGGCTCGCCCCGGCGCACCACCAGGATCTCCTCGGCGTCGGCGAACATCTCCTCCGGATGGGACAGGCCCTCGCGGGCCTCGCGGACGGTCAATTCCTTCATGACAAACCTCAGGCGGCAGTCTGTGTGACACAATTATACGCAATGTGGCACATTCGGTAGGCCGGCGTCTTCGGCGATCATGATCAAAGTGCGCGATAGCGTGAACACAGCCGCGGGGGACGCCGCGATCTCCCTCCTCAACGGGGTCTTCGGCTATCCCGCCTTCCGCGGCCAGCAGGCGGCCATCGTCGAGTCCGTCGGCGCGGGCGGCGACGCCCTGGTGCTGATGCCCACCGGCGGCGGCAAGTCGCTGTGCTACCAGATCCCCGCCCTGCTGCGCGCCGGCACCGGCGTGGTGGTCTCGCCCCTGATCGCGCTGATGCACGACCAGGTGGCGGCCCTGCGCGAGCTCGGCATCGCCGCCGCCTATCTCAACTCCAGCCTGTCCGCCGAGGACGCGCGCGCGGTGGAGCAGGACTTCCTGGCGGGGCGGCTGAAGCTCCTCTACGTGGCACCGGAGCGCCTGCTGACGCCGCGCTTCCTGGACCTGCTGGCGCGCGTCGAGCCGGCCCTGTTCGCCATCGACGAGGCCCACTGCGTGTCCCAGTGGGGGCACGACTTCCGGCCCGAGTACCTGGGCCTGAACGTCCTGCACGAACGCTTCCCTGGCGTGCCGCGCATCGCCCTGACCGCCACCGCCGACGCCCTGACGCGGCAGGAGATCATTGACCGGCTGGACCTGGGGGCCGCCAGGATCTTCGTCGCCAGCTTCGATCGGCCCAACATCCGCTACACCATCGTCGAGAAGGCGGACAGCCGGCGGCAGCTGCTCGCCTTCCTGGCGGAACACCGGGGCGAGGCGGGCATCGTCTACTGCGGCACGCGGCGTCGCGTGGAGGAGACCGCCGAGGGGCTGGCCGCCGAGGGCCTCGACGCCCTGCCCTATCACGCCGGCCTGGACAACGAGACCCGCCGCAGGCACCAGGACCGCTTCCTGCGCGAGGACGGCGTCGTCATGGTGGCCACCATCGCCTTCGGCATGGGCATCGACAAGCCCGACGTGCGCTTCGTCGCCCACCTCGACCTGCCGCGTTCCATCGAGGGCTACTACCAGGAGACCGGCCGCGCGGGGCGCGACGGGCTGCCCGCCGAGGCCTGGATGGCCTGGGGCCTGCAGGACGTGGCCACGCAGCGGCGCTTCATCGAGGAGGCCGAGTCGGACGAGGCCCACAAGCGCGTCGCCCATGCCAAGCTGGACGCCCTGCTCGGCCTGGCGGAATGCGCCGGCTGCCGACGGCAGGTGCTGCTCGCCTATTTCGGCGAGACCAGCCCGCCCTGCGGCAACTGCGACAACTGCCTGGAGCCGCCCACCCTGTGGGACGCCACCGAGGCGGCGCGCAAGGCACTGTCCGCCGTCTACCGCACCGGCCAGCGCTACGGCGCCGGGCACGTGATCGACGTGCTGCTCGGCAAGGCCACCGACAAGGTCACCCAGCGCGGCCATGAGCGGCTGACGGTGTTCGGCGTCGGCGCCGAGCTGGACGACAGGCACTGGCGGTCCGTGCTGCGCCAGCTGGTGGTGAAGGGCTGGCTGGCGGTGGACCACGGCGCCTACGGGGCGCTCAAGCTCACCGAGGCGGCCCGGCCGGTGCTCAAGGGCGAGGTGCCGGTGCTGCTGCGCGAACCCGCCCGTCGGCAAGGCAAGGCGAAGCGGACCGCCCTGCCCGCGGCCGGCCCGGACGCCGCCCTGTTCGAGGCCCTGCGCGCCTGGCGTCGCCGGGTGGCGGAGGCGAAGGGCGTGCCGGCCTACGTCATCCTGCACGACGCCACTCTGCGCGAGATCGCCGCCCGGCGGCCGGACAGCCTGGACGCGCTGGCGGACATCAGCGGCGTCGGCGCGCGCAAGCTGGAGGCCTACGGGGCCGATCTGCTGCAGGTGATCGGGGGGAACTGACGGGCAGCGGCCGGAGCCGTCCCCCCCGTCCGGGCAGTCCGAGCGGGGCGCGCGGGTCATGCCGATGTCCTCCGATCGTCGGTTCTTCCACAGGGTTGTCGGCGCCCTCGTCAGCCCGGCCGGCCGCTAATCGCCTTGGCAGGCCGGAATGCCCCGTCCTGCGGGGGGCAAGCCTCTGGCACGTGGTTTGCTCAGTATCGGGTGCAAGCACAGCGACCCGGGAAGGTCCAACCGCATGGCAGGACGAATGGAGCGGACATTCCCCAGGGATCGCGCGAGAGATCGGTGAGTTGCAGAGCGGTCTTGACGGTTGTTCGGCGGACATCGCGTCCGCCCTTTTTTTTGCCTGTCCTTGACGGTCGCCCCGGCCCTACACCCCCTGCTTGAGGCTCGCCTCGATGAACGCGTCGAGGTCACCGTCCAGCACCGCCTGGGTGTTGCCCACCTCGTAATTGGTCCTCAGGTCCTTGATGCGGCTCTGGTCCAGCACGTAGGAGCGGATCTGGTGGCCCCAGCCGATGTCGGTCTTGCTGTCCTCCAGCTTCTGCTGCTCGGCCTGGCGGTTCCTCAGCTCCAGCTCGTAGAGCCGTGCGCGCAGCATCTTCCAGGCCTCGTCGCGGTTGCGGTGCTGCGAGCGGTCGTTCTGGCACTGCACGACGATGTTGGTCGGCAGGTGGGTCAGCCGCACCGCCGAGTCGGTCTTGTTGATGTGCTGGCCGCCGGCGCCACTGGCGCGGAAGGTGTCGGTGCGCACGTCGGCCGGGTTGATGTCGATCTCGATCGAGTCGTCGATCTCCGGATAGACGTAGACGCTGGCGAACGAGGTGTGCCGGCGGGCGTTCGAGTCGTAGGGCGACTTCCTGACCAGGCGGTGCACGCCGGTCTCGGTGCGCAGGAAGCCGAAGGCGTACTCGCCGTCCACCCGGATGGTGGCGCTCTTGATGCCGGCCACCTCGCCCTCGGACTCCTCCAGCAGCTCGGCCTTGAAGCCCTTGCGTTCGCAGTATCTGAGGTACATGCGCTCCAGCATGCCGGCCCAATCCTGCGCCTCGGTGCCGCCGGCACCGGCGTTGATCTCGATGAAACACGGACTCTGATCCATCTCGCCGGAGAACATGCGGCGGAACTCCAGGTCGGCCACCCGGCCCTCGATCTGGGCGATGTCGCCGGCCACCGCCTCCAGCGTGGCGTCGTCGTCCTCCTCGCGGGCCAGTTCGAACAGCTCGCGCGCCGCGCTCAGGTCGCCGTCGACGCCCTCCAGGGTGAGCACCACCCCTTCCAGGGCCTTGCGCTCCTTGCCGATCTCCTGGGCGCGCTGCGGGTCATCCCACAGGGTGGGGTCCTCGGAGATGCGGATGACTTCGTCCAGGCGGTCGCGCTTGCCAGGGTAGTCAAAGATACCCCCGTAGTTCCTGGGCGCGGCGCGCCAGGTCGGTGAGGGAGTCGGCGAGCTGGTTGAGGCGTTCGGCTTCCATGGGGCTATCCTGAAGTCATCGGAGAGAGCACGAATTATACCCGTCACCCCAACGTCACGATCCCGCCATGCACCCTGTCTACCGCTACTTCGACCACGAGGCCGACATCGGCATCGAGGCCGAGGGCCGCACCCTGGAGGAGGCCTTCCAGAGCGCGGCCCTGGCCATGTTCGCGATCATGGCCGAGCCCGCCACGGTGATTCCGGAGCGGCGGGTGACGGTCGAGTTCGAGGAAGCAGACGCCGAATACGCCCTGGTCGCCTGGCTCAACGGGCTCCTCGTCCAGGCGCGCCTGGCCGGCCTGGTGTTCTGCGCCTATGAGCTGAAGCGCGACGGCGATCACTGGACCGGCGAAGCCTGGGGCATGCCCTGGCGGTCTGGCGCCGATCGGGGTACCGAAGTGAAGGGGGCGACGCTCACGCAGCTCAAGGTGGAACGGACACCGAAGGGTTGGCGGGTGAGGTGCGTGGTGGATGTGTGAACAATTCCCCCATGTCACCTGATCACCCCCCAGGACGGCCGGCGGGGGGAGAGATGTTTGGATATGCCTGTTGCAGGACACACGCCAATGCCCATGGTTGCTTCGGACCAGGTTTGTCCGGGGTATGACGAGATGCAATATGCCTGGTGCTATATTGAAAACTCGCATTCAAAGGAGGTTTTCCATGTTCCAGCTCAACCTTGCCGTCCTCTTCCGTATTCTCGCCATCGCCGCCGTACTGGCCTTGCTCGTGGGCCATGGCCAGCGAGCCCTCGCCCAGGGCACCACCGCGCAGGAGACCGCCGCGCAGCAACCGCCTCCCTTCGGCGCCTGGGTGGTCAGCGAGAGCGCCGACCAGGGCAACGTGGGCCTGCGCATGGTCTTCTCGCCGGATGGGATGTTCCTGATGGTCGATCCGCGCACCATGATCGGCGTGCATGGGGTCTATTCCGTCGGCCGGGCCGGCCTGATCGTCAACATCATCGGCTACGGCCGCGCCGCGGAGTTCGTCAACGGCGCCTACAGCATCGACGGCGACACCATGAAGGTGGATGTCAGGAGCAGCAACTTCATGCAGCCGCAGAAGGTGACCCTGCAGCGCATGAAGTTTCCCAGCCCCTGAGGGAGGTTCCGGGCCGCGCCCCGGCGTTCCCCGAGACGAAACCCTGAGACCCTGAGAC
>JALOTG010000210.1 GCA_025458005.1 Thiobacillaceae bacterium
ACAACCGGTCCTGCAGCTTGAACTTTCTGACCTGCCCGGCGTGCAGGTCGACTTCGGCCTTGAGGGTCGCTTCGCTCACGATGCGCTCGCGGATTTCGTTGATGGGCGTTCTGCGCAAGGGCTGGATCGGTCGCAGCACTTGCGCAGAACGCCCGTGGGGCGGAATAACCGCCCCACGGGCAGGTGGCGCGAATCAGCCTCAGATTATCTGATGTTCCTCATCTCGGCCTCGACCATCTTGACCACGCTGGGCGGCAGCGGCACGAAGCCCAGGTCCTCGGCCATCTTCTGGCCGTTGTTGAGGGACCAGGCGAAGAAGTCCACCACGCCCTTCTGCTTGGCCGGGTCGGCGCCCTTCTCATAGGCCAGGACATAGGTGGCGGAAGTGATCGGCCAGGCATTCCTGTGAGCCTGATCAAGCAGGTCGGGAGCCATGCCCTTGACCTTGAAGTTGGCGCCAGCGGCGGCATCGGCCACCGCCTGCTGGTTCGGGACGATATGGTTTCCCGCCTTGTTCTTCAGGGCCACGAAGGACATGTTGTTCTTCATCGCATCGGCGATGTCCACGTAGCCGATGGCGCCGGCGATCTTCTGCACGTTGGCGGCAACGCCCGGGTTGCCCTTGCCGCCAATGCCATTGACCGGCCAGTTGACGGTGGTGCCGGCGCCAACCTCGCGCATGAAGGCCATGGACTGCTTGGCCAGGTAGTTGGAGAACGCGAAGGTGGTGCCCGAGCCGTCGGAACGGTGGGCGACGGTGATGGCGGTGTCAGGCAGCTTGACGCCGGGATTCAGCCTGGCGATGGCCGGATCATTCCACTTCCTGATGGCACCGCGGAAGATTTCCGCCGCGGTGGGCCCGTCCAGCCTGATCTGGCCGGACTTGAAGCCGGGCAGGTTGTAGACGATGGTGACCGCGCCCATGACGGTGGGCACCTGGACCATCTTCAGCTGGTCCAACTCGTCCTCTTTGAGGGGGGCGTCGGTGCCGCCGAAGTCGACCGTCTTGGCCTTGATCTGCTTGACGCCACCCGAAGAGCCGATGCCCTGGTAGTTGACTTTCTCCCCCGTGGCGGCCCGGTAAGCCTCGGCCCATTTGGTGTAGACGGCGTAGGGGAAGGTGGCGCCGGCGCCAGTGATGTCGGCGGCACTCACGGAAAAACCGATGGCCAAGCCCGCCACGGTGGTGGAGGCCAGGGCGGACAGCTTGGACAGAAAACGCGCACGATGCATGACACTCTCCAGACATTGCGTCATTGACAATAGGAAGATGCAAGATATGGAAGAATTATTACTGCAATGTGACAATGGTAATAATTCTTCAACAGAAATGTCATATGAGCCGAGCCAAGGCCACGCCGGCAGCGCGCGAGCGCTTATCTAACTGATTTCCTGTTCTCCTTCGCGTCGACCGGGCCACCGGGGGGCAGCGCGGCGCCATGGGACTTGGCGGATTGCGCAACACCCGCCCATTCAGCCCTGGCGGTCGGTCAGCGTTGCTCGGCCTTCTGCTGGGCGGCCTCGGCCACGCTCAGGGCGGCGCCGGCCCGCCGCCAGGCATCGGCCGCGGCGCTGTTGGCCTCGGCTGCGTCACGCTGGGCCTGCATGGCCAGATTCTTGGCCGTCTGCAGATCCGCCTGCATCTGCTGCATGGTCTGGTTGGTGGCACATCCGGCGGTGGCGAGGCCAAGGGCCAGGACCAGCGCGGTAGTCTTCATGCCTATCACGGCTTGCTTCATGCCCGTTTCTCCTGCGTGTATGAACCTTGCTCTGGGGCCTGGCCGATGGACCGCACGATCAGCCGAAGCGCCCGGTGATGTAGTCCTCGGTCAGCTGATGGGTGGGGGCCACGAAGATCTGCTCGGTCTCGCCCACCTCGATCAGGTCGCCCAGGTGGAAGAAGGCCGTGCGCTGGGACACCCGCGCCGCCTGCTGCATGGAGTGAGTGACGATGCAGATGGAGTATTGCTCGCGCAACTCGGCCATCAGCTCCTCGATCTTGGCGGTGGCGATGGGGTCCAGGGCGGAGCAGGGTTCGTCCATCAGGATCACCTCGGGCTGCACGGCGATGGTGCGGGCAATGCACAGGCGCTGCTGCTGGCCGCCGGACAGTCCGGTGCCCGGCTCTTCCAGGCGGTCCTTGACCTCAGTCCACAATCCAGCCTTCTGCAGGCTGGTTACGACAATCTCCTCCAGATCCGCCTTGCCCTGGGCCAGGCCGTGGATACGCGGGCCGAAGGCGACGTTCTCGAAGATGCTCTTGGGAAAGGGGTTGGGCTTCTGGAACACCATGCCGACCCGTGCGCGCAGGGGCACCACGTCCACCTCCCGCGCGTTGATGTTCTGACCCTCCATCAGGATCTCGCCCTCCACGCGGCAGCCCTTGATGGTGTCGTTCATGCGGTTGAGGCAGCGCAGGAAGGTGGTCTTGCCGCAACCGGAGGGGCCGATCAGGGCGATGATCTCGTTGTTGCCCACGTCCAGGTTGATGTTGTGGATGGCGTGCTTGTCGCCGTAATAGACGTTGACGTTGTTGCAGCGCACGCGGGGGTGGTCCACCCGGATATCGCCGACGGTCTCGCGCTTGTCCCGGCTGACCGTGGCCGTGCTTCCGGCCACCGGCGCCATCTTCACACTGCTGTCCACGAAGGAGGTCTTGTTCATGACGATGTCCATAATGAATGGCGATACCTGAACCGAGGCCGCCCTACCAGCGCCGCTCGAAGCGCTTGCGCAGGATCACGGCCAGTGCATTCATAACCATGAGGAAGGCCAGCAACACCACAATGGCGGCCGAGGTCTTCTCCACGAAGGCGCGTTCAGGACTGTCGGCCCACAGAAAGATCTGCACCGGCAATACGGCGGCAGGATCGAAGATGCCCTTGGGAATGTCGACGATGAAGGCCACCATGCCGATCATCAGCAGCGGGGCGGTTTCGCCCAGCGCATGGGCCATGCCGATGATGGCGCCGGTGAGCATGCCCGGCAGGGCCAGGGGCAGTACATGCAGGGTGACGGTCTGCAGGGGCGAGGCTCCCACCCCCAGGGCCGCCTCCCGGATGGAGGGCGGCACCGATTTTAGGGCGGCGCGGCTGGCGATGATGATGGTGGGCAGCACCAGCAGGGTCAGCACCAGGCTGCCGACCAGCGGTACGGAGCGGGGCAGGCCGAAAAAGTTGATGAATACCGCCAGGCCCAGCAGGCCGAAGACAATAGAGGGCACCGCGGCGAGATTGTTGATGTTCACCTCGATCAGATCGGTCCAGCGGTTGTGTGGGGCGAATTCCTCCAGGTAGACGGCGGCCGCCACACCCAGGGGAAAGGAGAACAGGAGGGTCAGGGCCAGGGTGTAGAAAGTGCCCACCACACCGCCCCAGATGCCGGCGATTTCCGGTTCTCGGGAGTCCCCGTTGGTGAAGAAATCCACGTTGAAGTGTTTCTCCAGCCGCCCATCCTTTTCCAGCCGATCCAGCCAGGCCAGTTGGTTGTCCTTAAGGCGTCGGTTCTCTTCCGCGGCGTCGCGGTCCATGTGCCCCTTCATCAGCATGTCCACGTCATCATCGGCCGGCACCCACAGCGTGACGGTCCGGCCCAGCAGATCGGTATCCGCCATGACCATTTCCCGCAGCGTGTAGGTCGCCCCCTGGCTGACCAGTTCGTTGAGTTCCCGCTGATCGCGTCGCGAGGTGACATCGGGGAACAGGCGATTCATGCTGGCCTTGACTATGGCCCCATAGTTGGCGCTGGACAGCACCTCGGGATCACGCTTGCCGTCCGGATCCAGCATCTGGGCATCCACGACGATATCAAGCTTGATCCGGGTCTGCTGGAAGGCGGTAGTGGCGTTGCCGAGTATGGTGGTGAACAGTATGCCGATGAAGAGGATCCCCATGCTGATGGCGATCAGGCCGTAGAGCCTGAATCGCATCTCCGCGGCATGACGCTTTTTCAGGCCGGCATGGATGATCTCGATGGGCTTGCGTTGCCTTGGCGCGGCATTCGATGGGGTGGGAGTAGGCGCTGTGTTCATGTCTCCAGCTCCTCACGGTATTTACGCACGATGTACAGGGCGAGGACATTCAGGATCAGGGTGATCACGAACAACACCAGCCCCAGGGCAAAGGCCGCCAGGGTCTTGGGACTGTCGAACTCCTGGTCGCCCACCAGCAGGGTGACGATCTGCACAGTGACCGTGGTCACCGACTCCAGCGGGTTGGCGGTGAGGTTGGCGGCCAGGCCGGCGGCCATGACCACGATCATGGTTTCGCCGATGGCTCGGGAGAAGGCCAGCAGGATCCCGCCCATGATGCCCGGCAGGGCGGCGGGCAAGACCACCCGCCGCACCGTCTCGGAGCGGGTGGCACCCATGCCGTAGGCGCCATCACGCATGGCCTGGGGGACGGCGTTGATCACGTCGTCGGACAGGGAGGAGACGAAGGGGATGATCATGATGCCCATCACCAGCCCCGCCGCCAGGGCGCTCTCGGACGCGACGTTCAAGCCGAACTGTCCGCCCAGGTCGCGGATGAAGGGGGCGACGGTCAGTGCGGCGAAGAAGCCGTAGACCACGGTCGGGATGCCGGCGAGGATCTCCAGCATTGGCTTGGCCACAGCCCGGAACTTTTCGTTGGCGTACTCGGCCAGGAAGATGGCGGACATCAGCCCGATGGGCACCGCCACCACCATCGCGATCAGGGTGATGAGCAGGGTACCAGCCAGCAGCGGCACGGCGCCGAAGGCCCCGGAGGAGCCGACCTGGTCGCTGCGTATGGCGGTCTGCGGGCTCCATTCCAGGCCGAACAGGAAGTCGGTGACCGGCACTGACTGGAAGAAACGGATGGATTCGAACAGCACGGAGAGCACGATGCCCACGGTGGTGAGCACGGCAACGGTGGAACTGGCCAGCAGCAGACCGATGATGA
>JALOTG010000211.1 GCA_025458005.1 Thiobacillaceae bacterium
CACCCCTGAGCGACCATGACCATCCCCTACACAGAACTCCTGCGCGAAGATCGCCGCCTGTGCCTCCTGCAGCACCTGGCCGGCGCCGCCGACTACACCGCCCACGCCCACCTGTTGCGCCAGGGCCTGACCGCCCTGGGCCAGCCGGTCAGCTTCGACGCCCTGCGCGCCGACCTGGCCTGGCTGGACGAACAGGGCCTCATCGTCCTGGCCGACGGCGAGGTGCCCGTCGCCACCCTCACCCTGCGCGGCGAAGACTGCGCGCGGGGCCTCACCCGCGTCCCCGGCGTGGCGCGCAAGCGCCCCGGCGGCGGCGCCTGACGGACGACGCCATGCCACCCCGTCCCGCCGTCGCCCAACTGCCCACCGCGGTGCGCGACGAACTCAACAGCCGCCTCATCGCCAACGGCTTCGGCGACTACGCCGCCCTCAGCGCCTGGCTGGCCGATGCCGGCTATGAGATCAGCAAGTCCGCCCTGCACCGCTGGGGCGACAAGCTGGAACAGGAGTTCGCCGGCGCCATGGCCGACGCCCGCCGCGCCGCCGAACTCGGCCGCGCCCTGGCCGGCGACGACGACGGCACCGGCCTGCGCCGCGCCACCACCGCCCTGGCGCAAGAGACCCTGCTGCGCGTCCTCATGGGCCTGCGCCAGGCCGAAGACGCCGCCGCCCGCGACGGCGGCGAGGTCGACCCCGTCGCCCTCGCCCGTAGCCTGAGCCTGGTCACCCGCTCCCTCGCCGACCTCGGCCGCCTCGGCCTGGCCGACACCAAATACGCCACCGAGCAGGCTAAGCTCGCCCTCGCCGCCGCCTCCGACGCCGCCGCCAGCACCGCCCGCGGCCAGGGCCTCAGCGCCGACGGCATCGCCGCCCTGCGCGCCGCCATCATGGGGGCGCTGTGAGCGGGGCAGGAAATGGGAAATAGGAAACAGGAAGTAGGGAAGATGACCCAACCCCCCTGGCTCGAACGCCGCGAGATCGGGCCTTGCACCCTGTTTTTGGGCGATTGTTTGGCGATTATGCCGACGATTGCCCCCGTCGATGCGGTCATGACCGACCCGCCCTATTGCAGCGGCGGGGCTTATCGCGGGGACCGACTAATGTCCTGCGCGGCCAAATACCAGCAGCACGGCCAGGTCAACGGCCGCAACGAGTTCCGCCATGACGCCAAGGATCAGCGGGCCTTCACGTCATGGTGTGCGGAATGGGTTGGTCGGCTACCGATCCCAGATGGTGGCTACTTTCTGTCCTTCATCGACTGGCGAAACCTGCCGGCCCTGACTGACGCGGTCCAGTGGGCGGGACTGATCTGGCGCGGCGTCTGCCCGTGGGACAAGGGTCTGGGCTCCCGCGCCCCGCATAAGGGCTACGCGCGCCACCAGGCCGAATATGTGGTGTGGGCAACCCGGGGGGAGTGCCGGATCGCCACCCATGGCGGGCCCCACCCCGGCGTCTATCGCCACACGGTCAAACAGTCCGATAAATTCCATATGGCGGGGAAGCCCTCGGCCCTGATGGCGGAGCTGTGCCAATGGGTACCTAACGGCGCGACCATCCTCGATCCCTTTATGGGATCCGGCACCACCGGCGTCGCCTGCCTGCAAACCGGGCGCCGCTTCGTCGGCATCGAGATAGACCCTACCCACTACGCCACCGCCTGCGACCGCATCGAGCGCGCGTTGGCGGCCAGCGTCGACCCCGCCGCGCCATGACCGACGCCCTTTTCCTGACCTACCAACAGCGCTGGGCGGCGGATACCGCGCAGGTCAAGCTGTGGGAAAAAAGCCGGCGCATCGGCGCCAGTTACGGCGAGGCGGCGTCGGCGGTGCTGCACGCCGCCGCCGCTGGCAAGCTGGGCGGGGATGTGTACTACATCTCCTACAACAAGGACATGACCGCCAGTTTCGTGCGCGACTGCGGCGCCTGGGCCGGGGCCTTTCAGGCCGCCATCGGCGCCACCGGCGAGCGACTGCTGGCGCGCGACGACGGCCGCGATATTCACGTCTTCGACGTGCCCTTCGCCTCCGGCCACCATATTCAGGCCTTCTCCAACAACCCGCGCAACCTGCGCTCCAAGGGCCGGCCCGGTGATTGGGTGGTGGTGGACGAGGCGGCCTTTGTCGATGACCTCGAGGGCATGCTCAAGGCCGCCATGGCGGTGACCATGTGGGGCGGCCACGTCCACATCATGAGCACCCACAACGGCGACGACAGCCCCTTTAACAACCTCATTCAAGACGTGCGCGCCGGGCGCTATCCCTACAGCCTGCACCGCACCGACCTCGACCAGGCCCTGGCCGAGGGCCTCTATCAGCGCATCTGCCAGGTCACCGGCCAGCTGTGGAGCGCCGCGGCGGAGGCGCAGTGGCGCGCCGACCTCATCCGCCGCTATCGCCCCAACGAGGACGAGGAGCTGTTCTGCATCCCGGCCATGGGCGGCGGCGCCTACCTGCCGCGCACCCTCATTGAGAGCTGCATGCCCCCCGCCGACCGCTCCGGTCCGCTGGTGCGCTATGCCGGCACCGCCGCCTTCAACGACCGCGCCGAGCCCGCCCGCGCCCGCGAGATCGCCGACTGGCTGCGTGACACCATCGACCCGGTATTGGCCGGCCTCGACCCGGCCCGCCGCCACGTCGCCGGCATGGACTTCGCCCGCTCCGGCGACATGACCGCCATCTGCATACTGGAGATCGGCGCCACCCTGCACCGCACCTGGCGCGCCCTGGTGGAGCTGCATAACGTGCCCTTCAGCCAACAGCGCCAGGTCCTGCACCACCTGCTGGCCGCCCTGCCGCACTTCACCGCCGCCGCCCTCGATGCCGGCGGCAACGGCGCCCAACTGGCGGAGGAGACCGCCGAGCGCTTCGGCAAGCTGCGCATCCAGGAGGTCAAGTTTACCGAGGCCATCTACCGCGACGCCTTCCCGCGCTACAAGGCCGGCCTGGAAGACCGCACCACCACCCTGGTCCGCCACGACGACGTCATGGAGGACCATCGCGCGGTGCAACTGGTGCGCGGCATCCCCAAGGTGCCGGAAGGCAAGACCGACGCCCGCGGCCAGCGCCACGGCGACTCCGCCATCGCCGGCCTGCTGGCCAACATGGCCGCCGACGCCGACACCGGCCCGCTCACCATCGTCACCGCGGGTGCCCGTGGCGCCCGCGACCTCCTCAGAGGCTATGCCGCATGACCCGCCCCCCGGCCCTCGCCCGTCACCTGGCCCACCGTGCCCGCGCCTGGCTGGGCCTGGCCCCGCCCCCGGCCCTGGCCACGCCCACGCCCCCGCTGCTGGCCCGCCAGATCGCCACCCGCGGCCGTTCCTGGGACGGCGGCGGCATGGCCGACTGGCTGCCCAACCCGGACCCCATCCTCAAGGCGACGGGCCAGGACATCAGCACCTATCGCCAGCTGCGCGCCGATGCCCATGTCGGCGGCTGCATCCGCCGGCGCAAGGCCGCCGTGACCGGCCTGGAGTTCGTCCTGGAGCGCGAGGGCGCCCCGGCGCGAGTGGAGCGCGCCATCGCCGATATCCTGGCGGACCTGGCCGCGACCCCGGACGCGGACGAGCCCGGCGCCAGCCCCGGCCTGCCGGCCCTGATCGGCGAGGCCCTGGACGGCGCCCTCTACGGCTATCAGCCGCTGGAAATCACCTGGGGCCGGGTGGGGAGCCTGATCGTGCCCCAGGTGGTGCAGGGCAAGCCGCCGGAGTGGTTCTGTTTCGACGCCGCTAACCAGTTGCGCTTCAAGGCCCGCGACGGCGGGGCGGCGGGGGAGCTGCTGCCATCGCGCAAGTTCCTGCTCGCCCGCCAGGGCGCCACCTATGACAATCCCTACGGCGTCGCCGACCTGGCCATGTGCTATTGGCCCTGGACCTTCCGCAAGGCCGCCCGCTTCTGGGTGGCCTGGCTGGAGCGCTACGGCGGCGACTTCCTCATCGGCAAGCTGCCGCGCAGTGCCAGTGTCACCGAATACGCGGACCTCACCGCCAGCCTGGAGGCCATGATCCAGGACAGCGTCGCCGCCATCCCCGACGATGGCAGTGTGGAAGTGCTGGCCAGCGCCAGTAAGGCCGGCAGCAGCGATGCCCACGAGCGCTTTCTGACCTACTGGCGCGGCGAGATCACCATCGCCCTGCTGGGCTCCAATCAGGGCATGGAGACCAATTCCACCAATGCCAGCGCCACCGCCAGTCTGGAGGTGGCCCAGGATATCCGCGACGGCGATGCCCGCATGATCGAGGCCGTCGTCAACCAGCTCATCCGCTGGACCTGCGCCTTGAACTGGCCGGGGGCGGATGCCCCGGTCTGGCAACTGCGCGAACAGGAGGAGATCGATACCGAACGGCCGACGCGGGATAAGATCCTGGTGGATGCCGGGGCGCGGCTGACGCGGGCCTATTGGCTGCGTACTTATGATTTGGAGGAGGATGATCTGGCGCCGGACCTGGATCCCGCGGCGCTTGACCCCCTCTCCCCAACCCCCCCCCCGCGCGGGGGGAGGGCCGATGAGGCGGAGGAGGAGGCGGAGGAGCCCCCGGCGCTGGCCGCCGATCAATGGCGTGACCCCACGGCAATGATCGACGCCGGGCCGGACTGGGCGGAGAGCCAGGTCGCGGCGCTGGGGCGGGCGGCGGCGCCGGTCCTGGATGACTGGCTGGCGCGGGTGCGCCGCGATCTGGACGGCTATATCAGCGCGGGACGGACCCCGGCGGACTTCGCGGCCCACCTGCTGACCCTCTACCCTGAACTACCGGGGGACGACCTGGCCACTATCATGGGCGAGGCCCTGGCCGCCGCCGATCTGGCGGGGCGCTACGCGGTAACGGTGGAAGAGAGGGAAGACGGCCATGACTAGGCGCCCCGATGGCCTCATCGATGCCTCGCCGTGGGCGGGGGTGGAAGGT
>JALOTG010000049.1 GCA_025458005.1 Thiobacillaceae bacterium
CAGACGGACGGCGAGGCGGACGACGCCAGCGATCAGGCCGTGCGGGCGCGCATCCAGTCGTACGGCGTGTCCCTGGCCATTGACCCGAATGCCCCCAAGGTGGAACGCACCGGCGAGCAGGTCTACAACGAGGTGTGCGCCTCCTGCCACGCCTCCGGCGCGCTCGAATCGCCCAAGTACAAGGACGCCGGCGCCTGGGGCAAACGCATCGGCCAGGGCTACGACACCCTGCTCACGCATGCCCTGAAGGGCTTCAACAAGATGCCCGCGCGCGGTGGCGACCCCGACCTCACCGACCTGGAGGTGGCCCGCGGCGTGGTGTACATGACCAACGCCGCCGGCGCCAACTTCGAGCCGACCCTGAAGAAGGAACCCGAACCCACCCCCGCCATCCTGGCGCAGGGCAAGTCCGTCTATGCCAGCGACTGCGCCAGCTGCCACGACACCGGCCTGACCGGCGCGCAGAAGCTCAGCGACGCCGCCGCCTGGGGCAAGCTGATCAAGGAGGGCAAGGAATACCTCTACAAGGCGGCCATCGAGGGCAGCTTCGGCGGCCCGGCCCGGGGCGGCAATCCCAAACTGTCCGACGCGGACGTCAAGGCCGCGGTCGACTACATGGTGGACGAGGCCAAGAAGAGCATCGCCGCCGCCGCGCCGACCAAGCAGGCGGCCGCGGCGCCCGCCCCCGCCAAGTAACGGCACCCTCCCTCTCCGAAACGCGGCCCAGGGCCGCGTTTTTTTTCATCCGGGCGCGCGGCGTGGCATGACCAGCCGCGCCCACCACAGATCCAGTCACATGGGACGTTATTCCATTTCCATAAAACGGTTTTTCTGTTTCATGTGAGGTGATCGGACGCCAGTTCCGCGCCAAGGCCCCGCGACCCCAGCCCGGACGCGGCCGCCACGCGCTGGCACGCGGCTTGCGGAGACATAATCGAGCGGCGGCCGAGGCCGTCGCGCCCAGAGCCGCCACGATCCTCCGGAGCCGCCATGAAACTGAAAAAAACCGCGCTGTGCCTGCTGCTCGCCCTGGCCGCGCTGCTGTCCGTCCCGCCGGGCTGGGGCGCCGCCCCCGTCCGCACCCTGACGCTGGGCGCCTACACGACGCCGCGCGAGGTCTACGGCAAGGCCATCATCCCCGCCTTCCAGCGCCACTGGAAGGCGAAGACCGGCCAGGAGGTCCGCTTCCAGGAATCCTACCTGGGCAGCGGCGCCCAGGCGCGAGCCATCGTCGGCGGCTTCGAGGCCGACGTGGCAGCCCTCTCGCTGGAGGCGGACGTCGACACCATCGCCCGCGCCGGCCTGATCCAGGGCGACTGGCGCCGCGGCGCGAACCGCGGCATGGTGACCCGCTCGGTCGTGGTGCTCGCGGTGCGCGAGGGCAACCCCAAGGCGGTGCGCGACTGGGACGACCTGCGCCGGCCGGGACTGCAGGTGCTCACCCCCAACGTGCGCACCAGCGGCGGCGCCAAGTGGAACATCTGCGCCCTGTACGGCGCCGCCCTGCGCGGCGGCACCCGCGCCCACAAGGGCGACACGGCCGCCGCCGAGGCGCTGCTGCGCGACGTCCTGCGCAACGTCGCGGTGATGGACAAGGGCGCGCGCGAGTCGATGATCAATTTCGAGAAGGGCGTCGGCGACGTCGCCGTCACCTACGAGAACGAGGTGCTGGTCGGGCGCAAGTCGGGCGAGACCTACGAGTACGCCATCCCGCGCAGCACCATCCTGATCGAGAACCCGGCGGCGGTGGTCGACAAGTACGCCGACAAGCACGGCACGCGCGACCTGGCCGAGGCCTTTGTCGCCTTCCTGGCCAGCGCCGAGGCGCAGCGCGCCTTCGCCGTCTACGGCCTGAGGCCGGTGGACGCCGCGGTGGCCAAGGAGACCGCCGCCGCCTTCCCGCCGGTGCGCGACCTGTTCACCATCCGCGACCTGGGCGGCTGGCCGGCCGTCGAGAAGACCCTGTTCTCGCCCGCCGGTGCCTACGAGCGGGCCATGGCCGGGGCGCGCTGAGCCATGACGCGGATCGGCGTCGCCCTCGCGCCGGAACGCGGCGGCCGGGTGGTGCGTCTGGCCGTGCTGGCCTACATCGGCGCCCTGGTGCTGCTGCCGCTCGCCGCCCTGGCCCAGCACGGCCTGGCCGGCGGGCTCGGCGCCCTGTGGCGAACCCTCGCCTCGCCCGGCGCCCTGCACGCCCTCTGGCTGACCTTCTGGAGCGCCGGCGTCATGGCGCTGATCAACGCCCTGATGGGCACCGCCACCGCCTGGGCGCTGGTGCGCTACGCTTTCCCCGGCCGCGCCGCGCTGTCCGCCCTGGTCGACCTGCCGTTCGCCATCCCCACCCTGGTCACCGGCGTCATGCTGGTCCTTCTCTACGGCCCGCAAGGCCGGGTCGGCGGCTGGCTGGCCGGCCAGGGCTGGCCGGTGGCCTTCGCCGCGCCCGGCATCCTGCTCGCCCTGCTGTTCGTCACCCTGCCCTTCGTGGTGCGGGCGGTGGAGCCGGTGCTGCTGGAACAGGACCCGGCCGAGGAGGAGGCCGCGCGCACCCTGGGCGCCGGTGACCTGGCCATCTTCCTGCGCGTGCTGCTGCCGCCGCTGCTGCCGGCCGTCCTGTCCGGCGGCGTGCGCTCCTTCGCGCGCGCACTGGGCGAGTTCGGCTCCATCGTCGTGGTGTCCGGCAACATCCCCTACCGGACCCTCACCGCCCCGGTGTACATCTTCGGCGAGATCGAGGCCGGCAGCCCGGAAGCGGCGGCGGCCGTGTCGCTGGTCCTGCTCCTGCTCGCCGTCGCGCTCACCTGGGCGGCGCGCCTGCTGGAGCGGCTGTCGGGGGTGCGCGGTGTCTGAGCGCCGCCGCCTCTCCCCCGGACAGGGCCTGGTGCTCGCCCTGGTGCTGCTCTACCTCGGCCTGATCCTCGCCCTGCCGCTGGGGGCGATGACCCTGCGCGCCCTGGAGGCCGGACCGCGGGCGCTGTGGGCCGCCTTCGCCGACCCGGCGGCGCGCGAGGGGCTGATCCTCACCCTGGTGCTCGCCGCGATCGCCCTGGTGGCGAACGGCCTGGCGGGCATCGGCGCCGCCCTGGTGCTGGTGCGCCACCGCTTCCTCGGCCGGCGCCTGCTCGACGTGCTGGTCGACCTGCCCCTGGCGGTCTCGCCGGTGATGACCGGCCTGGCCTTCCTGCTGGTGTTCGGTCGCGGCGGCTGGCTGGAGCCCTGGCTGGAGGTGGCCGGGCTGAAGGTCAGCTTCGCCTTCCCCGGCCTGGTGCTGGCCACCCTGTTCGTCACCTTCCCGTTCACCCTGCGCGAGGTGGCCTACGTGCTGATCGAGCTGGGCACCGACGAGGAGGAGGCCGCCGTCACCCTGGGCGCCTCGCCCTGGCAGACCTTCCGGCTGGTGACCCTGCCCAACCTGCGCTACGGCCTCGGCTACGGCCTGGTGCTGACCCTGGCGCGCGCGCTGGGCGAGTTCGGCGCGGTACTGGTCATCGGCGGCGCCATCTCCGGCCACACCCAGACCGCCACCACTTTCATCTACAACGCCATCGAGGAGCGCCAGGAGGCCGCCGCCTACAGCATGGCCCTGGTGCTGGCGGCGGCCAGCGTGCTGTTCCTGCTGGCGTTGGAGTGGATCAAGCGCCAGCGGCGCAAGGAGCGTTAGCCATGAGCGCTCCCGCCCGGCCGCCCGAAGGGGGCGCTCATCCTCCCCTGGGGAGGAGGTCACGCAGTGACAGGAGGGTAGTCCAGTGAGCATCCGCGTCAGCCACCTGTGCAAGCGCTTCGGCTCGGGGGCCAACCAGTTCGTCGCCGTCGACGACGTCAGCCTGGAGGTCGGCGGTGGCGAGCTGGTCGCCTTCCTCGGCCCCTCCGGCAGCGGCAAGAGCACCATCCTGCGCATCATCGCCGGGCTGGAGCAGGCCGATTCCGGCTCGGTGCACTTCGCCGGCCGGCAGGCCGACCACCTGCACGCCCGCTCGCGCGGGGTCGGCTTCGTGTTCCAGCACTACGCCCTGTTCCGCCACATGAGCGTGGCCGAGAACATCGCCTTCGGCCTGCGCGTGCAGGGCAAGTCGAAGGACGAGCAGCGCCGGCGCGTGGCCGAGCTGCTCGACCTGATGGGCCTCGCCGGCCTGGGCGAGCGCTACCCGGCGCAACTCTCCGGCGGCCAGCGCCAGCGTGTCGCCCTGGCCCGGGCCCTGGCCCCCGAGCCGCAAGTGCTGCTGCTCGACGAACCGTTCGGCGCCGTCGACGCGCGCGTGCGCGAGGAGCTGCGGCACTGGCTGCGCCGCCTGCACGACGAGGTGCACGTCACCTCCATCTTCGTCACCCACGACCAGGAGGAGGCCTTCTCGGTCGCCGACAAGGTCATCGTCATCAACCGCGGCCGCGTCGAGCAGGCCGCCTCGCCGGCGGAGATCCTCGACCACCCGGCCACCGAGTTCGTCGCCCGCTTCATCGGCGAGGCCAACGTCTACGAGGGCGTCGCCCGCGACGGCCAGGTGCCGGTGGGGGCGCTCCGCGTGCCCGCCGACGGCCTGCCGGACGGCACGCCGGTGACCGCCGTGCTACGCTTCTACGACCTGAAGTTCTGGCGCGACGACAGAGGCTTCGCGCGGGTCACGCGCACCATGACCCTGGGCGACCGGGTCAAGGTGGAGGCGGTGATCGACGACGGCCCCGTGATCTATTCCCAGTTTCCCCGCCGCAGCAGCCTGCTCGCCGGCATCGAGCCGGGCTGCCGCATCCACGTCGAGGTGACGCTCGCCCGGCTTTATCCCCAGGGCGGCGCCACCCCGGCCGTGACCGTTCAACTGCAATGACTGGAGCACAGCAAATGACCGAAATCCGCGCCACCAACATCACCTGGCACGAAGGCCACGTCCAGCGCCCGGACCGCGAGCGCCTGCTGGCGCAGAAGGGGGCGACCCTCTGGTTCACCGGCCTGTCCGGCTCGGGCAAGAGCACCCTCGCCTTCACCCTGGAGCACGCCCTGGTGGAACGCGGCCACCTCGCCTACGTGCTGGACGGCGACAACGTCCGTCACGGCCTGAACAAGAACCTGGGCTTCAGCGCCGCCGACCGCGAGGAGAATATCCGCCGCATCGGCGAGGTCGCCCGGCTGTTCGCCGACACCGGCGTGATCGCCCTGACCAGCTTCATCAGCCCCTACCGCAAGGACCGCGACCAGGCGCGCCGCGTCCACCAGGACAGCGGCCTGCCATTCATCGAGATCCTGGTGGACGTGCCCATCGAGGTGTGCGAGACGCGCGACCCCAAGGGCCTTTACAAGAAGGCGCGCGCCGCCCTGGCCGAGGGGCGCGGCATGGGCTTCACCGGGGTGGACGACCCCTACGAGCCGCCCCTGGCGCCCGAGCTGTCGATTCGCAACGACCGCCTCACCCCCCAGGAGGCCGCCGCCGAGGTCATCGCCTACCTGGAGTCGCGCGGACTGCTGCCCGAACTGCGTCGGTAGGGCGCGAGGGGTCAGCCCCCGAGCATGGCCTTCAGGCTCGCCAGCCGGTCGCGGCCGGCCTGGCGGCTGGCGGCCGGGTCGGTCTCCTTGCCGCTTTGCCGGATCTGCTCGGGGTCCAGCTCGGCGAGGAAGCGCGACGGCTCGCAGCGCACCGTCTCGCCGCCCTTCTTGCGCCTGGCGCACCAGGTCAGGGTGAGGCTGCGCTGGGCGCGGGTGATGCCGACGTACATCAGGCGCCGTTCCTCCTCCAGGCGGTCGCCCTCCAGGCATTCGCGGTGCGGCAGGATCTCCTCCTCCAGCCCGACCAGGAAGACGTGCGGGAACTCCAGCCCCTTGGCGGCGTGCAGGGTGGATAGCCGCACGGCGTCCGGGGCCTGGTCCTCGCGCCCCTCGAGCAGGTTCATCAGTGCGACGGTCTGGGTCAGCTCGATGAGTGTTTTCTCGTCCTCCTCGCCCTTCTTCGCCAGCCAGTCGACGAACTCGCGCACGTTGCCCCACTTCGCCTTGGCAGCGCGGTCGTCCTCGCTGTCGTGGAGCCATTCCTCGTAGCGGATGGCGGCGAGCAGTTCCTCCAGCAGGCGGCCGGCGGGCTCGCGCTCGGCGCGCCAGGCGAGGCGGTTGATGAAGTCGCCGAACTCGGCGAGCGGCTCCAGCTGCTTGGCCGTCAGGTGATTCGCCGCGCCGGCCTCGAACATCGCCTCGAACAGGCTGGCGTGCCGCTCCGCCGCGTAGTGGCCGAGCTTCTCCAGGGTGGCGGGACCGATGCCGCGCTTGGGGGTGGTCACCGCGCGGATGAAGGCGGGGTCGTCGTCCTGGTTGACGATCAGGCGCAGGTAGGCGGTCAGGTCCTTGATCTCCGCCCGGTCGAAGAAGGACTGGCCGCCGGACAGGACGTAGGGGATCTTCAGCGCGCGCAGCGCCTCCTCGAACACGCGCGCCTGGTGGTTGCCGCGGTAGAGCACCGCGTAGTCGGCCCAGCGGCCGCGCCGCTCGAACTTGTGCGCGGAGATGCGGGTGGCCACCGTCTCCGCCTCGTGGGCGTCGTCGCGGCACTGCAGGATCTCGACGTGGTCGCCCAGGCCCAGCTCGCTCCACAGGTTCTTCTCCGCCAGCCGGGCGTTGTTGCGGATGACGCTGTTGGCGGCCTTGAGGATGCGCTGGCTGGAGCGGTAGTTCTGGGTCAGCGGGATGATCTTCAGGCGCGGGAAGTCCGCGCCCAGGCGCCTGAGGTTCTCCACGTCGGCGCCGCGCCAGGCGTAGATCGCCTGGTCGTCGTCGCCCACGGCGGTGAAGCGGGCGGCCGGCCCGGCGATCAGCTTCATCAGCTCGTACTGCGCCCCGTTGGTGTCCTGGTACTCGTCCACCAGCAGATAGCGCAGCCGCCCCTGCCAGGTCTCCAGGGCCTCGGGGTGCTGGCGGAACAGCTCCACCGGCAGGCGGATCAGGTCGTCGAAGTCCATCGCCTGATAGGCCTTCAGCGTCGCCTGGTAGGCCCGATAGGCCTGTGCCGCCTGACGCTCCGCCTCGTCGCCGGCGGCCTCCAGCGCCGCCTCCGGGGCGATCAGGGCGTTCTTCCAGTTGGAGATCAGTGCCGCCGCGCGCCGCAGGGTGGTCTTGTCCGGCGCCTTCAGGATGTCGGCCAGGATGGCCTGGGCGTCGTGCGCGTCGAGCACCGAGAACTGCGGCTTGTAGCCGAGCCGCCGGGCCTCGGCGCGTAGGATGTGCAGGCCCAGGGAATGGAAGGTGGACACCGTCAGCCCGTGCGCGGCCTTGCCCGGCAGCAGCTCCGCGACCCGCTCGCGCATCTCGCGGGCGGCCTTGTTGGTGAAGGTGATGGCGGCGACGTGTCTGGGGCTGTAGCCGCACTCGGAGACGAGGTAGGCGATCTTGCGCGTGATCACCCGGGTCTTGCCCGAGCCGGCGCCAGCCAGCACCAGCAGGGGGCCGTCCAGGTACTTCACCGCTTCGCGCTGGGGGGAATTGAGATCGGAGAACATGGCTGTCGCGCGAACCGTTCATCGCGGCCCGGTAGAATGGAGGCCAATTCTACACGTCCGCGAGACCCACCGTGTCCACCTACGTCATCGGCGACGTGCAGGGCTGCCTGCACGCCTTCCTGGAACTCCTGGACGCCGTCGCCTTCGACCCCCGACGCGACCGGGTCTGGCTGACCGGCGACCTGGTCAACCGCGGCGAGGACTCGATCGGCATGCTGCGCTGGTGCATGGCCCACGATGCCAGCGTGGTGGCCATCCTGGGCAACCACGACCTGCATCTGCTGGCGGTGGCGGAAGGCTTCGTGCCACCGCACCGCAAGGACACCCTGACCGAGATCCTCGAAGCACCGGACCGCGAGGCGGTGCTCGACTGGCTGCGCCGCCGGCCCATGGTGCATCGCGAGGGCGGCTGGCTGATGGTGCACGCCGGGCTGATGCCGGCGTGGAGCGCCGACGAGGCGGCGGCCCTGGGCCGGGAACTGGAGGAGGCGCTGCGCGGCGGGAAGTACCGCAAGTTCCTCAAGGCGATGTACGGCAACGAACCGCGCCACTGGTCGGACGCCCTGGAGGGCCAGGATCGCCTGAGGATGATCGCCAACGCCATGACCCGGCTGCGCTACCTGCACCCGGACGGCGGCCTGGAGTTCCTGCACAAGTGCGCGCCGGCCGCGGCGCCGGCCGAGCTGATCCCCTGGTATGACGTGCCGGGCCGCCGCAGCCGCGACACGCGCGTGCTATTCGGGCACTGGTCCACCCTGGGGCTTTACGTGCGCGACGACGTGGTGGCCCTGGACACCGGCTGCCTGTGGGGCGGCCGGCTCACCGCCCTGCGGCTGGAAGATGGTCAACTGACCCAGGTGGACTGCCACGCCCGGCGTCAGCCAGCGCGGCACGAATAGCCGCCTCGGACTGTCGGGCCAGCTCCTTGCGATGCAGGCCGGTGGCGGGGATCGGGGCAAGAAAGCGCACCTCGGCGTATATCGCCTCCTGACGCAGGATCCGCCGCAGGGACTGACCCAGGCTGATGTCGTCGTAATAGGCGGCGTCGGTATTGACGCGTCCGTCGGCGTGGCGGTAGCGGATGACCGCCGGCCAGACCCTTGCGCCGGCAGCCACCGCCGGTTGGAACAGGGTGGCGTGGAAGGCCCGCAACCGGGTGCCGTCGGTGGTGGTGCCCTCCGGGAACAGGGCCAGGCATTCGCCGGACCTCAGCAGCTCGGCCATCTCGGTATGGACCCGGTGGGCGTCCGACTTCTTCGCCCGCTCCAGATAGAGGGTACCGGCGGCGCTGGACAGCCAGCCGATCACCGGCCACTCGCGCACCTCGGCCTTGGACACGAAGCGGCTCGGCAGCAGGCTGTGCAGCAGGTGGATGTCCAGCCAGGAGACGTGGTTGGCGACGATCAGCGCCCCCTCGCCGCGCACGGCGGGCAGGCGGCCGATCACGCCGACCCGCACGTTGAGGATAGCAAGCAGGCGCCGCGCCCACGCCACCACCCGGCGGTCGCGCTCCTCGGCGTTGAGGTGGGGGAACAGCAGCAGGATCGTGAACACCCCGGCGACGAGATGGGCGGCGAGGCGCAGCAGTCGCACCAGGGCGGTCGGCCGCATCACCCCTGCTTCATGAAGTGCCGGGCGTAGGCCCGGTTGATGTCGCGGATGGGCAGCAGGATGGGCAGATCGGCGGTGTTGAAGTCCGGGTCCCAGGCCGGCTCGCCGGCGATGTGGGCGCCGACTCGCAGATAGCCCTTGACCAGCGGCGGCAGCATGGCCGCCGGAGCGCTGTCCAGGGACGCCAGGGGCAGTGGGCAGCGCGGGAAGACGCGCCATTCCACCGGCCCCAGGTGCCTGTCCTTCACCGCGTGCCACACCGCGGCGGCGTTGTGGCCGCCGTCGCGCATGCCGATGCTGGCGCAGCCGATGAGGTAATCGTGGCGGTTGCGGATCATGTATTCCGCCAGACCGGCCCAGAGCAGGCCGATGACGGCGCCGCCGCGATAGTCGGCGTGCACGCAGGAGCGGCCCAGCTCCACCATGCGGCCACGCAGGTGCTGCAGGCGGGTGAGGTCGAATTCCTGCTCGGCGTAATAGCTGCCCACCCGCTTGGCGTTGGCGGGGCTGAGGATGCGGTAGGTGCCGACCACCTCGCCGCTGTCGGTGTCCCGCACCAGCAGGTGCTCGCAGTAGGGATCGTAGAGATCGGCGTCGACGCCCGGCTCGGGCCCGTCCAGGCGCGCCCCCATCTCCTCGGCGAACACCTTCCAGCGCAACCGTTGCGCCTCGCGTACCTCGTCGGCGTGCGCCGCCATGCCGAGATGGAAGTTCTTCCTCGGGCGCTCGCCGAGCGCCAGTCCCTCTTGCAGCATGCCACGTCCCTCTTCGCGTATGGAGTGGCGATACGGTAGGGGGACGCGGTGACGCGCCGGTTACGAGCGCGTGAAAATTTGGTTATCGCTGCGCCACGGGCAGGCCGGGTCGACTCCACGCCCATCGATCAGTCGCGGCCGCATGCGGCCCGCCGCCGGTGGGCCATCAGCGGGTGACCCGCACCTGGCCGCCCGACTCCAGCAGGCGGACACGGTCGCCGGCGACGAACTTCTCGCCGGTGTCCTCCTGGACGACGGCGATGGTGCGGCCGGAATCCAGGCGGACGGTGATCTCGATGCCCTGCTTGCGGGTGACCGCTTCCTCGGTCGCAGCGCCGGCGATGCCGCCCAGCACCGCGCCCAGCACCGCCCCCACCACCTGGCCCTTGCCGCCGCCCACCTCGCTGCCGGCGACACCACCCACCACGCCGCCGGCCACCGTGCCCACCCCGGAATCGGTGCCCTCCAGCCGGACGGTGCGCACGCCCTCCACCACCCCCATCTTGACCTCATAGGCCTTGCGGGCCTCGTCCCGCTCGTAGTCCGCGCCGCCCAGGCCGCTGGCGCAGCCGGACAGGATGGCCGCCAGGGCCATCATTGCCGCCATTCGATACATATTTGCCTCCGTCAAAGGTTGTAGCCGTATTCCGCCCTGAACCGGTCGGCGATCTCCGCCGGCGTGAAGCGGTGGTTCTGCCCGCCTCGGCTGGCGATCTTGATCGCCCCGAGCAGGCCCGCCAGGCGCCCGGTGGTGGGCCAATCATAGCCGCGCAGGATGCCGTGGATCAGCCCCGCCCGGTAGGCGTCGCCGCAGCCGGTCGGATCCACCACCTGCGTCGCCCGGGCCGCCGGGATCTCGTGCACCCGGCCGTCGGCGTGGATCAGCGAGCCCTGGGCGCCCAGGGTGACGATCAAGGCCCGCACCTGGCGGGCGAGCGCCTCCAGGCTCTGGCCGGTGCGCTCCTGCAGCAGCTGGGCCTCGTAGTCGTTGAGGGTCAGGTACTCCGCCTGGCGCACGAAATCGAGCAGCTCCTCGCCGCCGAACATGGGCATGCCCTGACCGGGATCGAAGATGAAGGGCACCCCCGCCTCGGCGAACTGCCGGGCGTGATCCAGCATGCCCTGGCGGCCGTCCGGCGAAACGATGCCGAGCCGGATGTCGCATGCCTGTGAGACCTTGTTCTCATGGGCATGGTTCATCGCGCCGGGATGGAAGGCGGTGATCTGGTTGTCGTCCAGGTCGGTGGTGATGAAGGCCTGCGCGGTGAAGGTGCCGGCGACGCGGTGCACGTGGGCGATATCCAGCTCCAGCTGCCGCAGACGGTCGTGGTAGGGGCCGAAGTCGTCCCCCACGGTGGCCATGATCAGCGGCTCGCCGCCCAGCAGCTTCAGGTTGTAGGCGATGTTGCCAGCGCAGCCGCCGAACTCCCGACGCATGTCCGGCACCAGGAAGGAAACGTTCAGGATGTGGATCTGCTCGGGGAGGATGTGGTTCTTGAAGCGGTCATGGAACACCATGATGGTGTCGTAGGCCATGGAGCCGCAGACGAGGGCGCGGGTCATCGTGAATTCCTTTCTGCAATGGGCGGAATTCTTACCCTAATCGGCGCATTTGTCGCGTCCCGACCGGCGGGCGGTCAGGCGCGCCGCGAGACGGGGCGCGTCAGAACGACGCGGCGAGGCGCAGTCCGACCAGGGCGACGCCGGCGCCGATCAGGGCGCCGACCAGCACGTCGGACAGGTAGTGCAGCCCCAGTATCAGGCGCGAGGCCGCCACCAGCAGGGTGAAGGCGGCCAGCCAGGGGGCCAGGAGGGGGTAATGGGCGGCCGCCACCACGCTGAAGCAGACCGCGTGCAGGGTATGGCCGGAGGGGAAGCTGTAGACGTCCAACGGCAGGGTGGTCAGGCGGATGACGGAATGGGCCTGGCAGGGACGCGGGCGCGAGGTGGCCGCCTTGAGCCCCTTGTAGGCCAGGGTGCAGGCGGCGCCGCTGAGCAGCATGGCGAGCACCGCCGGCAAGGCCGCCTCCCCCTCCACCACCAGCAGGGCGGCCATCAGCGCGTACCACAGCAGGCCGTCGCCCAGCCGGCTGACGGCGCCGAAGAAGGCGGAGACGGCGCGCCGGGAGTTGGGCCGGTTGAGCCGGATCGCCAGGCGGTGCTCCCATGCCGCGTAGCGGGCCAGGAAGCGCCAGCCGCCCGCTGCGCTGGGCGCCAGGGAGAGCCCCTCAACCGCGTTCGAGTCCGCGAATCGCTTGCTCATGATTCACCTCGCCTTCAGCCACGATGTCGAGGAAGACGCGCTCCATCCGCTCGACGAAGACGCGCTCCCAGGACAGGGCGGCGGCCGTCTCCCGCGCCCGCGCACCGAGTGCCCGCCGCATCCGGTCATCAGCCAGCAGGCGACGGGACTCGGCGACGAAGGCCGCGTCGTCCGCGTAGGGCGCCTTGAGACCGTTGACCCCGTGCCGCACGTGCTGGGCGGCCGCCGCATAGTCGAAGCCCACCACCGGCAGGCCGCTGGCCATGGCCTCCAGCAGGACGTTGCCGAAGGTCTCGGTCAGGCTGGGAAACAGGAAGGCGTCCGCCGAGGCGTAGTGGGCCGCCAGGTCCTCGCCGCGCCGCGCGCCGGCGAACACGAAGCGGGGATGGGCCTCGCGCAGGGCCGCCGCCGCCGGTCCGTCGCCGACCAGCACCAGCCGGGCGGCCGGTCGCGCCTGCTCGACGGCCGCGAAGGCGCGCACCAAGAGATCGAGGTTCTTTTCCGGCGCCACGCGGCCGACGTGGACCAGCACCGGATCGTCCGGGCCCGCCCCCCAGGCCGCGCGCAGGGCCGCGCTGCGGCGCGCCGGGTCGAACAGCCGGGTGTCCACGCCGCGCGCCACCACCGCCACGTTGCGGTAGCCGGACGCCTCCAGGTCCGCGCGGATCGACTGCGAGGGCACCAGGGTCACCCGGGCCCGGTTGTGGAAGCGGCGCAGATAGGCGGCGATCGGCCGCGTCAGCCAGCCCATGCCGTAATGCCGGCTGTAGCTGTGGAAATTGGTGTGGAAGTCGGTCGCCACCGGGATGCCCAGCCGGCTCGCCGCCGCCAGTGCGGACCACCCGAGCGGGCCCTCGGTGGCGATGTGCACCAGGTCCGGCCGCCGGGCGGACCACAGTCGCCTCAGCGCGGATCCGGACGGCAGGCCCATCTTCAGCCCGGCATAGCGCGGAATGGCCACGCCCGGCCGCAGCACCTCCTCCAGGCCCTCCGCCGTGCCGGCCCGGTCGTCGTCACCCTGGCGCGGCCGGATCAGCTGCAGCCGGTGCCCGCGCGCGCGCAGGGCGTCGACCATGCGGCCCAGGGTCATCGCCACTCCGTTGATCTCGGGCGGATAGGTCTCGGTGACCACGGCGACGCGCAGCCGGCGCTGCGCGACGGGCGGGTTGCCACGCTCGGTTTCTGCGACCTTCATGGGCGGGCAGCATGCTCGCCGCAGGCGTCGCACCCATGACAGAAACACGAAACTTTCGTGACACCGCCGCCGCTACGGGCACGCCCCGTCTTGACGCCGGGGCGGTTTACGGCTTAAATGCGCGCTTCATTTCGCGCCGGATCACCCGGCGCCCGATCTGGCCAGGTAGCTCAGTTGGTAGAGCAGCGGATTGAAAATCCGCGTGTCGGCGGTTCGATTCCGTCCCTGGCCACCACCAGTACACAAACGGCTTGCTTCGACGCGGGCCGTTTTCATTTATCGGCCTCCCAGGCCAGGCGATCTCCACAGAAAGAAGGTTCATGACAGAGGCTGCATGCGCAAGCTTGCGAGCCCGGACATGCGCCCCAACGTCCGTCAGGCTGTCGCATGCAAAGCCCATCCCGTACACTGCGCGGTACGAATCAACCAAGTCCCGGATATGCGTGAGGGCCCCCCTCTTCCGCCAACAGTCCCGCGCCTGGCTGTGGGGCGTTACCGCGCCCGCTTCCGTGCCGAGGCGCCGGTCCGCATGAGCGATTTCCCTGGCTCCGCCTGGCGTGGCGCCCTGGGCCACGCCCTCAAGCGCGTGGTGTGCATGACCCGTCTGCCGCAATGCAGGGAATGCGCGCTCTACCATTCCTGCGCCTATCCCTATTTCTACGACACGCCCCCTCCAACCGGCGCGACCAAGATGCGCCGCTACGAGACGGCGCCGCACCCCTTCATCCTGGAGCCCGACGAGGACGAAGGGGAAGACTACACGCTGGGTTTCACCCTGGTCGGCCTGGCCAATCGTCATCTGGCCCTGTTCATCCATGCCCTCGCCAAGGCGGCCGAAGGCCCCAAGGGGGTGACCGGCAACCGGCTGCGTCTGGTCGCCGTGGAGCAGGAAGCGGCCCCGGGAAGCGACGATTGGCGACTCATACACCGTCCCGGAGAGTCCCTGGAGGCCCTGCCGGCCGCATGGCAGGAAGCCCCGGATGCGCCGCCAGCCTGTCGCATCAGGCTCCTCACCCCGCTGCGCGTGAAACGAGACGGTCGCCACGTGGGGCCGGACGAATTTCGCTTCGCCGACCTGTTCGGCCACCTGCTGCGGCGGGTGTCCATGCTCACCGCCTTCCATACCGACACCCCCCTGGAGACCGACTTCCGCGCCCTGATGGAGCTAGCGAGGGGGATCGAGGCCCCCTGCGAACTGACCTGGCAGGACAAGACCCGCTACTCCAAACGCCAGAAGGCCGCCATGCAGCTGGGCGGCGTGGTGGGCCACATCGACCTGGCGGGGACCGACCTCGGGCCGCTCTGGCCCTATCTGTGGCTGGGCCAGTGGCTGCACGCCGGCAGCGGCGCCACCATGGGGCTCGGCCGCTACCGCATCGAGCCCGCAAGCTTGCGGGCTCACCCAGCGAGCCACGCGTGATTCAACATGGGGGTCATCGAGGAGCCGATGCCATGACACCCGACCAGCCGCACGCCTACCCCCGCCGCATCCTGCTCGCCGTCACCGGGCTCACGCGGTGGTGACCGAGACCCTCCATGCCCTGATCGGCTTGGAGCCCGCCTTCGTGCCCACCGAGGTCTACCTCATCACCACCCGCGAAGGGGCCGAGCGAGCCCGGCTCGCCCTGCTGTCCGAGGAACCGGGCTGGTTCCGGCGCTTTCGAAATGACTTCGATCTGCCGGCCATCGTCTTCGACGAGGACCATGTCAAGGTGCTGTGCGACGATCTGGGCGGCGCCCTCGACGACATCCGCACCCCGCGGGACAACCAGAGGGCCGCCGACCTCATCACCGAGACCGTGCGTGAACTGACCCGCGACCCGGACACTGCCCTGCACGTCTCCATCGCCGGCGGGCGCAAGACCATGGGCTATTACCTGGGCTATGCCCTGTCCCT
>JALOTG010000212.1 GCA_025458005.1 Thiobacillaceae bacterium
CTGAGCCTGGCCCTGCTGTTCGGCGGCGTCGCGCTGCCGCGCCTGGTGGTGGCGCCGCCGGCGTTCTGGGCGCACCTGGTGCTGGCGGTCGGCGTGATGACCTTGATCACCGCCGCCATGCAGCACTTCGCGCCGGTCCTCACGCGCGGCCGCGGCCCGTCCCGTGCCATGGCGCGACTGCCCTGGCTGATGCTGGCGGCGGGCATCCTGGTAGGGCTGGCCCTGCTCGGCCGACTCGACTGGGCGATGATCTCCGTCGCGGCCCTGCTCGCCCTCGCCGGCGCGCTGGTCATGCTCGGCTGGATGCGCTCCCTGGCCCGCGCCGCCCTGGGCTCGCCTCACCCGGGATTGGCCTGGTACGTGGCGGCCATGGGTTGCCTCGCCGCCGGCCTGGCCGCCGCCGCCCTGATCCCCCTGCTGCCGGCCTGGCACGGCATGCTGCGCGCCTTTCATGTGCACATCAACCTGTACGGCTTCGTCGCCCTCACCGCCGTGGGCACCCTGCAGGTGCTGATGCCCACCGCCGCCGGCCAGCCTGATCCGGGCGCGGCCGGACGGCTGCGCGCCGACCTCAAGTGGGCCCTGGCGGGCAGCGTCCTCCTGGCCCTGGGCCAGGCCGTCCAGGAAGGCTGGCCCGGCGCCATGGGGATCTGGCTGGCCGTGCTGGGGGTGGCCTCGTGGGGCTGGGTCGTGGGACGCATGATCGCCGCCTGGCTGGCCCGGTTCGGCCGTCGCCTGTTCGCCCTGCACGGCACGGAACCCGCGCTGTTCGCCGCCACCCTGGGCCTGGCCGCCGCCCTGCTGGGCAGCCTGGGTCTGGGACTGACCTCCGGTCCCCTGTCCATCTTCCTGCCCGGCTTCCTGTTTCCCCTGGTCAGCGGCGCGGCCGGCCAACTGGCGCCGGTCTGGCTGCGCCCCGGCCGGCGGGAGGCCTGGCACGACGTCTCGCAGCGCTTCCTCGGCCGCTGGGGCGGCGCGCGCGCCCTGCTGTTCGTCTCCGCCGCCGCGTTGCCCCTGCTCGGCTACCGGTGCGCCGGCATGCCGGCCCTGACCGCCCTGTTCTGGTTCGGCGTCCTGTTCGTGGTCTGGCTGCTGCGCGACGAGGAACGCTGGGTGTCGGGTGCGGCAAAAACCTGACCGTGCTATCTTTTTATCCGATTTGACGACCACCGCCCCATGCAGCTGACGGACTACGTCCATACCTTCGGCCAATCCCTGCTCGCCCGCCACGGCGAGCGGGTGCACAAGATCGCCCTGAACGCCGGCTTCACCTGCCCGAACCGGGACGGCAGCAAGGGCATCGGCGGCTGCACCTTCTGCAACAACGCCTCGTTCAGCCCCAACGGCCGCCAGGCCACGCCGATGGACGACCAGATGGACTCCGGCCGCCGGCGCATCGCCCGGCGCACGCGGGCGAGCAAGTTCCTGGCCTATTTCCAGGCCTACACCAACACCTACGCCGAGGTGGCGGAACTCAAGCGGCTCTATGACGAGGCCCTCGAACATTCGGATGTCATCGGCCTGTCGGTAGGGACGCGGCCGGACTGCGTGCCGGCGGAGGTGCTGGACCTGCTCGCCGGCTATCGCGACCGGGGTCACGAGGTCTGGCTGGAGCTGGGCCTGCAGTCCGCCTTCGATGCCTCCCTGGCGCGGGTCAACCGCGGCCACGGCTGGCGGGAGTATGAGCAGGCCTGCGTTGCGGCGCGGTCTCGCGGCCTGCCGGTGTGCTGCCACCTCATCGTCGGACTGCCCGGCGAGACCGGCTGGCATGCGCGGCGGACCCTGGAGCGTGTGCTGCAGGCGGGGGTGGAGGGCCTCAAGCTGCATCCCCTGCACGTCGTCAAGGGCACCCAGCTCGCCAACGAATGGCGGCATGGCGAATACACGCCGCTCGCCCTGGCCGACTATGTGGACATCGCCGCCGACCTGATCGAGCGCACCCCCTGGGAGGTGGTCTACCACCGCGTCACCGGCACCGCGCCGGAGAACCTGCTGCTGGCGCCCGACTGGTGCAGCCAGAAGTGGCCGGTGGTGAACGCCATCGTCGCCGAGCTGGCCCGGCGCGGCAGCCGCCAGGGGACGCGGGCGGGTCAGGACGGGCAGGAGGACAGCCGCCATGTCGCCTGAGAATGCCCTCCAGCTCATCTGCCCCGCCGGCAGCCTGCCGGCCCTGAAGGCCGCCGTGGACCACGGCGCCGACGGCGTCTATCTGGGGCTCAAGGACAACACCAACGCGCGCAACTTCTCCGGCCTCAATTTCGACGAGAAGTCGCTCGCCGAGGGCATCCGCTACGCCCAGGGCAAGCGCCGCCAGGTGCTGATGGCGCTCAACACCTATCCCCAGCCCGGCCAGGTCGAGCGCTGGCACCGGGCGGTGGACCGGGCCGCCGAGCTGGGCGTGGACGCCGTCATCCTGGCCGACGCCGGGCTCATGGCCTACGCCGTGAAGACCCACCCGGACCTGCGCCTGCACCTCTCGGTGCAGGGCTCCGCCACCAGCTACGAGGCGATCGAGTTCTATCGCGAGCGCTTCGGCATCCGCCGCGCCGTGCTGCCGCGCGTGCTGTCGCTGGCGCAGGTGGAGAACGTGGTCGGGAACACCGCCGTGGAAATCGAACTGTTCGGCTTCGGCGGCCTGTGCGTGATGGTGGAGGGGCGCTGCCTGCTGTCGTCCTACGCCTGCGGCGACTCGCCCAACAGCTTCGGCGCCTGCTCGCCGGGCCACGCGGTGCGCTGGCAGGACACCCCACAGGGCATGGAGACGCGCCTGAACGGCGTGTTGATCGACCGCTACGCGGCCGACGAGAAGGCCGGCTACCCGACCCTGTGCAAGGGCCGCTTCGAGGTGCAGGGCGAGACCTATTACGCCTTGGAGGAGCCGACCAGCCTGAACTCCCTGGAACTGCTGCCGGAAATGCTCCGCCTGGGCATCGCCGCAGTGAAGATCGAGGGCCGCCAGCGCAGCCCGGCCTACGTCGCCCAGGTGACCCGCGTGTGGCGGGCCGCCATCGACGCGGTGAAGCGCGCGCCGGAGACATTCGCCGCCCAGCCGGCCTGGATGGCGGAACTCAACAAGGTCTCCGAGGGCAGCATGCACACCCTCGGGGCGTACTACCGGCCGTGGAAGTGACCATGCGGCTCTCCCTCGGCCCGCTCCTCTATTACTGGTCCCGCGAGGACACCCTGGACTTCTACGCGGCCGCCGCCGATTGGCCGGTGGACATCGTCCATCTCGGCGAGGCGGTCTGCTCGCGCCGCCATCTGCTGCGCCTGCCCGACTGGCTCGACCTGGCGGCGCGGCTGGCGGACGCCGGCAAGGAGGTGGTGCTGTCCACCCTGCCGCTGATCGAGTCGGAGTCCGACCTCAAGGCCCTGCGCAAGGTCGCTGGCAACGGCCGCTATCGGGTCGAAGCCAACGACTACGGCGCGGTGCGCCTGCTGGCCGCTGCCGGTGCGCCCTTCGTCGCCGGGCCCACGCTCAACGTCTATAACCCGGACACCCTGGCCCTGTTCCGGCAGATGGGCGCCGTGCGCTGGGTGCCGCCGGTGGAGATGGGCCGCGATGCGCTGGCACGGATGAGCGTGCCGCCGGGGATGCAGACCGAGCTGTTCGCCTACGGCCGCCTGCCGCTCGCATATTCGGCGCGCTGCTTCACCGCCCGGCACTACAACCTGCAGAAGGACGACTGCCAGTTCAAGTGCCTGGACCATCCGGACGGCCTCAACCTGCGCAGCCGCGAGGGCGAGGACTTCCTCACCCTGAACGGCATCCAGACCCAGTCCGGCAAGGTGCACAGCCTGGCCCACCGGCTGGGGGAACTGACCGGGGTGGACGTCCTGCGCCTGTCGCCCCAGTCGCGCCACATGGGCCGGGTGGTGGAGGTCTTCCGCGCCCTGCTGGACGGCGACGCCGATCCCGCCGTGGCGCCGTCCCAGCTCGACCGCGTGATCCCCGGCACCCCCTGCGACGGCTACTGGCTGGGCGAGGCGGGAATGGCGTACCAGGGACCGAACCACCACTGACAGAGGTATACGCCATGCAACCCACGGCTCGCGACATGAAGCTTCCCGCCATCCCCCCCTTCCTGGCGGGGCTGCACGCCCGGCTGCCGGCCCTGCCGTTCTCCGCCGCCCTGGCAGGCGCCCTCAACCTGGCCGCCTGGCGGGGCCTGCGCGAGCTGGACTGGTCGACGATGCGCGGCCGGCGCTTCGGCGTCCACGTGCGCGACCTGGGCCTGAGGGCCTATTTCACGGTCGGTCACGACGGCTTCGCCGCGCAGGTGAACGACATCGCCGACGTGACCTTCACCGCCACCGCCGCCGATTTCGCCCGCCTGGCCCTGCGCCTGGAGGACCCCGACACCCTGTTCTTCAATCGACGCCTGGTCATCGAGGGGGATACGGACCTGGGGCTCATGGTCAAGAACCTGCTCGACACTGTCGAGCTGGAGGCGGTGGCCCGCGCCATGCCCCTCGCCAGCGGCGGACTGCTACTGGACCTGCGACGACGGCTGCTGCGCAACTGACGCCAGGATACAGGCGGGGTTCGCCGTGCGCGTACCGGGCAGCGGCGGATCGCGCGCACCGGTTTCCTAGGGCCGCAATATTCATCGGTTAGACTGGCGGGGCCTTGCCTGCCGTGCCCCCGCGGCACGCACGGGCCACGCCATGACCCGACCGATGCACCCTCGACCAAGCCCCATTGCCCCAGCCCCCGCGTGCGCGAGGCCGCCCTCCTGGCCGTTTCGATGCGTCGTCTTGCTCTGCCTGGCCATCGCTTCCGTGGCGCAGGCGGCCTGTCTGCCCGCGCCCGAGGGGTTGGCGCCGCTGCCCGCCGAGCGTCATCAGGTCGACCTGGAATGGGA
>JALOTG010000050.1 GCA_025458005.1 Thiobacillaceae bacterium
GCGAAGACCGGCGAGGACAGCGACGCGGTGTTCTACTTCCCGGGCTGCGGCTCGGAGCGGCTGTTCTCCCAGGTCGGCCTGGCCACCCAGGCGCTGCTCTTCGAGGTCGGCGCCCAGACCGTGCTGCCGCCTGGCTACCTGTGCTGCGGCTACCCGCAGATCGCCACCGGCGACCGGGAGAAGGGCGAGAGCATCACCATGCAGAACCGGGTGCTGTTCCACCGCGTCGCCAACACCCTCAACTACCTGGACATCCGGACGGTCATCGTCTCCTGCGGCACCTGTCTCGACCAGTTGAAGGAATACCAGTTCGACAAGATCTTCCCCGGCTGCCGCCTGCTCGACATCCACGAGTACCTGATGGAGAAAGGCGTCAAGCTGGAGGGGGTGAGCGGCGCGCGCTACATGTACCACGACCCCTGCCACAGCCCGATCAAGGCCTACAACCCGCTGGCCACCGCGAAGAGCCTGCTGGGCGCGGAGGTGAAGCTGTCCGAGCGCTGCTGCGGCGAGGCCGGCACCTTCGCCGCCACCCGGCCGGACATTGCCACCCAGGTGAAGTTCAGGAAGCGCGAGGAGATCGCCCGCGTGGCGGACGGCCTGCGCGCCGACGCGCCGGGGACCCGCGTCAAGCTGCTCACCTCCTGCCCGTCCTGCCTGCAGGGCCTGTCGCGCTACGAGGACGAGACCGGCGTCGAGGCCGACTACATCATCGTCGAGCTGGCCCGGCACCTGCTCGGCGAGGACTGGATGAACGCATTCATCCGGCGGGTGAACGAGGGCGGCATCGAGCGGGTGCTGCTCTGACCGTCATTCCCGCGCAGGCGGGAACCCAGTGCATCAAGGCAGGAGGTCTTTATTCCGCCCGCCGAAGGTCATGGGCTGCCTGCAGGCTCAGCCATGAGCGGGCGTCACCACCGAAGTAAAGAGCCAGGCGCATGGCCGTGTCGGCACTCACGCCGCGCCGCTCGCGGACGATGTCGTTGATGCGCGGCGCCGGCAGGTTGAGGGCCTTGGCCAGGGCGCTGGCGCTCATGCCCATGGGCTTCAGGTAATCCTCGCGCAGAATCTTGCCGGGATGCACCGGCCGCATGCCGTTCTTGAACATATTCAAACTCCGTCAGTGGTAATCCACTATTTCGACTGCTTCCGGGCCCCTCGTTTCCCAACGAAGACAGACCCGAAACTGGTTGTTGACCCGGATGCTGGGTTGTCCGGCGCGATCCCCCTCCAGCGTCTCCGGGCGGTTGCCTGTTACAGACGCTGCGTGTCCGGGCATGCGAAACTCCGGATCATGGCGGCAATTCATAACGTTTAACGTTAAACAACAAGCCGCTTGCCGATCGACAGGATCATCACCATGACGACCACCGACTGCCCCCTCTGCGCTGCCTCGGGCCAGGACATCCTCTGGCAGGACGCCCTCTGCCGGGTGATCTGGATCGACGACCCCGACTACCCGGGCTTCTGCCGGGTCATCCTGAATGCCCACGTCAAGGAGATGACCGACCTGCCGGAGACGGACCGGCAGCGCTTGATGAACGTGGTGTTCGCCACGGAGGCGGCGCTGCGCGAGGTGCTCAACCCGGACAAGGTCAACCTGGCCAGCCTGGGCAACGTGGTGCCGCACCTGCACTGGCACGTCATCCCCCGCTTCGCCGACGACCGGCACTTCCCGGACGCGGTCTGGGCGGCGCCGCGGCGGCCCGCCAGCTGCCGCCCGCCCGCCGGCGCGGACCTCAGGCCGCGCCTTGCCCGGGTGGTCGCGGCGCTGCTGACACCGCCGGAATGAGCCGCTCGGCGGGGAACACGGCGGTGAAGACGCTGCCCTTGCCGGGGGTGCTGTCCACCCGCAGGCGGCCCTGGTGGCGCTGCAGGATGTGCTTGACGATGGCCAGTCCCAGGCCGGTGCCGCCACTGGCCCGCGAGCGCCCCCGGTCGACGCGGTAGAAGCGCTCGGTGAGGCGCGGGATATGCTTGGCCTCGATGCCCTCGCCGGTGTCGGTGACGGAGAATTCCCCCCCGCCGGACGGGTTCTCCGCCCAGCGCAGGCTGATGGCGCCGCCGTCCGGGGTATAGCGCACGGCGTTGGAAACCAGGTTGCCGAAGGCGCTGTGCAGCTCCTGCTCGTTGCCCAGCAGGCGCGCCCGGCTGTCCATGCGCAGCTGGATCTCGTGCCGGCCCTGGCTGAGGGCGCGGGCGTCCTCCAGCATGCGCCGGCAGAGCAGGTCGATGTCCACCGTCTCGTTCTTCATCTCGGCGTTGCCTTCCAGGCGCGCCAGCATGAGCAGGTCGTCGAGCAGGCGGCGCAGCCGGTCGCTCTGCTCGCGCATCAGGTGGACGTGCTTCTTGAAGGTCTTCGGCTCCGGAGCGTCCATTTCATCGAAGGCCTCCAGGAAGCCGGTGATGACGGTGATCGGGGTGCGCAGTTCGTGGGAGACGTTGGCGACGAAATCGCGCCGCATGGCGTCCAGTCGCTCGGCCTCCGTGACATCGTGCGAGATCAGCAGACGCTGGCCGCGCGGCATGCGCGCCTGCTGCAGGGACAGGGTCCGGTCGGAACCGCCCGGCACGCGGTAGGTGAGGCGCTGGCTCGTGTCCTCCAGGGCCAGCCACTCCAGGAAACGGGCACCGCGCAGCAGATAGTGGATGAACTGGCCGCTGTCGCGCTCGCGCGTCAGGCCCAGGTGGCGCCCGGCGGCGTCGTTCAGCCAGACGATGCGCTCGTCGGCGTCGAGGATGACGATCCCCTCCGGCAGCGCGCCGGTGACATAGAGGATCTGCTCCAGGTCCGCCGCGGCCTTCTGCTGCCGCTCGTTGCCGCCGCGCAGCAGCTTGTCCAGCCGGTACAGCACGTCGCCCCAGACGCCGCTGCCCCGGGGCGCCGGCTGCTCGGGGCGGCGCAGCCAGTCATCGACCCGCTTGAGCTGCAGGAGCAGATGGAGGACGTAGCCCGCCAGCAGGGCGGCCAGGGCCGCCATGGCGGGGCCGCTCGCGGAGGCGCCGCCGAGCAGGAAGAAGAGCAGGACCAGGCCTGCCGCGTGGAGCAGGGGGCGCCACCAGAATTCCACCTAGTGCCCCGGTGAAGTGGGAGTGGCGGGATTCTATACGACGGTTTCGGACAGCCGGTATCCCGCGCCACGCACGGTCTGGATCAGCTTGTCGTGCCCGGTGCCTTCGAGGGCCCCGCGCAGGCGGCGGATGTGCACGTCCACGGTGCGTTCCTCGACGAAGACGTGGTCGCCCCAGACGTGGTCCAGCAGCTGGGAGCGGGAATAGACACGCTCCGGGTGGGTGATCAGGAAGTGCAGCAAGCGGAATTCGGTGGGCCCCAGATCCAGTGGCATGCCATCGCCGTAGACGCGATGGCTGACCGGGTCCAGCTTCAGTCCGGCGACCTCCACCGGGTCCTCGGTCATCTGCGGGGCGCGCCGGCGCAGCACCGCCTTGATGCGCGCCATCAGCTCACGCGGGCTGAACGGCTTGGTGATGTAGTCGTCGGCGCCGGTGTCCAGGCCCAGCACCTTGTCCCGCTCCTCGGTGCGGGCGGTGAGCATGATGATGGGCACGCTGCGCAGACGCTGATCGGCGCGGATGCGCCGGGCGAGATCGATGCCGGACATGCCGGGCAGCATCCAGTCGAGCAGGATCAGGTCGGGCAGGGCGCCGCGCAGCAGTCCCAGGGCGTCCTCCGCATCCGCGGCGACGATCACGTCGTGGCCGTGCTGGCCCAGGTTGAACTTGAGGACTTCCTGTATGCCGGGCTCGTCCTCGACGACCAGGATGGTGGCGGCCATGCGTGCTCCCTGCTGCACGATTGCGGATGGGGCGCATGGTATGACGTTTGCGTTAAGTATTTGTGACAGCCGCGCGGGCTGTCCCAGGTTTCGGGCGCGTCAGGCGTCCGCCGCATGATCCGCGGCGGGCGGCCGGGCCGGCTGGGCGCGGCGATCAGCGCAGGCTGCCGAGCACGGCGCCCTCCGCGCGCAACAGGTCCAGCAGCTCGGCGCCGAAGACGGACAAGTCGCCGCCGGCAAGTCCCGGCACGGCCTCCGCCAGCGCCCGCAGGGCCCGCTCCCCGCTCCAGCCGGGGTGCTCCCGCAGCAGGTCGAGCAGTTGGGCGGTGGCCGCGTTGATGGCCAGGAAGCGCACCCGCGGCTCGGCGTCGCGGAAGGCCAGGATGAAGGTCGGTTCGGCCGGCGGCTCGCTCGGCCGGTAGCGGGCCGACAGGCGTTGCACCGGATAGCGGTAGGCGAGCACGCGCAGCACCGGATTGAGCAGCGGCCGCCCGGCGAGCAGGTCGCCCGCCGGGTCATGGGCCGGCAGGGACGCGTCGGCGGCGGACGTCTCCAGGTCCAGTTCCACCCATTCGTAGTGGACCAGTTCGGGCAGGAACGCCGGGTAGTCCTCGGTCGCCACCCACTCGTCCTGCAGATAGCGCAGGAATTCATCGGGGATCTGCCAGAAGTAGGGGCTGTGGCAGGCGTGGTCGCGGAAGAAGGCGCGCGCCAGTCGCCGCCATTTGCGGGCCCCCAGCACCTGGCGAGAGATCGGGAAGCAGGCGAGCAGGAAGCCCTGCACGTTGTTGAACAGCAGCTCGTTGTAGACCCGCATCCGGCGCGCCGGCACGCCGCCGGGGCGGGGGGCGGAGCGGGGGTCGCGGATGTGGGCGGCGAAGGCGCGCTGGTAGTCCTGGAAGTCCATGTCAACGCGTCCCGGACCGCGCCGCTGCCGGCCGGTGCGCCGCCTGCAGCCGGCCGATCCGCTTCACCTCCGCCACCAGTTCGGCCAGCGGCGGGATGTTGAAGTCCCGTTCCAGCAGGGTGGGGTGGACCCCGAACAGGGCATAGGTCTGGTCGAGGAGGTCCCACACCGGGTCGATCACCGCGGCGCCATGAGTATCCACCACCAGGTCGTCGGCCTCCCGGTAATGGCCGGCCATGTGCAGGTAGACGACGCGCTCGGCGGGCATGGCGCGCAGGAAGGCGAGGGGGTCGAAGCCGAAATTGACGCTGTTCACGTAGACGTTGTTGACGTCCAGGTGCAGCCAGCAGTCGGCCTCCGCCAGCACGGCGTTGACGAACTCCGCCTCGCTCATCTCGGCGATGGGCGCGGCGACATAGTAGGAGGCGTTCTCGATGGCGATGCGGCCACCCAGGATGTCCTGGGCCTCGCGGATGCGCGCCGCGACGTGGCGCACCGCCGCCTCGGTGAAGGGGATGGGCAGCAGGTCGTAGAGGTGGCCATGATCCGAACAGTAGGACAGGTGCTCGCTATACAGGTCGATGCCGTGCTCGGCCATGAAGGCGCGGATCTTGCGCAGCAGCACCTGGTCGAGGGGGTTGAGGCCGCCCAGGGACAGGGACAGGCCGTGGCAGACGAAGGGATGCGCCTCGGTGAAGCGGCGCAGGTCGCGGGCGTGGCGACCGCCGAGGTCGATCCAGTTCTCCGGGGCGATCTCGAAGAAATCGATGGCGGGAGGCACGCCGGCCTGCAGCGCGGGGATCAGCTCGCGCCGCAGGCCGAGGCCCGCGCCGTGCAAACGCGGGTGCGTCATGACTCAGGCAGGCCGGCTCACTTCTTCATGCCGCCGCATTTGCCCTCGCCACACTTGCCCTCCATGTTCTTCTCGCGGCTGGTCTTGCCCTGCTCGGCCTTCTTGGCGTCGCCCTGGGCCTTCATGCCGCCGCCGCACTTGCCCTCGCCGCACTTGCCTTCCTTGCCCTTGCCGTCGGCCTTGGCGCCGCCGCACTTGCCCTCGCCGCACTTGCCCTCGGCCGACTTGCCATGGTTGGACGCCACCATGTAGCCGTTGCCCAGGGACTTGGCGGCGAAGGGGTTGTCGGCGGCGCTGGCCGGGGCCGCCGCCAGGGTGGCGGCGATGGCGGAACCCAAGGCCAGGGTCAGGGCGGTCTGTTGCTTGCGTTTCATGTCGATCTCCTAAAGGTCCTGCTGGTTGTAAACCCCGCTTATTGCGGGTGACGATGCCCACCGTCTTCACGATGCGCCTCGATGGCTTCGCGGATGCGCTGGCACGCCTCCGCGGACATGTCCTCGCCTGCTTCCGGCCGGCTCTCCGGGCCCTTTTCCAGGCGTCCGGCCAGGCCATTGAGCCAGTCCAGCTGGCGCTCGTAGCGCCGGCACTGGCGGCAGATCCACAGGTGCAGCCGCACCCCCAGACGCTCCGACCAGCTCAGTCGGCGGTCGCGCGCCTGGGACATCAGCAGGCTGGTCTGCTTGCAGGTCAGCATGCCGGCGCCTCCCGTCCCAGCCAGTGCTTTTCCAGACACAGGCGCAGGCTCATGCGACCCCGGTAGAGCTGGGTCCAGAGATTGGTCGGAGAGATACCCATTTCCTGACAGATCGCAGCGCTATCCGTTCCCACCACCTCGCGCAACATGAAAAGTTGGGCCAGGCGGCGTGGCATGTTGTCGAGGCAGAATTGCAGTGCCCGCCAGAACTGCTTGGACTCCAGATGCCGCTCGGGATCGCCCCATTCCGTGAGCCGGGCCGCCCAATGGCCGGTGGCGTCGAAACAGGCGTTGAACTCGCCGTAGGGGTCCTCCGCGTCCCCCAGGCCCTCGGTGCTGGACTCGCGGCTGTCGCGTCGCACGATGTCGACGATCTTGTGCTTGAGGATGCCGGTCAGCCAGGTGCGCTCGCTGGACTGGCCGGAAAAGCCGGTTCGCGCCTGTAGCGCGGCGAGCAGGCATTCCTGCACGGCATCCTCGGCCAGCTGCCGGTCGCGCAGTACGGCCATGGCATAGCGGAAAAGATAGCCGCCATGGCGATCGAGCCAGGCGTGCGGGTCCAAACCTTCCGTATCGCCCATGCCGGCCGTCTCCTTGCCTGGTGGGATGGGGTGTCGAATCCAGGCGCATCCTAGCAAGCCTGGCGGAAAACGGGGAATCCGGCGAGCGGCCCGTCAGCGCGACCAGGCGCGTCGCGCGCAGAGATGATCCAGGCTGAGCTTGCCGGCGCCGCCGAGCAGCAGGCGCAGGCCGAGGTGGGGCAGGCCCTGGCCGATCCAGTCGAGGCCGGCGTGGAGACGGCGCAGGGGGGGCGCGCAGCGTGGTCTCATGAGTTTCTCCTGACGCAGGATGCGCATGGGTCGTCGCCCACGGGAAAACCTGACAGCGTCCGGTGCATGTTTTTTGTAGAATTCGCCCGTCTATCCGCCAGAGGCACCGTCATGACCATCTCCCAACTCACGCCGCAGCAGAAGGCCAGGGTCATCGCCGAGGCCCTGCCCTACATCCAGCGCTTCTGGGACAAGACCGTGGTCATCAAGTACGGCGGCAACGCCATGACCGATCCGGTGCTGAAGGCCGCCTTCGCCCGCGACGTGGTGCTCCTGAAGCTGGTCGGCCTCAACCCGGTGGTGGTTCATGGCGGCGGCCCGCAGATCGAGGACCTGCTGAAGCGGGTCGGCAAGAAGGGCGAGTTCATCCAGGGCATGCGGGTCACCGACGCCGAAACCATGGAAGTGGTCGAGATGGTCCTCGGCGGCCAGGTCAACAAGGAGATCGTCAACCTGATCAACGGCGCCGGTGGCAAGGCGGTGGGCCTCACCGGCAAGGACGGCCGCTTCATCCGGGCCAAGAAGCTGATGATGGCGTCCAAGGACAAGCCGGGCGACGTCATTGACATCGGCGCCGTGGGCGAGATCACCAAGATCGACCCCAGCCTGATCGCCTTTCTGGACTCCGGCGACTTCATCCCGGTGATCGCCCCCATCGGCGTCGGCGAGGCGGGCGAGACCTACAACATCAACGCCGACGTGGTGGCCGGCAAGCTGGCCGAGGTCTTGAAGGCCGAGAAATTGGTCCTGCTCACCAACACCCCCGGCGTGCTGGACCGCGACGGCAACCTGCTCACCGGCCTCACGCCGAAGAAGATCGATGAACTGGTGGCAGACGGCACCCTGTCCGGCGGCATGCTGCCCAAGATCGCCTCGGCGCTGGACGCGGCCAAGAGCGGGGTCAAGGCGGTGCACATCATCGACGGCCGCGTCGAGCACGCCCTGCTGCTGGAGATCATGACCGACCAGGGCGTGGGCACGCTCATCAAGTCGGCGTGATAGCGGTCAGTTGTCAGAAAAGCAAGAGGTTGACAGGGGGTTCGCAGTCAAGCCATCGCTGATAGCTTGGCTCAGCCCCGGCGCATCGAGTCGAAGAAGCCGGCGTTGTCCTGGGTCACCCGGATCTTGTCGCTGAGGAATTCCATCGCTGAGGGGTGCGCCCGACGGAGGGCGGAGCAGGGGCCCCGCTGGCGGGGATGCGACCCCGGAGCGGGCGAGACCTCGAAGCAGCCTGTGATCAGCCGCGCCGCATGGAATCGAAGAAGCCGGCGTTGTCCTTGGTCACCCGGATCTTGTCGCTGAGGAATTCCATCGCTTCGAGGTCGTCCATCGGGTAGAGCAGTTTCCGCAGCACCCAGACCTTCTGCAGGATGGCCGGGTCGATCAGCAATTCCTCCTTGCGGGTGCCGGAACGGTTGACGTTGATGGCCGGATAGACCCGCTTCTCGGCCATGCGCCGGTCGAGATGGATCTCCATGTTGCCGGTGCCCTTGAACTCCTCGTAGATCACGTCGTCCATGCGGCTGCCGGTGTCGATCAGGGCGGTGGCGAGGATGGTCAGGCTGCCCCCCTCCTCGATGTTGCGCGCGGCGCCGAAGAAGCGCTTCGGCTTCTGCAGGGCGTTGGCATCGACGCCGCCGGTGAGCACCTTGCCGGAGGCCGGCACCACGGTGTTGTAGGCGCGCGCCAGGCGGGTGATGGAGTCGAGCAGGATGACCACGTCCTTCTTGTGCTCGACTAGGCGCTTGGCCTTCTCGATGACCATCTCGGCCACCTGCACGTGGCGGCTGGCGGGCTCGTCGAAGGTGGATGCGACCACCTCGCCGCGCACCGTGCGGCTCATCTCGGTCACCTCCTCGGGCCGCTCGTCGATGAGCAGCACGATCAGCACCACCTCGGGATGGTTGGCGGTGAGGGCGTGGGCGATGTGCTGCAGCATCACCGTCTTGCCGGTCTTGGGCGGCGCGACGATGAGGCCGCGGGAGCCCTTGCCGATCGGGGCGATGATGTCGATGATCCTGCCGGTGAGGTTTTCCTCCGACTTGATGTCGCGCTCCAGCTTGAACGGCTGGTTGGGGAACAGGGGGGTGAGGTTCTCGAACAGGATCTTGTGCTTGAGGTCCTCGATCGGCCCGCCGTTGACCTTGTCCAGCTTGGTCAGCGCGAAGTAGCGTTCGCCGTCCTTGGGGGTGCGGATCTCGCCCTCGATGCTGTCGCCGGTGTGCAGGTTGAAGCGGCGCACCTGGGAGGGGGAGATGTAGATGTCGTCCGGGCTGGCCAGGTAGGAGGTGTCCGGCGAGCGCAGGAACCCGAAACCGTCCGGCAGGATCTCCAGCACGCCATCGCCGTAGATGCTCTCGCCCTTCTTCGCCTTGCTCTTCAGCAGGGCGAAGATCAGCTCCTGCTTGCGCATGCGGTTGGCGTTCTCGATGCCGTTGCCTTCGGCCATCTCGAGAAGCTGGCTGACGTGGAGTTGCTTGAGTTCGGATAGGTGCATGGTTCGTGTGCCGCGTGAGGGGGCTGAGCTTCGGCGGCCGGCGCCGGGAAGGGGGAAGAACGGGTCGGGATCATTGCGCCCGGAAGGACATCCGGGCGCGGGTGAGACTAGCGGAGTTCAGATGTTGCTGTCAACAAAGGCGGTGAGCTGGGACTTGGACAGGGCGCCAACCTTGGTGGCCTCCACGTTGCCGTTCTTGAAGATCATCAGGGTGGGGATGCCGCGGATGCCGTACTTGGGCGGAACCTGCTGGTTCTCGTCGATGTTGAGCTTGCAGACCTTGAGGCGGCCGGCGTATTCCTTGGCCACCTCGTCCAGGATGGGAGAAATCATCTTGCACGGGCCGCACCAATCCGCCCAGTAATCCACCAACACGGGCATGGGGGACTGCAGGACCTCCTGCTCGAAGGTGTCGTCGGTCACGTAGTGGATATGTTCGCTCATCTTGGAAACCTCGTTTGGGATGGTAGTGGCGTTGACGCTATGATAGCTAGCCATGGGCGGCATGTCGCCGCTATGCTAGCGAAAAAGCCGTGGAGAAGAAAGGCTATGACCTACGTCGTTACCGAGAACTGCATCCAGTGCAAGTACACCGATTGCGTGGACGTCTGCCCGGTGGATTGCTTCCATGAAGGCCCCAATTTCCTGGTCATCGATCCCGAGGAATGCATCGACTGCACCCTCTGCGTCGCGGAGTGCCCCGCCGAGGCCATCTTCGCCGAGGACGACGTGCCTGACGACCAGCGCGCCTACATCCGGCTCAACGCCGAACTGGCCAAGGTGTGGCCGGTGATCGTGGAAAGGAAGGACCCCCCGCCCGACGCCGACGACTGGAAGGGCAAGCCGGACAAGCTGAAGCTGCTGCAGCGCTGAGCCCGGTCGGCATCGCGCCGACATGCGAAGGGCCCGGTTCGCCGGGCCCTCGCCGTCTGGGGGGGCCGGCATTCAGTCGCCGCTCATGCCGGCCACCTGGATGCCCGCCTGGCCGGAGAACGCCAGCATGCGGTTGATCGACCGCACCGCCTGGACCCGGATCGGCTCCGGGACGAGGATCTCGTTCTCACCCGTCTCCAGCACGCGGGCCAGTTTGCGCAGACCGTTCATGGCCATCCAGGGGCAGTGGGCACAGGACACGCAGGTGGCGCCGCGGCCGCCGCTGGGGGCCTCGATGAGCCGCTTGGCGGGGGCCACCGCATGCATCTTGTGGAAGATGCCGTTGTCGGTGGCGACGATGAAGGTGGGATGGGGCAACTGTTCCACCGCCCGGATGAGCTGGGTGGTGGAGCCCACCACGTCCGCCAGGGCGATCACCTCGGGGGGGGACTCGGGGTGGACCAGGATGGCGGCCTCCGGGTGTTCCCGCTTCAGCTCGCGGATGCCCTCCGCCTTGAACTTCTCGTGCACCACGCAGGAGCCCTGCCATAGCACCATGTCCGCGCCGGTGGTCCGCCGCACGTAGTCGCCCAGGTAGCGGTCCGGGGCCCAGATCAGCTTCTCGCCCCGCTCCTTGAGGTGCTGCGCCACCTTCACGGCGATGCTGGAGGTCACCACCCAGTCGGCGCGCGCCTTCACCGCCGCCGAGGTGTTGGCGTAGACCACCACCGTGCGGTCGGGATGGGCGTCGCAGAACGGCACGAACTCCTCCGCCGGGCACGACAGGTCCAGGGAGCATTCGGCCTGGAGGTCGGGCATCAGCACCCGCTTCTCGGGATTGAGGATCTTGGCGGTCTCGCCCATGAAGCGCACGCCGGCCACCACCAGGGTCCCCGCCTTGGCGGCGTGGCCGAAACGCGCCATCTCGAGGGAGTCGGAGACGCAGCCGCCGGTCTCCTCGGCCAGCCGCTGCAGGTCGCCCGAAGTGTAGTAGTGGGCCACCAGGATGGCGTCCCGCTCGCGCATCAGGCGCTTGATGCGCTCGGTCAGGGCGGCGCGCTCGTCCTCCTCGAGGTGTTCTTCCACCACCGGGGGGACGTCCAGGACCGGGTGGGCGGGAGGCGGGCTGATGGCGGTCGTCGTCATGGTGTGATGCTCGTGCCGGCTTGGTTGCTTCAGGTTAGCCGGTTTTAGAGGCCGCCGCTGGCCCTGTCAAGGGCGCGTGGCGCGAGGCGCGCCGCACCGTCAATTGGTAGACTCCAAGTCATGCGACAACTGATCCTCGACATCCGGCCGGATGCGCCGCCCAGCTTCGCCAACTACCTGCCGGGGGGCAACCTGGAGGCCTTCCTGACGGTCCGCGCGATGGCGGCGGGGGCGTCGGCCGAGGCGATCCTCTACCTCTGGGGACCGGAGGGGGCTGGCAGGACCCATCTGCTGCGCGCCGCGGTTGGCGCCGTCCGGACGGCGGGCCTCGACGCTGCGTATCTGTCCGCGGATCAGTCCCTGCCCGACGAGGCACCATCCCTCCTGGCGGTGGATGACGTCCAGGGCCTGTCGGACGTCGGGCAGTTGGCCCTCTTCAACCTGATCAACGCCGCGCGCGAGGGGATGGGGCGCATCCTGGCGGCCGGCGACGTCCCGCCCGCCCGCTTGCCACTGCGCCCGGACCTGGCCACGCGCCTGTCCTGGGGGCTGGTCTACGGCCTGGTTCCACCGAGCGAGGCGGACAAGCTCATGGCCCTGGCCGAGCGGGCGCGCGCACGGGGCATGGACCTGCCCGACGAGGTGGCCCGCTACCTGCTGCGCCATTGCCGGCGGGATCTGCCCAACCTGCTCGCCCAGGTGGATGCCCTGGACGCCTATTCCCTGAGCCTGAAGCGCCCGGTTTCCCTGCCGCTGCTGCGCGATCTGCTGTCGGCCGGCTCCGCCCCCTGATGCGCCTGCTCGCCTGCGTCAGCCACCACGGGCTGGGACACCTGGCCCAGACCGCCCCGGTGCTCAACGCCCTGCTCGCCCGGCGGCCGGATATCCGACTGCTGGTGCGCTCGGCCCTGCCGCGGGCGGCCCTCGCCGGGCGCCTCCGCGTTCCCTTCGAACACCTGCCCGAGGCCGTCGACTGCGGCTTTCTCATGCACGACGCCATCCGCGTGGACCTGGCGGCCAGCCAGGCGGCCTACGCGGCGTTTCATGCCGACTGGCCGGCGCGGGTGGCCGGGGAGGCGGACCGGCTGCGCGCCCTGGCGGTGGACCGGGTGTTCAGCAATGTCGCCTATCTGCCCCTGGCGGGCGCGGCACGCGCGGGCTTGCCGGCAGTCGCCCTGTGTTCCCTGAACTGGCTGGACATCCATCGGCATTATCTCGGCGATCTGCCGGGGGCCGAGGTCGTTGCGGGACAGGTGCGCGACGCCTACCGGTCGGCGCGCGCCTTTCTGCGTCCTGATCCGGCCATGCCCATGACGGCGCTGGACAATACCCTGTCCATCCCGCCCATTGCCTTGCTCGGCCAACGGCGCGGCGCGGCGATCCGTCGGCGTCTGGGGGTGCCCGACGGCAGCCGTCTGGTGCTGCTGGGCATGGGCGGCATCGACTACCACCTCGACGCCGGCGCGCTGGCGGGGGAAGGGGAACTGGTCTGGCTGGTGCCCGACGGCTGGGCGACGGTGCCGGGCAGGTCCTACAACTTCGCCCGGGCGGGGGTGGCCTTCATCGACTTGGTGGCGTCGGCCGATGCCCTGGTCACCAAGCCCGGATACGGCGGCTTCGTGGAGGCCGCCGCCCATGGCGTGCCGGTCCTCTATCTGCCTCGGGAGGACTGGCCGGAGACGCCCTGGCTGGCCGCCTGGCTCGAGGCCCACGGCCGCGCGCTGCGCATTGGCGAGGAGGCGCTGCGCGGTGGCGGGGCGGCGGCGGCCCTGGCGGCGTTGTGGGCGCTGCCGGCGAGGCCGCCGGTTCAGGCCGATGGCGCTGAGGTGGCCGTCCGCCGCCTTCTCGAACTGTTCTGCTAAGACCCCGCCACGTGGCCGGGGCCGCCGTTCAGGCCTTGCCCTCGTTCTCCTTGGCGATTTCCGCGTGCACCTTGGCCATGTCCACTTCCCTGGCGCGGGCGATGAGGTCCTCGAAGGCGCCGGCCGCCAGGGCGCCGGGCTGCGCGTAGATGATCACCTTCTCGCGGAAGATGATCAGGGTGGGAATGGAGCGGATCTGGAAGTGCCCGGCCAGACCCCGCTCTTCCTCCGTGTTCACCTTGGCGAAGACGATGTCGGGATATTTTTCGGAGGCCGCCTCGAAGACCGGGGCGAAGCCCCGGCAGGGGCCGCACCAGGGGGCCCAGAAGTCGAGCACGACGAAATCGTTGCTCAGGATGGTCTGTTCGAAGTTTTCTTCAGTCAGTTCGAGTACGGCCATGAGATCAGTCCTAGGGTGAGGTTGAGGGGGCGTGCGCTGGGCACGGAGCCGATCGGCCGGACGCGCGCCCGGTGGTGCGCGTCCGGCCCCGAAAAAACAAAAGCCGACCAATCGGTCGGCTTGCGGAAATATATCATGCGCGGGTGTGTTTTACCCCGCCGCCATAAGGCGGGGCAGCGGCTCCCCCACGCGTCTCCTGAGATTGGGGCTGACCTTGAGATTGGCCTTGACCTCCGCCCGGTTCACGGCGGTGATGAGGTCGGTTGCGAGGGCGCGCGCCTGGCTGGGGGTCAGCGACAGTGCGGCGGCATCGAGTCCACCCAGGCTGACGGCCACCCGGTCCTGACCGTCTTCGGTCGTCGTCAAAGAAACTTGCACTTTAGTCACCTGCGATGTCATTGGTTGCTCCCTTCGGATTTTGCCATTCGCACCGAACCAGGAGCATGAAGCGTGCCAAAGGGAGCAAAAATTGGTTCACGGCGCAGGCCGCATTAAATCACGGTCATTTGAAGTTTTTATGATGAACGTACTGGTGTGTTCGCCAGTTCGTCAACAAGCCTGTCGGGATTTCGACATTGGCCGCGAGGGGTCGATCACCCATGCCAAGATCCGTGCGCGGGATTGCCGGGCTGGAGACGGGACGCGCGTTTGGGCATGAGAAAGGGCGGGTCAGCGACCCGCCCTGGAATGCCTGGTTTGCCGGGATTATTTCGCGGCGGCCTTCTTCGCGGCGGCGGGCTTGGCGGCGGGCGCGGCCTTGGCCGGAGCGGCCTTCTTCGCGGCGGCGGGCTTGGCGGC
>JALOTG010000213.1 GCA_025458005.1 Thiobacillaceae bacterium
GGCGCCTCCCTGCTGTGGGTGGGCTGGTTCGGCTTCAACGCCGGTTCCAACCTGGAAGCCACCGGCGGCGCGGCCCTGGCCTTCATCAACACCATCCTGGCCACCGCCGCGGCGGGTCTCGCCTGGATGTTCGCCGAGTGGCTGCTGCGCGGCAAACCCTCCATGCTGGGCGTCGCCTCGGGCGTGGTGGCGGGGCTGGTGGCGATCACCCCGGCGGCCGGCCTGGTCGGCCCGATGGGCGGCATCGTCCTCGGCGCGGTGGCCGGCGTGGTCTGCCTGTGGGGCGTGTCCGGCCTGAAGAAGATGCTGGGCTATGACGACTCCCTGGACGTGTTCGGCATCCACGGCATCGGCGGCATCATCGGCGCCATCGGCACCGGCGTCTTCGTCTCCCCGGCCCTGGGCGGCGTCGGCGTCGACGGCTACAGCATGGGCGGACAGGTCGTCACCCAGGCCACCGGCGTGCTGATCACCATCGTCTGGTCGGGTGTGGTCAGCCTCGTCGCCTTCAAGCTGATCGACATGACCATGGGTCTGCGCGTCAGCGAGGAGCAGGAACGCGAGGGTCTGGACACCGCCAGCCACGGCGAGCGGGCCTACAACCTCTGAGCCGGTTTCCATCCCCTCAAGGGCGCCCTGCGGCGCCCTTTTTTTTGGGCGGTCGCGCTGCCAAGCGGGGATAATCCGTGCGTCCTGTTGGGGGAATCCTATGCGGCCATTGCCCGCCGAGATCTTCAAGGCCTACGACATCCGCGGCATCGTGGGCGCGACCCTGACGCCCGAGATCATGGCACGGATCGGTCGGGCCGTCGGCTCCGAGGCCCTGGCGCGGGGGCAGACCGAGATCGCCCTCGGCCGCGACGGACGACTGTCCGGTCCGCCGCTGGCCGCGGCCCTCGTCCGCGGCATCCGCTCCGCCGGCATCGGCGTGATCGACCTGGGCCGGGTGACGACGCCGATGGCCTATTTCGCCGCCCACCATCTGGGCACCGGGTCGGCGGTCATGCTCACCGGGTCGCACAATCCGCCCGACTACAACGGCGTCAAGATCGTCCTGGGCGGCGAAACCCTGTTCGGCGAGGCGATCCAGGGGCTGCGCCGGCGGGACGAAGCGGGTGATCTGGCCAGCGGCGCGGGCGGCTATCGGCAACACGACATCAGCCAGGCCTATGTCGACCGCATCGCCGGCGACGTGAGGCTCGCCCGGCCGGTGCGGATCGTGGTGGACTGCGGCAACGGCGTCGCCGGCGCCTACGCGCCACGGCTCTACCGGGCCCTGGGCTGCCGGGTGGAGGAGATGTATTGCGAGGTGGACGGCGCCTTTCCGCACCACCATCCGGATCCCTCCCGGCCCGAAAACCTGCGCGACCTGATCGCCCGGCTGAAGGACAGCGACGCGGAGCTCGGCCTGGCCTTCGACGGAGACGGCGACCGCCTCGGGCTGGTGGCCAGGGATGGCGGCGTCATCTACCCGGACCGACAGCTGATGCTGCTCGCCGCCGACGTGCTGGACCGCCATCCCGGCGCCCTGATCATCTACGACGTGAAATCGACCCGCAATCTGCGCCCCTGGATCGCGGCGCGCGGCGGCCGGCCGCTGCTCTGGAAGACCGGCCACTCCCTGATCAAGGCCAAGATGCGCGAGACCGGCGCCCTGCTGGCTGGCGAGATGAGCGGCCACATCTTCTTCAGCGAACGCTGGTACGGCTTTGACGACGGCCTCTACGCCGGCGCCCGGCTGCTGGAGATCCTGTCCCGGCGGGCGGACATCGACGCCACCCTGCGCGGCCTGCCGGACACGGTGAACACGCCGGAACTGCACATCCCCATGGCCGAGGGCGAGCCGCACCAACTGATCGCCCGCCTGCGCGAGAACGCACGCTTTCGGGGCGCCCGCGAGATCATCGCCCTCGATGGACTGCGGGTGGAATACGACGACGGCTTCGGCCTGATCCGGGCGTCCAACACCACCCCGGACATCGTGCTAAGATTCGAGGGAGAAGACGACAAATCGATGCATCGCATCAAGAACGATTTCATGGCCATCCTCCGATCCGAACTGCCGGATAGGGTCATGCCGGACTAGAAAAGCGGTATCGTGGGCGCCAAGGATTTGTCGGATTTTCTTACATGAAGGCCGGTCCGATTTTTTCATATCGAGCAATATCATGGACTTGCGTTCCTGGCATGTAGTTTGCTAGTGAAATAGGGCAGATGTCTTTTGTGATTGTCTGTGCCCCTTGATGATTCTGACGGGAGTAGCGAAATGAAGCTCAAACTGAATGCCCTTGCCCTCGCCGCGGGCCTTGTCGTTGCCGGCCCGGCCCTCGCCTATGATCCGGTCCTGGAGTGGACCGGGAGCATGACCAGCGACTTCGAGTCGCTGAGCATGAACTTCACCATCACCGACGACAGCCTGCCGCATGTGGCCTCCCTGGTGGACACCGGCTTCCTGGCGCCCTTCGATTTCCTCGCCCTGGGCGTGTTCAAGACCGGTGGCGCCCTGATGGGTTCCGTGGTCGGCTCGGGTTCGGTCACCTTCGACCCGCCCACCGCGGGCTCCTATACCGCCATCGTGTTCGGCGAGCCGGGCGCCTTCAACGGCTTCACCTTCAGCACCTTCGGCGTCACCGTGACCCCGGTGCCGGAGCCCGAGACCTGGGCCATGCTGCTGGCCGGGCTGGGCCTGGTCGGCATGCAGCTGCGTCGCAAGCTGAAGTCCGCCGAGAAGGTCACCATCAACTAAGAAGTCGGATTTTTTTACGCAGATTAAACGCCGGCCCAGCCGGCGTTTTTCTTTTTCCGGCGCGCCGATGGCACTATCATTTCCGCTTTAGGCGGCCATCAAGATCATGTCTACCCCCCTCGTCGGTCTGATCATGGGCAGCGTGAGCGACTGGGAGACCCTGCGCCACGCCGCCGAGATCCTCCAGCAACTGGACATCCCCTTCGAGCAGCGGGTGGTGTCGGCCCACCGCACCCCCGACCTGCTGTTCGAGTACGCCGAGACCGCGGCGGACCGGGGCCTCAGGTGCATCATCGCCGGGGCGGGCGGGGCGGCCCACCTGCCCGGCATGACGGCGGCCAAGACCCACCTGCCGGTGCTGGGCGTGCCGGTGATGTCGAAATTTTTGACAGGTCTGGATTCCCTGCTGTCCATCGCCCAGATGCCCCGGGGCATCCCGGTGGCGACCTTCGCCGTGGGGCCGGCCGGGGCCGCCAACGCGGCCCTGTTCGCCGCCGCCCTGCTGGGCAACGAGCTGCCCGAGGTGCGGGAGCGCCTGCGCGCCTTCCGCAGGGCGCAGACCGAGGCGGTGCTGGCCAGCGAATTGCCCCGGGACGGGGCATGATCCTGCCCGGCGCGACCCTGGGGGTGCTGGGCGGCGGCCAGCTGGGGCGAATGTTCACCCTGGCCGCCCGCGTCATGGGCTACCGGGTGGTGGTGCTGGACCCGGATCCCCACAGTCCCGCCGGCCAGGTCGCCGATGCGCACCTGAAGGCGCCCTACACCGATGCCATCGCCCTGATGCGCATGGGCGAGGTCTGCCGGGCGGTCACCACCGAGTTCGAGAACGTGCCGGCGCGCAGCCTGGAGGTGCTGGCCCAGCGCTGTTTCGTGGCCCCGGCGCCGGAGACGGTGGCGGTGGCCCAGGATCGCCTGCTGGAGAAGACCCGCGCCGTCGAGTTCGGCTGCGCCACGGCGCCGTTCGCCAATGTCGAGGACGAGGGGGATCTGGTGCATGCCTGGTCCCTGGTCGGCGGCCCGGCCCTGCTCAAGACCCGCCGCCTTGGCTACGACGGCAAGGGCCAGGCGCGGGTGGACAACCTCGACGACCTGGTCGCCGCCCACGAGCACCTGCGCCGCGTGCCCTGCCTGCTGGAGGGCTTCCTGCCCCTGGACAGGGAGATCTCCGTGGTCCTGGCGCGCAATGCCCAGGGCGAGATCGCCTTCTTCCCGCTGGCCGAGAACCGCCATCGGCACGGGATCCTGGACATCAGCATCGTGCCGGCTCGGGTGCCCGAGGCGGTGGCCGAGCAGGCGCGCGGCATGGCGACGCGCATCGCCGAGGGCCTGGGCTACGTGGGGGTCATGGCGGTGGAGTTCTTCGTCCTGGCGGACGGCCGCGTCGTGTTCAACGAGATGGCGCCGCGCCCGCACAACAGCGGCCACTACACCCTGGACGCCTGCGCCACCGACCAGTTCCAGCAGCAGGTGCGCGCCCTGTGCGGCCTGCCCCTGGGGGACACGCGGCTGCTGACGCCGGTGGTGATGGTCAACCTGCTCGGCGACATCTGGGGGGAACATGGCCCGGACTGGGCTGTCCTGCTCCGGCACCCCGGCGTGCAGCTGCACCTCTATGGCAAGGCCGAGGCGCGGCCGGGCCGCAAGATGGGCCACTACAACTGCCTGGCGCCCAGCGTCGAGGCGGCCGTCACCCTGGCGGAGGAGACCCGCGCCGCGCTGGGCATCGCCGCCTAGGGCTCCCGGATCGACTCGGCGAGCAGCACGCCGGTGCCGTGCCGGCCGCCCAGGATGCGGATCTTCACCGGCAGGTGGGGCGGCGCGACGCGCAGCCAGATCTCCAGCCCCTTCTCCGCCTCGTCCACCGCGGTCACCCGCACATGTCGGGCCTCCACCCGGCCGAGGGGCAGGTCGACGGTTTCCGGCCCCGCTTCCTTGACTGAATAACGCCTCAGGCGCCTGCCATCGACCACGGGCAGGGGCCCTTCTGGCGGGGGGTAGAAGGCCAGCTGATAGACCACGCTGAGGTAGTCCTGCGTGCCGTCCGGGATGGCCAGGGAGGCGTGGCGACCGCCCAGCGTGGCCTGGCCGCCGGCCCAGTCGAAGCGG
>JALOTG010000051.1 GCA_025458005.1 Thiobacillaceae bacterium
GCGGCCGCCGAAGTAGCCGGCGGCAATGCCCAGCGAGAGGGCCAGGGGCAGCATGATCAGGGTGGTGAGGGTGCCGATGAGCAGCCCGGTGCGGATGCTCTTCAGGGCCAGATAGAAGACATCCTGGCCGACCTTGTCGGTGCCGAGCAGGTGGTAATGGGCCGCCAGGTGCAGCGCCGCCCCGGTCAGGACGAGGAGCAGCGACAGGGTCGCCAGGCCCGCGCGCATGCCGCGCGTTTCCGGCGCCCGCATTAGGCTCCTCCAGGCGGGACCCCAGCCCTGGCGGCGGCGGGCGGCCAGCCAGACGGCGGCGAGGACCCAGGGCATCGCGGCGAACGCCAGGCCTGCCATCGCTCCCGTCAGCCCCCGCTGGCGGATGTCCGGGGCACTGTCGGCGGGGTCGTCGAGGTGCGCGCCGCCATGCCGCAGGCGCGGATGGTCGCGGACCTGGCGGCCGTCGGCCAGGACGAGGTTCTTCTTCACATAGAGGTGCGTGGCGAGGGGCGCGGAGTAGGTCTCCTCGACGCGGACGCGCAAGGGCTCCGCGAGGGCGTCGAAGACGGACAGCACCTCGGCCGAGTACTGCGCCGACTGGCCCGGCTGGGTGGGCAACTGGGGACGATAGTGCAGCGAGTCGAGCACGCCGATCGCCATGTAGACCGCCAGGATGACCAGCGCGGCCATGCCCAGGCGGCTGTCCGCCACCCGCCGCCAGGGCGCGCGCAGATGCTCGTGACGCCGCACATGGAGCAGGAAGGCCGCCAGCACCGCCAGCAGCAGGAACAGCAGGGCGTCGCTCCACAGGAGGACGGGCTGGACGGGCAGGTTCACGGCGTGCTCACTCCAGGCGAACCCTTGGATCGACCAGGGTGTAGGACAGGTCGGTGAGCAGCAACCCGAGTATGTAGAGCACCGAGCCGAGGAACACCATGGAGCGGACGATGGCGAAATCCTGGGCCTGGATGGCGTCGATGGTGTAGCTGCCCAGGCCCGGGATGCCGAAGAAGGACTCGATGATCAGGCTGCCCAGGAACAGGCGCGGGATCACCACCACCACGCCGGTGAGGATGGGGATCATGGCGTTGCCCAGCACGTGCCGGAACAGCACCAGCCGCTCCGGCAGTCCCTTGGCGCGGGCGGTGCGCACGTAGTCGCGATGGATCTCCTCCAGGAACAGGGTGCGGTAGAAGCGGCTGGAATCCCCCAGGCTGGCCACCACCCCCACCAGCACTGGCAGGAGCATGAACTTGAGGCCCTCCAGCCCCGGCGCGTAACCCGAGATGGGCACCAGATGCCACAGCTTGCCCAGCAGGTACTGCCCGCCGATGACATAGAACAGACCGGAGATGGACATCAGCACGATGCACAGGATCACGCCGGCAAGGTCCAGATAGGTGGCGCGGAAGAACACCAGGATCAGGGCTAAGCTGACATAGACCAGCAGGCCGACCAGGAAGGTGGGCAGGGCGATGGCCAGGCTGGGCCACATGCGGATGGAGATCTCCCGGCCGATGTCCCGCCCGTCGTCCGCCTGGCCGAACTCGAAGGCGAACAGGCCGAGGGATTTCTCCACGAACAGGGTATCGGTCAGCCGGGCCGGGCCGGTCGCGGTGCCGTTGAAGAACAGGGGCTTGTCGTAGCCGTGGTCGGCCTTCCAGCGGACGATCGCCTCCGGCGTCACGTGCTTGGCCCCGAGATGGATGCGGGCCATGTCGTCGGGCGTGTTGACCACGAAGAACAGCGCGAAGGTGAGCAGGTTCACCCCGATCAGGATGGGGATGGCGTAGAGGACGCGGCGGACGACGTAGGCGAGCATCAGCGTGCCCCGGCGCGCAGCCGGCGCTGGTAGGCCAGCGTGGCGGGAAGCAGGGCGATGGCCAGCAGGCCGCCGAGGATGCCCACCGGCCACCACACCGGCCGGTTCCAGCGCGCCTGGTAGGTCACCCGCTGGGCGGGCTCCAGACGCCGGTACTTGAGGGTGTTGTTGGCCATCAGGTTGGGCTTGGCGTTTTCCACCCAGGCGTGGCGCAGGCCGAAGCTCTTGGGATAGTAGGCGAACACCCAGGGCGCATCCGCGCGCGCGATCTCCGTCATCCGGTCGATGACCGCCTGGCGGGCCGGTCCGTTGTCCATGTCCTTCATCCGCCGGAACAGCCGGTCGAACTCGGGATTGGCGTAATTGGCCGCATTCTCGCCGTTCCGGCCCACCTTCCGGTTGGGGCCGTAGAGCAGGAACAGGAAGTTCTCCGGGTCGGGGTAATCGGCGTTCCAGCCCCACTGGAAGATCTGGGCGTTGCCCTTGAGCATCTTGTCCTGGAAGCGGTTGTAGTCGGTGGAGCGAATCACCAGCTGGAGGTCGAGCTTGCCGAACTGCTTGCGCAGCCAGTCCAGCCGGGGCTTGGCGTCGGGACCGGCATCCATGGTATCGAAGTACAGCACCAGGGGCTTGCCGGTGTCCGCGTCGCGGCCGTTCGGATAGCCCGCCTCGGCCAGCAGGCGGCGGGCCTCGGCGACATCCCGGCGCACTACCCGGCCGCCGCCCGCGTCCTCCCGCCAGCGGTAGACCACCGGGTTGACCCCGCCCGCCGCCGCCTCGCGGTGGCCGAAGATGCCCGGCGGCAGCGGGCCCTGGGCGGGGATGCCGCGGCCGTTGAGGAAGATGGAGATGAACTCCTCGTAATCCACGGCGATGGAGATGGCCTGGCGCAGCTTGCGGGCGCGTTCGCACCCGGCAAGCCGTTCGCCGGACCGGCGCGGGGCCGCCCCGTCCACTCCTGGTGGCGGCTCGGGAGCGCCGCAGTCATTCCCCCCCACCACCGGATCGAGCATGTTGAAGCCCATGTAGCTGATGGAGGCGCGCACCGCCGTGGCCAATTCGATGCCCCGCTCGCGCATCCGCGGCGAGAGGTCGGGCTGGCCGTCGGGGCCCATGCGGATGGCCTGGTCGAAGGTGTCGGAGCTGATGCCGGAACTGTCGTAATAGCCCTGCAGGAACTTGCCCCACTCCGGAATATCCTCCTTTTCCAGGCTGTAGACGGCCTCGCCGATCAGCGGCAGACGGCGGCCGGCATCCCGCAGCAGGCCCTCGGCCCGATCACCCGCCTCCCCCGCGTCGGGGTAGAAGTCCGGGTGGTAGTGGGGATTGCGGCGCAGGATCATGACCCGATTGGGATCGTTCACCGCCAGATAGTAGGCGCCCGTGCCGACCGGCTGCCAGTCCAGGGAGAGGTTGAGCCGCGCCATGCCGGGCTGGCTGTAGAAACGCTCCGCTTCCGGCGGCACCGGCGCGAAGAAGGGCATGGCCAGCCAGTAGATGAACTGGGGATACTTGCCGCGGATGGTGATCCGGTAGGTATAGCGATCCACCACCCGCGCGCCCTCCAGGGGATAACGCTGCAGGTCCAGGTAGGCGTCCCGGGGCAGGTCCCGGACCACCTGTTCCAGCATGGCCCCATATTCCTGCAGGCCGACGATGTATTCCGCCATCAGGCCGAAGATGGGGGAATTCAGCCGCGGGTTGGCCAGGCGCTTGATCTGGTAGACGTAATCGGCGGCGATCAGCTCCCGGCTGCCGGTCTCCCGGAAGTCATCGAGGCGGTCGACCGCGGCGAGCGTCTTGGCGTCCAGGGGCACATAGCGCTGTCCGCCCCGTGCGTCTCGGGCGAAGCAGGGATGCGGCTGGTAGCGGATCCCCGGCCGGATGCGGATCTCGTAGCTGGTGAAGGCGATGGCCTCGGCGGGCGCCTCCGCCGGCAAAGGCCGGCCGCGCGCGTCGAGGTGACGGACTTGCGGCATCTCCGTCGCGGTGAGGGGCTCCAGCTGGTAAGGACGTTTCAGGTAGTGGTATTGCAGCGGCGGCTCGTAGATCTGGCCGGTGAACACCACCTCGTTCTCGCTGTAGGAACGCGCCGGATCTAGGTGCTTGGGGCGCTCCGAGAAGGACGAGAGGAGGATGTCGCGGCCCGCCTGGCCGGATGCATGGGGATTGTTCAGGGGACCGCCGCAAGCGGCGAGCAGCAGTGCAAGCAGCCACGGCAAGGCGCGCATGGGCCCGAGTGTAAGAGAGGATATGACGGCCGTCACGGTATAATCGCCGCTTTGTCAGATATCTTCACCAAAGGAACGCGCCATGGGCTTTCTTGCCGGCAAGAAAATACTCATCACCGGACTGATCAGCAACCGATCCATCGCCTATGGTATCGCGCAGGCCTGTCATCGCGAGGGCGCGCAACTCGCCTTCAGCTATCAGGGCGAGCGCGCGCGGGATCGGGTCGTTGAGTTCGCCGAAAAGGATTTCGGCTCCAGCCTGTGCTTCAACTGCGACGTGTCCAGCGACGAGGAGATCGAGCAGTTGTTCAGGGACCTCGGGCAGCACTGGGAGGACGGACTGGACGGCATCGTCCACTCCATCGCCTTCGTGCCGAAGCAGGCCCTGGCCGGCGACTACCTGGACAACATCAGCCGGGAATACTTCCGCATCGCACATGACATCTCCAGCTACTCCTTCACCGCCCTGGCCAAGGCCGGCCTGCCCATGATGCAGGGGCGCCAGGGCGCGCTGCTGACCCTGTCCTACCTGGGCGCCATGCGCTCCGTGCCCCACTACAACGTCATGGGCCTGGCCAAGGCCAGCCTGGAAGCATCCGTCCGCTACCTCGCCGCCAGCCTGGGACCCAAGGGCATCCGCGTGCACGGCCTGTCCGCCGGTCCGATCAAGACCCTGGCCGCCGCCGGCATCGCCGATTTCAACAAGCTGCTGGCCTGGGGCGAGAAGCACTCGCCGCTGCGCCGCAACGTGACCATCGAGGAGGTGGGCAATATCGCCGCCTTCCTGCTCTCCGATCTGGCCTCCGGCATGACCGGCGAAATCACCTACGTGGACGCCGGCTTCAACAGCACCGCGGGTCTGGCGGTGGAGGAATAAGCCGGCGCGACGGGGACCCCCAAGCAAAACGGCCGGAAGATCCGGCCGTTTTGCTTGGGGGGTGGCGACAACCGGTCAGTCCGCCTTCTTCTCCACCACGTCCTGGTTGATGCGGATCTTCGCCTGGCCGCGCGCCTGCTCCAGGAACAGACGCAGCTCCTCCTGGGCGGTCAGCCGCTGCAAGTCGCGCCGGATCAGCTTCACCTGGTCCGGCCCGGTCTCCCCCTGGATGACCCGGTTGATGCGGTAAAGCCGATAGCCTTCCCGGCTGTCGAGGCCGACGTAGGCGGGCAGACGACTCGCATCCGCCTTGAACACGGCCTTGATGGCCTCCGCCGGGAGATTCAACGGCTGCATGCGCGAGACGGTCATCGGCGCCCCCATCCCGGTCGGTGCCTGGCCCGCCTGCGCCGCCTTCAGGGCCTGCTGCCCGGCGGCGACGGCCTGCTCCCGCGCCGCCTTGGCGGTCAGCTTGAGGCGGATCTCCGCGGCCACCTCCTGCAAGGGGCGCGTGCCCTCCGGGCGATGCTCCAGGACACGGGCCGCCACCAGGACATTGGGCGCCACCTCGACGGCCTCCGTGTTGTGCTTGCCGCGCAGGGATTCCTCGGAAAACAGTGCCTCCATGAGCCGGGGATGGGCCAGGAAGCCGGGTTCGGCGGCCTTGCGGCTCACCCAGCCGCTCTCCTGGAGCGTCAACCGCAATTCCTTGGCGGCCGGCTCCAGGCTGTCGGGCTGTTCGTAGACGAGGTTACTGAACCGGTCCGCCGCCTCGGCGAAGTGCCGCTGCGCCTCCTGCTTGCGCAGTTCGTCTAGGATCTCGCCCTTCACCAGGTCGAAGCCCAGCTTGGCGCCCGGAATGACGCCGTCCAGCCGGATGATGTGAAATCCGAACTCCGTCTCCACGAGGCCGCGGATCTCGCCTGGCTTCATGGAGAAGACCGCGTCGGCGAAGGGCTTGACCATCATCTCCCGGGTAAAGGCACCGAGGTCGCCACCCTGCTGCCCGGAGACCGGATCCTCGGAATTCGCTCTGGCCAGCTCGGCGAAGCGGGCCGCATTGGCCTGGACTTCCCGCAGCAGCCGGGTAGCCTTGTCCTGGGCCGCCTGGCGCGCCTTGGCGTCCGTGCCCGGTTCGATCTTGATGAGGATGTGAGCGGCCCGGCGCTGCTCAGGCTCCTGGTAGCGTGCCTGGTTCTGCTCGTAGTACTGGCGGGCGACCGCCTCGTCGATCTGGATCTGACTGGACAGCAGATCGGTGGATAGCACGGCGTATTGCACCCGCACCTGGGCCGGCGTGCCGTAGTCCTGGCGATGGGCGTTGTACTCCGCCTCCACCGCCTTGTCGTCCACCTGGACGCTGTTGAGATAGCGGTTGATGTCGAACAGGACTTCCTGGATCTCGCGCTTCTGGGCCAGCAATCTGCCCAGCTGTTGCGCCGAGGTGTTGGAGACGACCGCCCCTTCCCCATACGCGGATTGCACCTGCCGGATGAGCAGGTCGTTGCGCACCATGTTGGCGAAATAATCCTCGCTCATGCCCCGGCCGCGCAGCCAGGCGTCAAGCTTGGCGGGGGAGAGCTTGCCGTTTTCCTGGAACACCTCCTGACCGGCCAGGAAGACCTCGGCCTGGGCATCCGTGATGCGCAGGCCGGCGTCCTGGGCGGCGCCGACCAGCAGGCGGGTGTTGACCATCTGATCGATGACCTGCTTGCGCAAGGCCTTCTCGTCCGCCTCGGAGGCATTCTTGATCTGCAGGGCCTCCCGCTGCTGCTGCACGGCGTCGAAGTATTCGCTCTGGCCGATCTCGTCGCCATTGACCGTGGCCGCCGGCTCGGCCTGGCCACTCCCCCCGAGATAGGAATCGACCCCCCAGAAGGCAAAGGTCAGGGCGATCAATCCGAGGATGATCTTGGCGATCCACCCCTTGGCGTGTTCACGTATGGCTTCGAGCATGACTAGTTTCCGCAGTCAAAAAAAAAGGCGAACTCGCGTTCGCCTTCAGGGTATTGGCGGAGTGGACGGGACTCGAACCCGCGACCCCCGGCGTGACAGGCCGGTATTCTAACCGACTGAACTACCACTCCATGAATCAACAATGCCTAAAAATCTTTTCCAGCTGGTGGGTGCTGACGGGATCGAACCGCCGACATTCGCCTTGTAAGGGCGACGCTCTACCGGCTGAGCTAAGCACCCTCGAAAGCCCGTCAGTTTACAGAATCCTTCAGGCCTTTGCCAGCACGGAATTTCGGAACCTTCGCGGCCTTGATCTTGATGGCGGTGCCGGTGCGAGGATTGCGACCGGTGCGGGCGGCGCGCTTGCCCACGTAGAAGGTGCCAAAGCCCACCAGGGTCACCATGTCGCCTTTTTTAAGGGCCTTCTTGACGGCGTCGATGGCGCCATCCAGGGCACGCCCGGCGGCGGACTTGGAGATATCGGCGGATGCGGCGATGGCGTCGATCAATTCAGATTTGTTCACAAAATCCCCCTTTCCGTGGATGAGATGCTGCGCAGGAATCCTGCATGCGCTTTATAGCAATCGAAAAATCGGGGTGTCAAGCGCATTTTTTCCCGAAACCCCCCGTCAATGCTTGATTACAGCGGGAGGCTCCTTCGCAGGCGGCATCGGTGCGCCATCCGCGCCAGCCGCTTCGTCGGAAAGCGGTTCTGGCTTGCTTTCCAGGGCAACGCCCAGGACCTGTTCGATCCATTTCACGGGCTGGATCTCGAGTCGGCTCTTGATGTTGTCAGGGATGTCCACCAGATCCTTCACGTTGCCTTCCGGGATCAGCACCTTCTTGATGCCGCCACGGTGGGCGGCAAGCAACTTCTCCTTGAGGCCGCCGATCGGCAGCACCTCGCCGCGCAGGGTGATCTCCCCGGTCATGGCGACGTCGCAGCGCACCGGAATCCCGGTCAGCACCGAGACCATGGACGTGCAGATGGCGATGCCCGCCGAGGGGCCGTCCTTGGGCGTGGCGCCCTCCGGCAGGTGGATGTGCATGTCGTTCTTGTCGAAGATCTCGCCCGAGATGCCCAGCGCGCGGGCCCGGCTGCGCACCACGGTGCGCGCCGCCTCGATGGATTCCTTCATCACGTCGCCCAGTTGGCCGGTGCGGATGATGCCGCCCTTGCCGGGCATGATGGTTGCCTCGACGGTGAGCAGTTCGCCCCCCACCTCGGTCCAGGCCAGACCGGTGACCTGGCCGACCTGGTTGGTCTTCTCGGCCATGCCGTAGGTGTAGCGCTGCACGCCCAGGTACTTGTCCAGGTTTTTCGGCGTGATGGTGAGCTTGCCGCGGGTCTTCTTGAGCTGGTGCGCGGTGGCCGCCTTGCGGCAGATCTTGGCCACTTCGCGCTCCAGGCTGCGCACGCCCGCCTCGCGGGTGTAGTAGCGGACCAGGTCGCGCAGGGCGCCCTCGGTGATGGCCAGCTCGGTGTCCTTGAGGCCGTTGTTCTTCATCTGCTTCGGCACCAGGTAGCGCGAGGCGATGTTGATCTTCTCGTCCTCCGTGTAGCCGGACAGGCGGATCACCTCCATGCGGTCCAGCAGCGGCGCCGGGATGTTCATGGTGTTGGCGGTGGCGACGAACATGACGTCCGAGAGGTCGAAGTCCACCTCCACGTAGTGGTCCTGGAAGGTGTGGTTCTGCTCCGGGTCGAGCACCTCCAGCAGGGCGGAGGACGGGTCGCCGCGGAAGTCCTGTCCCATCTTGTCCACCTCGTCAAGCAGGAACAGGGGGTTGCGCACCCCGGTCTTGGACATGTTCTGCAGGATCTTGCCGGGCATGGAGCCGATGTAGGTGCGCCGGTGGCCGCGGATTTCCGCCTCGTCCCGCACCCCGCCCAGGGCCATGCGCACGAACTTGCGGTTGGTGGAGCGGGCGATGGACTGTCCGAGCGAGGTCTTTCCTACCCCGGGCGGTCCGACGAGACACAGGATGGGGCCCTTGAGGCGGTCGACCCGTTGCTGCACGGCCAGGTATTCCAGGATGCGTTCCTTGACCTTCTCCAGGCCGTAGTGGTCCATCTCCAGGATCTCCTCGGCCTTCTTCAGGTCCTTGCTGATCTTGGTCTTCTTCTTCCAGGGCAGGTTGACCAGGGTCTCGATGTAGGTGCGCACCACCGTCGCCTCGGCGGACATCGGCGACATCATGCGCAGCTTCTTCAGCTCCGCCTCGGCCTTCTTGAGTGCCTCCTTGGACAGGCTGGCCGTCTTCACCCGCTTGTCCAGTTCGTCCAGTTCGGCGCCCTCCTCCATCTCGCCGAGTTCCTTCTGGATCGCCTTGACCTGCTCGTTCAGGTAGTACTCGCGCTGGCTCTTCTCCATCTGCCGCTTGACGCGGCCGCGGATCCGCTTCTCCACCTGCAGGATGTCTATCTCCGTTTCCAGGAAGCCCATCAGGTGATCCAGGCGTGCCTTCAGGTCGAACATCTCCAGGATGGCCTGTTTCTGCTCCAGCTTGAGCGGCAGATGGGCGGCGATGGTATCGGCCAGGCGACCGGCGTCGTCGATGCCCGCCAGGGAGGCGAGGATCTCCGGCGGGATCTTCTTGTTCAGCTTGACGTAGTTGTCGAACAGGGCGATCAGGGCCCGGCGCATGGCCTCCACCTCGGTGGCCAGCACGCCGTCCTCGGCGATGGGCTCGCCAACCCCGGTGAAATGGGTCTGCGCGTCGATGAACTCGGTCACATGGGCGCGCTGGTTGCCTTCCACCAGGACCTTCACCGTGCCGTCCGGCAGCTTGAGCATCTGCAGGATGCTGGCGATGGCACCCACCTCGTAGAGATCCTCGAAGGAGGGTTCGTCCTTGGCGGCCGACTTCTGGGCCACCAGCAGGATGTGCTTGCCCGCCTCCATCGCGCTCTCCAGGGCCTTGATGGATTTGGGCCGGCCCACGAACAGGGGGATGACCATGTGCGGGAAGACGACCACGTCGCGCAAGGGCAGCAACGGCAGGGTGACGGCGGAGGTGAAGCTCGTGGATTGGCTCATGGCAGGTCCTTGGCGGGTCGCCCAGTGGGTGTTGCAGGCTATATGGTCACCACGCCCCCGATCTCAAGGGCATGGTACGTAGACATCAGGAGCTGGCGGCCTTGGCCTGCTCGGCGTAGATCAGCAAGGGCTTGCCTTCGCCACTGATGACCTTCTCGTCCACCACCACCTTGGCCACGCCCTCCATGCCGGGCAGTTCGTACATGATGTCGAGCAGGCTGTGCTCGATGATGGAGCGCAGGCCCCGCGCGCCGGTCTTGCGCTTCAAGGCCGACTGGGCGATGCCGGTCAGGGCCTCGTCGCGGAATTCCAGGTCCACGCCCTCCATCTTGAACAGCTTCTGGAACTGCTTGGTCAGGGCGTTCTTCGGCTCGGTAAGGATCTGCACCAGGGCCTTCTCGTCGAGTTCCTGCAGGGTGGCGATGACCGGCAGGCGTCCGACGAATTCGGGGATCAGGCCGTACTTGATCAGGTCCTCCGGCTCCACCATGCGGAACACCTCGCCCAGGTCCTTGCGGTTGTCCTTGCTCTTGACCTCGGCGCCGAAGCCGATGCCGGACTTCTCGGTGCGGTTGCGGATGACCCGCTCCAGGCCGCTGAAGGCGCCGCCGACGATGAACAGGATGTTGGTGGTGTCGACCTGGATGTATTCCTGGTTGGGATGCTTGCGCCCGCCCTGCGGCGGCACCGAGGCGGTGGTGCCCTCGATGAGCTTCAACAGGGCCTGCTGCACGCCCTCCCCGGATACGTCGCGGGTAATGGAAGGGTTGTCGGACTTGCGCGAGATCTTGTCGATCTCGTCGATGTAGACGATGCCGGAACGGGCCTTCTCGACGTCGTAGTCGCACTTCTGCAGCAGCTTCTGGATGATGTTCTCGACGTCCTCGCCGACGTACCCGGCCTCGGTGAGCGTGGTGGCGTCGGCGATGACGAAGGGGACGTTGAGCAGCCGGGCCAGGGTCTGCGCGAGCAGGGTCTTGCCCGAGCCGGTCGGCCCGATGAGCAGGATGTTGCTCTTGGCCAGCTCGACGTCGTCGCCGCCGCGCGCCTCCGGCTGGCGCAAGCGCTTGTAGTGGTTGTAGACGGCCACCGACAGGGCACGCTTGGCCATGTCCTGGCCGATCACGTACTGATCGAGGACCTGGCAGATCTCCTTGGGCGTCGGCAGGCTCTCGCCCTCGCCCTTGCCCTCGCGGGAGCCGCTGACCTCCTCGCGGATGATGTCGTTGCACAGCTCGACGCATTCGTCGCAGATGAATACCGACGGACCGGCGATGAGCTTGCGCACCTCGTGCTGGCTCTTGCCGCAGAAGGAACAGTAGAGGAGTTTGTCGTTGCCCTGTTTGTCAGCCATCTTGCCTGTCCGAATACCCGAATATTTCAGTCAAGTTTAAGCGTTCTCGCCGCGCTTGGCCAGTACCTTGTCGACGATGCCGTACTCGACCGCCGCCTCGGCGCCCATGAAGTAGTCCCGGTCGGTGTCCCGCTCGATCACTTCCAGCGGCTGGCCGGTGTGCTTGGCCAGGAGGTCGTTGAGCCGGCTGCGCAGGTAGAGGATCTCCTTGGCGTGGATCTCGATGTCCGAGGCCTGTCCCTGGAAACCCCCCAGGGGCTGGTGGATCATCACCCGCGAGTTGGGCAGGGCGAAGCGCTTGCCCTTGGCGCCGGCGGCCATCAGGAAGGCCCCCATGCTGGCGGCCTGGCCGATGCACAGGGTGGAGACGTCCGGCTTGATGAACTGCATGGTGTCGTAGATGCCCATGCCGGCGGTGACCGAGCCACCCGGAGAATTGATGTAGAGGTGAATGTCCTTGTCGGGGTTCTCCGACTCCAGGAACAGCAGCTGCGCCACCACCAGGTTGGCGGTGGTGTCGTTCACCGGGCCGACCAGGAACACGACGCGTTCCTTGAGCAGGCGGGAATAGATGTCGTAGGCGCGCTCCCCACGGCCACTCTGCTCGATGACCATCGGGATGTAACCCAGCATGGAGGGATCCAGGGTCCAGTTCGACATCAGGCTTTCCCCATCAAGGCTTCCAGGGTTACGGGCTCGTCCGTGACCTGGGCGTGCTCCAGCACCCAATTGACAATATTTTCTTCCAGCACCAGCGACTCCGCCTCGCGTAGACGATTGGCGTCCTGATAGTACCACGCGACCACCTCGCTGGGATCCTCGTAGCTCTGCGCGAACTCCTCCACCATGGCCTTCACCTGCTCGCCTTCCGCCCGGATGCCGTTGGCGCGGGCGATCTCGTTGAGCAACAGCGACAGGGCCACGCGGCGCCGCGCCTGGGCGTCGAAGATGTCTTCGCCGAGGCGGATGTCCTGCTCCTTCATGCCGCGCGCCTTCAGGTCGTTCACCGCCTTGTCGCGCAGCGCGTGACGTTCCATGGCCACCAGGCTGTTGGGCACGTCGAAGGGGGTGGTGTCGAGCAGCCCTTGCATGACCTGCTCCTTGACCTTGACCTGCACCCGGCGTTTCGCCTCGCGGCGCAGGTTGCCGGCGATCTCCTCGCGCAGGGTGGCCACGCTGCCGTCGGCGATGCCCAGGCTCCGTGCGAAGGCCTCGTCCACCTCGGGCAGGTGCGGCTCGTGCACGGACTTGGCGATGGCCTCGAAACTGGCCGTCTTGCCGGCGAGTTCCTTGGCGAAGTAGTCATCGGGGAAGGTGACCTCGAAGGTCTTGGCCTCGCCCGCGCGCATGCCCGTCAGCTGGCCCTCGAAGGCCTTCAGCGTGCGTCCCTCGCCCAGCACGACCGGGAAGTCCTTCGCCTCGCCGCCCGGGAACGGCTCGCCAGCGATCTTGCCGGTGTAGTCGATATGCACGCGGTCGCCCTCCTTCGCCTCCCGTTCCACGGCGTGGTAGTGCAGGCGCTGCTTGCGCAGCACCTCCAGGGTGCGGTCGACATCGGCGTCGGTCACCTCGACCACCGGCCGGTTGACCTTGATCTGGCTGGTATCGCCGAGGCTGATCTGGGGGAAGACCTCGAAGGTGGCGGTGAAGGAGGCCTCGCTGGCGCCCGTCTCCTGATGGCCGCGATCGAAGCGCGGATAGCCGGCAACGCTGAGTTTCTCGGCGGTGGTGGCCTCGACGAAGCCCTTCTGCAGGGCCTCGCCCATCACCTCGCCGCGCACCTCGCCGCCGTAGCGCTGGGCGACTACCTTGAGCGGTGCCTTGCCGGGCCGGAAACCGTCCATGCGCACGTTCTTCGACAGTCGCTGCAGGCGCTTGCCGACTTCGGACTCGATTTCGTTGAGGTTGAGGCTGAGCGTGATGCGGCGCTCCAGCCCGCCCAGATTTTCCACTTGTGTCTGCATGCGTCTTCCTTGATGTCTTCGGATACGGGGCCTGGTGCGAAAGGGGGGACTCGAACCCCCACGGGGTTACCCGCTGGAACCTAAATCCAGTGCGTCTACCAATTCCGCCACTTTCGCGCAAACGCTGAAGTGTAATATACCCACCTTCGCCGTGTCAGCCGACCTGTCCCCTGCCCACCAGACAAACCACTGATTCGCATGGATAAAAAACCGGCTCGCCCGAACCTCGTCAACGCTGGCCATTACGAGAACTTCCCGGTCGCCTCCATCCTCCTGCCGCGCCGTCTGCGCGGGCCGGTGCGGGCCATCTACGCCTTCGCGCGGGCGGCGGACGACCTCGCCGACGAGGGGGACGCCGCGCCCGAGGCACGGCTGGCCGGCCTGCGCGCCTTCCGCGAGCGGTTGCAGGCGATCGAGCGCGGCGAGACGCCTGGCGACCCGATCTTCGGCCCGCTCGCCGCCGTGATCCGCGCCCATGCCCTGCCCCTGCAACCCTTCCACGACCTGCTCGACGCCTTCGGCCAGGACGTCACCAAGACACGCTACGCCCATTTCGGCGAGGTGATGGACTACTGCCGCCGCTCCGCCAACCCCATCGGCAGGCTCATGCTCGCCCTGTTCGGCGACCGCGATCCCAGGCACCAGGCCTGGTCCGACGGCATCTGTTCCGCCCTGCAGCTGATCAACTTCCTGCAGGACGTGGCGGTCGATTACGCGAAGGGGCGCGTCTACTTGCCCGAGGACGAGATGGCCCGCTTCGGGGTGACCGAGCGGCAGATCGCCGAGGGCCGCACGGACGCCCTTTGGCAACTGTTCATGAACAGCCAGATCGAGCGCGCCCGTCGCATCCTGGCCGCCGGCGCGCCGCTGGGCCGGGCCCTGAAGGGCCGCGTCGGTGTGGAGATGCGCCTGATCATCCTGGGCGGCGAGCGCATCCTGAAACAGCTGCACGACAGCCGGGGCGACATGTTCCGACAGCGCCCCAGCCTCGGTCCCGCGGACTGGCTGTACATGCTGCGGCGGGCGCTCTGGCCGAGGAATCCTGCCGCCGCGGCCCGTGCCTGCTGGCAGGGCGGTTGCGGCGGCGGTCGCTGAGTTGGACCCGCAGCAGTATTGCCAGGCGCGCGCCGCCGCCAGCGGCTCCAGCTTCTATTACGCCTTCCGCTTCCTGCCCGCGGAGCGGCGCCGCGCCATCACCGCCTTCTATGCCTTCTGCCGTGAGGTGGACGACATCGTCGACGAATGCCGCGAGCCGGCCGTGGCCCAGGCCAAGCTGGCCTGGTGGCGCGACGAGGTGGCGCGCCTCTATGC
>JALOTG010000052.1 GCA_025458005.1 Thiobacillaceae bacterium
GAAGAAAGGCAAGCCGACCGACAAGCTGCGGGGCGATCTGGCGCAACTGCAACAGGACAAGCCGGAACCCCCGCGAGTGCCGAGACTGATCCTTGGGGATGAAACCCCGGAAAACCTTGCATGGAGCCTTGCGAAGCATTGGCCTTCGGCGGGCGTGCTGTCTAGCGAGGCGGGCGTGGTGTTCGGTTCGCACGGCATGGGCAAGGATAGCGTCATGCGGAATCTGGCCCTGCTGAATGTCCTATGGGATGGCGGAACGCACTCGATTGGGCGACGCACATCGGAATCCTTCACCGTGCGCTGGGCGCGGCTGACGATGGGCCTGATGATTCAGGAAATCACCCTGCGCGAGTATTTCAGCAAGTCGGGCGGGCTGGCGCGTGGGACGGGCTTCCTGGCCCGGTTTCTGGTGGCATGGCCGGAGTCAACCCAAGGGCAGCGACCATTCACCGAAGCCCCGGCTAACTGGCCACACCTGGCCACCTTCCATCGCCGCATTGCCGCGATCCTGAATCAACCCGCCCCCATTGATGAAGATGGCGCACTGACCCCCGCCATGCTGTCACTGGCACCGGACGCGAAAGCGGCATGGGTGGAATATCACGATGCCATTGAAAGCGAACTGGCGAGCGGCGGTGAGCTTTACGACGTGCGGGACGTGGCAAGCAAATCCGCTGACAACGCGGCACGGCTGGCGGCACTGTTCCAGCAATTCGAGCATGGCATGGGCGGCGCTATCGGGCTGGATAGTTTCGAGCTGGCAAGCCGAATCACGGCATGGCACCTATCCGAAGCCCGGCGATTCTTCGGGGAGCTTGCACTACCGGCGGAACTGGCGGACGCGGCACGGCTGGATAGCTGGCTGATCGAGCATTGCAGGCAAGGGCGGACGTGCATGGTAGGGAAAAACCATGCACGCCAGCATGGGCCATTGCGGGACGGGGCGCGGCTTGATACCGCGATCCGCGAGCTTGCCGAGCTTGACCGCCTGCGGCTGGAAAGGGACGGGAAGCGGTGGACGATTCACCTTAACCCGGCGCTGGTGGGGGTGACACCATGACCCTATCCGCCCTGATTCGGAAACGCGACACCGGGAACCTTGCTACTGCTATTCCTGCTATTTCTGCTACTCAACCCAAGGGGGAAGCGGCAACAGTAGCAAGAATAGCAACTCTAGCAGTAGCAAACCCCAAGGAAGAGAAAACCGCCCCCATCCCTGACGATCTGGAAAACCTGATCCGCCGGGCGGGCACCTTCTGGGAGTACTCGCCCGAGGATTACGACCTGATCCGGGCCGTTGCCCGCCGTGATCCCGAGGGTGTGAGGCTGGCCCTTGAGTCGGACAAGTGGCTGATGGCGGCGGAACGGGGAGCGGGGCAAATATCTGAAACAACAGAGGGATAAGTGATGAAACTTGGGCCCGGCGCAAGCCCTACTACCGGGACCGCCATTCCTGTTAAAACAGGAAAAAAACAAGGGACCGCTTATCAAAGCGGAGGAAAACCGTTAAGGGGGGCAACCCTGAAAAATGTTCCCAGATTTGTTCCCAAACCGGCCGGCAGAAAAAATCAGCCTAGTATCCATGCGCCTTACAGCCGAATGCTAGCTTCTGCATCAGACCCCGCCCGAGCGTCTGCCTCACCGCAGGCTGCTTGCCCAGGGCAGGCTGTGCGGCATGGCGAGGTCGCTCATGGCGAAGGTGTAGTCATTGCTCTTGACCTGCTCGGCCTCCACCACCGCGCCCGGGTGGGACATGAACCAGTGCAGATCGGACAGCAGCAGCAGTTCGTCGAAGACCTCGAAGGGAAATCCCTGCCGGTCGAAGTTCTCGTCGACGATCAGGCTCTCCAGGTAGGTGTTGATCTCGGGCCTGAACCAGAGCCGGGTGATCTCCCTGCAGATCCTCGGATAGTGGATTTCCAGCGCGCTTTTTCCGTGGGTGTGGGCGATCGTGGAACTGCTGCCCCGTCTGCGGGCATATTCTTCGTTCGCGATGTACATGGCCAACTCCTGCTCCTGGCATATTGATGGGCGATGCCTCGCAAGTTCCGTGCCGATCTGATTTTCACCCCCGCGCTTGCAAATCCCCCGCCCAGCGGCCATTTTGAGTGTCAGACAATGCCATTTGTGACGGATTGCTTACAGACCTGATGAAAACACGTCATCCAGACAACGGCGGGACATCGGCGGATGGCACGCTGACCTGGCCATCGATCCTCGCGGAACTGCGCGGCCATCGACCCTTCCTGCTGCGGGGCAACCTGATTGCACTGTTGGCGGTGCTGGCGGCGGTGCCGGTGCCCTTGTTCCTGCCCATCCTGGTGGACGAGATTCTCCTCGGCAAGCCGGGGGCCTTCGTGGCGACGCTGGGTCCGCTGTTTCCGCAGGACTGGCACGGCCCGGTGCTGTTCGTCATGACGGCCCTGCTGCTCAGCGTCGGGCTGCGGCTGGTCTCCATCCTGCTCAACGTCTGGCAGACACGCATCTTCACCTTGGTCTCCAAGGAGGTGGTATACCGGATCCGGGCGCGCATGCTGGGCCGCCTGTCGCGCATCGCCCTGTCGGAATACGAGACCCTGGGCTCGGGGCGGGTCACCTCCCATTTCGTCACCGACATGAATGCCGTGGATTCCTTCCTCGGCGCCTCGATCTCCGGTTTCCTGGTGGCTGCCCTGTCGCTCGTCGGGGTGGCGGCGGTGCTGCTGTGGATGCACTGGCAGCTAGCCTTGTTCATCCTGCTGCTCAACCCGGTGGTGATCTATTTCACCACCCGCCTGGGCAAGCGGGTGAAGGAGCTCAAGAAGCGCGAGAACGCCGCCTTCGAGGTGTTCCAGGAGTCCCTCGCCGAGACCCTGGACGCCCTCGCCCAGATCCGCGCCATGAACCGCGAGAAGCACTACCTGGCAAGGGTGACCGAGCGGGCGGCGGACATCCGCCGGGATGCCGCCGCCTATGCCTGGAAGTCGGACGCGATGAACCGCATTGCCTTCTACATCTTCCTGGCCGGCTTCGACACCTTCCGCGCGGTGGCCATGCTGATGGTGGTTTTCTCCGACCTGTCCATCGGCGAGATGCTGGCGGTGTTCAGCTACCTGTGGTTCATGATGTCGCCGGTGCAGGAGATCATCAACATCCAGTACGCCTGGTACGCGGCCAACGCCGCCCTCGGGCGCATCAACGCGCTGCTCGCCTTGCGTCCGGCCGAGGAGGGGATGGCGCGCGTCGACCCGTTCGCCGGGCAGCAGACGGTCGGCCTGGCCTTGGAGGACGTCAGCTTCGCCTACGACGACGGCGAACTGGTGCTGGACCGGGTCAACCTGGACATCCCGCCAGGCGAGAAGGTCGCCCTGGTGGGCGCCTCGGGCGGCGGCAAGTCCACCCTGGTGCAAGCCCTGCTGGGCCTGTATCCGCCGCAGTCCGGAGTGATCCGCTATGGCGGCGTGGCGGTGGGAGAGATCGGCTGGCCGACGGTACGCGACAACGTGGGCGTGGTCCTGCAGCACCCCGTGCTGTTCAACGCCACCGTGCGGGAGAACCTCAGCATGGGCCGCGACCTGCCCGACGAGGCACTCTGGCAAGCCCTGGAGACGGCCCAGCTGAAGCAGGTGGTGGAGGAGATGCCGGCCAGGCTGGACACCCTGGTGGGCAAGAACGGCGTGCGCCTGTCGGGCGGCCAGCGGCAGCGTTTGGCCATCGCGCGCATGGTGCTGTCGGAGCCGCGCGTGGTGATCCTGGACGAGGCCACCTCGGCCCTGGACAGCGAGACCGAACGGCAGGTGCACCAGGCCCTGGCCGGCTTCCTGCGCGGCCGCACCACCCTGATCATCGCTCACCGGCTGTCCGCCGTGAAGCAGGCCGACCGCATCCTGGTGTTCGAGAACGGCCAAGTGGTGGAGGAGGGCAGCCACGACAGCCTGATGCGGCGGGGCGGGCTCTATCACAAGCTCTATGCCCACGCCTGAGCGGCCATCAGCCGCCGTTGAGCTTGGCCAGCGCGCCGGTCTCCAGGGAGAGGGCCTGGGCGGGCGAGGCGACCGCGGCGATGACCTTCTTGCATGACGGCAGCAGGGCCATCAGGTCGTCGACGCTGCGGACCTGCTGGGCGCGCGAGTAGATCGGCGAGCGGTCCCCGACCAGACTGAGCAGGGTCTCCAGGACCAGCTGTCGAGCACCCTCCAGGTCGGGCAGCCGGGCCGACCTTTCCTGTTCGGCCAGCATGCGCGATGACTCGCAGCCCTGGCAGAGCAAGGCGATGGTCTTCTCCTCCAGTTCGGTGGCCTGGCGCGAGGAGGCGACGGCGGAGATCACCTTCTTGGCGGCGCCGAGGTCGTCGAGAAGGGCGTCGATGCCCTGCCCGTTCTGGATGCGCTGGTAGATCGGGGAGCGTTGGCCGACCAGCGCGCCGATGGTCTGCAGGACGTACTGCCGTGCCTCGTCGACGCGGGCGGGCGGCAGGCTGGCGCGGATGTCGGGCGTCATGTCCTGGCAGCGGGCGGGCAGCTTGTCGGCGAATACCGGCCGGATGAACCCCTGCTCGAGCAGGCGCCGCAGGATCTCGTCAAAGTCGCCGCAGGCGCAGATCTTGCTCTTCACCTCGGCGGTGCACGAGATATCGCCGATCACGAACAAAACCTGACGCTCGCGCGGGCGCAGCGTGCGCTTGCCGCCGAACAGTTCCTGCTGGCCCTTCTCGGTCCTCTCAAAACAGAGCTTAGTTTCCACTGCCGGTCTCCTTCTCGATTGGTATAGTGCGCACAGTCATACGACCAAGCCTTGCCACGGTTACACCAGTCCAGAAATACTAGCAAGCCGCGTGCCTGTCTTGGCAAGCCCGTCCTTTACGGATGCTTAACGACCCCCCGGCTGCGCGGCTTTATGGGCGCTGTTCCACGTGAAACCAGGCCAGCGAATGACGTATCATAGCCCCCTTCTGTTCAGCTGAAGTCCATGATTTTTCCAGACAATTTCGATGTCATCGTGGTGGGCGGTGGCCATGCCGGCACGGAGGCGGCCCTGGCCTGCGCGCGCATGGGCGTCAAGACCCTGCTGCTCACGCACAACATCGAGACCCTCGGGGCGATGTCCTGCAACCCCTCCATCGGCGGCATCGGCAAGGGCCACCTGGTCAAGGAGGTGGACGCCCTGGGCGGGGCGATGGCCATCGCCAGCGACGAGGCCGGCATCCAGTTCCGCATCCTCAATTCCTCCAAGGGCCCGGCGGTGCGCGCCACTCGCGCCCAGGCCGACCGCGTCCTCTACAAGCAGGCCATTCGCGGCCGCCTGGAGAACCAGGCCAACCTGACACTGTTCCAGCAGGCAGTCGATGACCTGATCCTGGCGGGCGAGCGGGTGACGGGGGTACGGACCCAGCTGGGCATCGTCTTCCGGACGCGGGCCGTGGTGCTGACCACCGGCACCTTCCTGGCCGGTCTGATCCACGTCGGTCTGGAGCGCTTCCCGGCCGGACGCATGGGCGACCCGCCGGCGGTAAGCCTGGCGGCACGCCTGAAGGAACTGGCCCTGCCGGTTGGCCGCCTGAAGACCGGCACGCCGCCGCGCATTGACGGCCGCAGCATCGATTTCTCGGCGATGACCGAGCAGCCCGGCGACGACCCGGCGCCGGTGTTTTCCTTCATGGGCGACGCCACCCTGCACCCGCGCCAGCTGCCCTGCTGGATCACCCACACCAACCCGCGCACCCACGAGATCATCCTCGCCGGCCTGGACCGCTCGCCGCTCTATACCGGGGTCATCGAGGGGGTGGGGCCACGCTACTGCCCGTCTATCGAGGACAAGATCAAGCGCTTCGCCGACAAGGACGCGCACCAGGTCTTCCTCGAACCCGAGGGTCTGACCACGCGTGAGTTCTATCCCAACGGCATCTCCACCAGCCTGCCCTTCGACGTGCAGCTGGCCGTGGTGCGCTCGATGCGCGGCCTGGAGCGCGCGCACATCCTGCGCCCCGGCTACGCCATCGAATACGACTACTACGATCCGCGCGGACTGAAGCCCTCGCTGGAGACCAAGGCCATCGGCGGCCTGTTCTTCGCCGGGCAGATCAACGGCACCACCGGCTACGAGGAGGCCGCCGCACAGGGCCTGCTCGCCGGTCTCAACGCCGGCCTTCAGGCCCTGGGCAAGGACGCCTGGTGGCCGCGCCGCGACGAGGCCTACCTGGGCGTGCTGGTGGACGACCTGATCACCCGCGGCGTGTCCGAGCCCTACCGCATGTTCACCAGCCGCGCCGAGTACCGCTTGAGCCTGCGTGAGGACAACGCCGACCAGCGCCTCAGCGAGGCCGGGCGTCGCCTCGGGGTGGTGGACGACGCACGCTGGGCGAGCTTCGAGGCCAAGCGCGAGGCCATCGCCCGCGAGACCGAGCGCCTCAGGTCCACCTGGGTCAATCCGGCGATCCTGCCGGAAGCCGAGGCGCGCCGCGTGCTGGGCCAGCCCATCGAGCGGGAGTATTCGCTGTTCGACCTGCTGCGCCGGCCCGAGGTGAGCTACGCGGCCCTCGTCTCGCTGCCCGAGGCCGGGCCCGGCGTGACGGACGGCAAGGTGAGCGAACAGGTCGAGATCGACGCCAAGTACGCCGGCTACGTGTCCCGCCAGCGTGAGGAGGTCGCCCGCCAGCGGCAATACGAGGACACGCCGCTGCCGCTTGACATCGACTACATGCGCCTGAGTAGTCTGTCCATGGAGGTGCGCCAGCGGCTTGCCCAGGTCCGCCCCACCACCGTCGGGCAGGCGGCGCGCGTCCAGGGCGTCACGCCGGCGGCCATCTCGGTGTTGCTGGTTTACCTGAAGCGCGGCGAGCTGGCGCAGAAGACGGCATGATCTCCCTCGACCAGCTCGACGCCCTGCTGCGGCGCATGGGCCACAACCTGGACGCGGACCGGCTGGGCCGCCTGCTCGGCTATGTCAGCCTGCTGGAAAAATGGAACCGGGTCTACAACCTGACCGCCATCCACGAGCCCGAGCGTATGTTGAGCCACCATCTCCTCGACAGCCTGGCCGTGCTGCCCCACATCACGGCCGATCGCCTGCTCGACGTAGGCAGCGGCGGCGGCCTGCCGGGCATTCCCATCGCGGTCGCGCGGCCGCAGATGCGGGTCACGCTGATCGATGCCAGCCACAAGAAGTGCGCCTTTCTGCAGCAGGCCGCCATCCAGCTGGGCCTCGACAACGTCGAGGTGGTGCACGGCCGCGTCGAGGCCTACCGCCCCGCGGCGCCCTGTGCGCAGATCATCTCGCGCGCCTTCAGCGACCTGGGCGAGTTCGTCCGCCTGACCCGCCATCTGTTGGCCCCCGACGGCGAGTGGCTGGCCATGAAGGGACTCTACCCGAACGAGGAGATCGCCCGCCTGGAGGGGGCCCGGGTGATCCGCGACGCGCGGCTGAGCGTCCCGGAGCTGGACGCCGAACGGCACCTGATCGTCATGGGACCGCTGGCATGAGCTACATCCTGGCCATCACCAACCAGAAGGGCGGCGTCGGCAAGACCACCACCGCCGTCAACCTGGCCGCCAGCCTGGCCCACATGGGACTGCGCGTCCTGCTCGTCGACCTCGATCCGCAGGGCAACGCCACCATGGGCAGCGGTGTGGACAAGCGCGACCAGGACAAGACCGTCTACCATGTCCTGCTGCGTCAGGCGGACGCCGCGGACGTGACGCAGGCCTCGCCGCGCGGCGGCTACGACATCCTGCCGGCCAACCGCGACCTGGCCGGGGCCGAGGTGGAGCTGGTCGGCATCTCCCAGCGCGAGACTCGCCTGAAGGAGGCCCTGCGCGATGTGGCCGACCACTACGACTTCGTGCTCATCGATTGCCCGCCGGCGCTCAACATGCTCACCGTCAACGCCCTGACCGCCGCGGTCGCGGTGCTGATCCCCATGCAGTGCGAATACTTCGCCCTGGAGGGGCTCTCCGACCTGGTCAACACCATCAAGAAGGTGAAGGCCAAGCTCAATACCAGGATCGAGATCGAGGGGTTGCTGCGGGTCATGTTCGACCCGCGCAACACCCTCGCGCAACAGGTGTCGGACCAGTTGAAGCGCCATTTCGGCGCCAAGGTCTATGACACCGTCATCCCGCGCAACGTGCGCCTCGCCGAGGCACCTAGCCACGGGCTGGCGGCGCTGGCCTACGACCGCGGCTCCAAGGGGGCGCAGGCCTACCTGCTGCTCGCCGAGGAGTTCGTCGCGCGCCGGGCAACTCAGGAGAAACGATAGACATGGCCAAACTCAAGGGACTCGGCCGCGGCCTCGACGCGCTGCTGTCCGAGGGCGAGACCAGGGAAGGCGAGCGCCTGCTCACCCTGCCGGTGGAGAGCCTGGTGCCGGGCAAGTACCAGCCGCGCACGCGCATGGACGAGACGGCGTTGAACGAGCTGGCCGAATCGATCCGCGCTCAGGGGCTCATGCAGCCCATCCTGGCGCGCGCGGTGGCCGGCGGCCACTACGAGATCATCGCCGGCGAGCGCCGCTGGCGCGCCAGCCAGCTGGCCGGCCTGACGGAGGTGCCGGTGCTGGTGCGCGACGTGCCGGACGAGGCGGCCCTGAAGATGGCCCTGGTGGAGAACATCCAGCGCGAGAACCTCAACCCCCTGGAGGAGGCCCAGGGCATCCAGCGGCTGATTCACGAATTCGAGATGACCCATCAGAGCGCCGCCGAGGCGGTCGGCCGGTCCAGGGTGACGGTCACCAACCTGCTGCGCCTGCTCAACCTGGCCAAGCCCGTGCAGGCCATGCTCATGGCCGGCGAGATCGACATGGGTCACGCCCGCGCCTTGCTGCCGCTGAGCGCCGCGCGCCAGTCCGAGGCGGCCCACGAGGTGTCCCGGCGCGATCTCTCGGTGCGCGACACCGAGCGGCTGGTCAATCGGCTGCTCAACCCCAAGCCGGTCAGCGCAGCGAGGAAGGACCGGGACGTGCTGCGCCTGGAGGAGTCCCTGTCCGAGCATCTGGGCACCCGCGTGAGCATCTCCGCCAACCGCAAGGGCTCTGGGCGGGTGACCATAGAATTTGCTGATCTCGACCAGCTGGACGGCATCCTCGAGCGACTCCGCGGATGACACCGCATGCCCGCAGCAGCATGGCCTCGTGCGCTTCACACGGAAATCGGCGATGGCGATGGGGGTACGAAAGCATCAATTCATTTGATGATTGCATTAAGCACTCTAATTTATATATCATTATCGTCTAATGTTTTATCCAGCGACCGTCCAAGGCGTGGTCGCCCTGCTGCAGGCAATGGCCTTCGCCGTCTTGGTCTCGCCGGCCGCCGGAGGGGCGGCCATCTACGGAGCGGCGGCGGCGCTGGGCAACACGGCTTTGCTGGTCTGGCGCTGGCGGCGCGGTGAGCGTGATTACCATTGCGATGGGCCGCGCCACCTGAAGTCGTTCTACCGCTCCAGCATGGAGCGGTTTCTTGTCGTTGGCGGCTGGCTGGGGATCGGGCTGGGGGGATTGAAGCTCGACGCGGGGCCGATGCTGACGGGTTTTGTGGTCGGGCTGCTCGCTTGGGTGATCGCGGCGGCGGCCCGCAAGTGAAGGGGACGCACCTGAATGGCTGGTGAAGCGCACACTTCGGCTGAATACATCAAGCACCACCTGCAGAACCTGGCCTATGGCCAGTTGCCGGACGGCACCTGGGGCATCGCCCACAGCGCCGCCGAGGCCAAGGCCATGGGCTTCTGGGCCATCCACCTGGACACCCTGGGCATCTCCATCGTGCTCGGTGTTTTGTTCCTCTATTTCTTCCGCAAGGCGGCCACCCAGGCCACCGCCGGCGTGCCGGGCGGGCTGCAGAACTTCGTCGAGTGGGTGGTGGAGTTCATCGATTCGAGCGTCAGGGGTTCCTTCAGTGGCCGCAATCCGCTCGTCGCGCCTCTGGCCCTGACCATCTTCATCTGGATCTTTCTGCTCAACCTGATGGACCTGGTGCCGATCGACTGGATCCCCGGTCTGGCGACCCTGCTGGGCGTGCCCTTCTTCAAGCTGGTGCCCACCACCGACCCCAACGCCACCTTCGGCATGGCCATCGGCGTGTTCATCCTGGTGCTCTACTACAGCTTCAAGATGAAGGGCGTCGGCGGCTTCGCCGCGGAACTCACCCTGCAGCCGTTCGGCAAGTGGGGCATGCCCGCCAACCTGCTCCTGGAAGGCGTCAACCTGATCGCCAAGCCTATCTCGCTGGCCCTGCGGTTGTTCGGCAATCTGTACGCCGGCGAGATGATCTTCATCCTGATCGCCCTGATGTTCTCCGGCGGCGCCGTCCTGTTCCTCACCGGTGGGGTGCTGCAGTGGGCCTGGGCGGTTTTCCACGTGCTGATCATCACCCTGCAGGCCTTCATCTTCATGACGCTGACCATCGTCTACCTGGACATGGCGCATCAGGAACACCACTGACACCGTTATCCGATTTTTGATTCGTTGATAGGAGAAACCAGATGGAAATGTCCCAAGCTCTGCTCTACATCGCCGGCGCCCTGATGATGGGTCTGGGTGCCCTGGGTGCCTCGGTGGGCATCGGCATCCTCGGCGGCCGCTTCCTGGAAGGCGCCGCCCGTCAGCCCGAGCTGATCCCCATGCTGCGTACCCAGTTCTTCATCGTCATGGGTCTGGTCGACGCCGTGCCGATGATCGCCGTGGGCTTGGCCATGTACGTCCTCTTCGCGGTGGCGGCCTAAGTCATTCACCCGCTCAACCGGTAAGAGGTTCCGGCTATGAACATCAATCTGACCCTGATCGGCCAGACCATCACCTTCGCGCTCTTCGTGTGGTTCTGCATGAAGTTCATCTGGCCGCCCATCGTCAACGCTCTGGAGGCGCGCCGCAAGCAGATCGCCGACGGCCTGGCCGCCGCCGATCGCGGCAAGCACGAGCTGGAGCTGTCCGCCAAGCGGGCCAGCGAGACCCTGCACGACGCCAAGATCAAGGCCTCCGAGATCATCGCCCAGGCAGAAAAGCGCGCCGCCCAGCTCATCGACGAGGCCAAGGAGGCCGCCAAGGGCGAGGGTGAGCGCCAGATCGCCGCCGCGCAGGCCGAGATCGAGCAGGAGGCCTACCGCGCCCGCGAGCAGCTGCGCGAGCAGGTGGCTGCGCTGGTGGTGGCGGGCGCCGAGAAGGTGCTGCGCCGCGAGGTCGACGCCAAGGCCCACGCCGATCTCCTGGAAGCCATCAAGAACGAGCTCTGACCATGGCCGAACTGACCACCATCGCCCGTCCCTACGCCGAGGCCGTCGCGCGCCTGGCGAAGGACGGCGGCAGCTGGGCCGCCTGGTCCGATGCCCTGTCCCTGCTGGCCTCCATCGCCGCGGATCCCCAGGTGTCCGAACTGGCCGGCAATCCCGACGTGCCCGGCGACAAGATGGCCGGCCTGCTGCTGGCGGTGGCGGGGGACAGGATCTCGGCCGAGGCGCGCAACTTCGTCCTCCTCCTGGTGGAGAACAAGCGCCTGGCGGTGCTGCCCGAGATCGTTCGGCTGTTCGAGGAGATGAAGGCGGCCCAGGAAGGCGTCCTGGAGGCACGCGTCATCACCGCCTTCGAACTCACCACCGGGCAGCTGTCCGGGCTGGTCGCGAAGCTGGAGGCCCGCTTCGGCCAGAAGGTCACGGCCACGCAGGAGGTGGACGCCAGCCTCATCGGTGGCGTGATCGTGCATGTCGGTGATGAAGTTCTGGATGCGTCGGTGCGCGGCAAGATCGCCGAGATGGCCGCCACCCTGAAAGCTTAAATCTCAGTCTTTGGAGTGCTTATGCAACTCAATCCTTCCGAAATCAGCGAGCTGATCAAGAGCAAGATCCAGGGCCTGGAGACCGGCTCGGAGCTGCGCACCCAGGGGACCGTGGTCTCCGTCACCGACGGCATCGTGCGCGTCCACGGCCTGGCCGAGGCGATGCAGGGCGAGATGCTGGAATTCCCCGGCAACACCATGGGCATGGCGCTGAACCTGGAGCGCGACTCGGTCGGCGCGGTGGTGCTGGGCGAATACGAGCACATCACCGAGGGCGACACGGTCAAGTGCACCGGGCGCATTCTGGAGGTGCCGGTGGGCGAGGCCCTCAAGGGCCGCGTGGTGGACGCCCTGGGGCGGCCGATCGACGGCAAGGGGCCGATCAACTGCCCCGACACCTCCCCCATCGAGAAGATCGCCCCCGGCGTGATCGCCCGCCAGTCCGTCTCGCAGCCCCTGCAGACCGGGCTGAAGGCCATCGACGCCATGGTGCCGATCGGCCGCGGCCAGCGCGAGCTGATCATCGGCGACCGGCAGACCGGCAAGACCGCCGTGGCCATCGACGCCATCATCAACCAGAGGGGCACCGGCGTGATCTGCATCTACGTCGCCGTGGGCCAGAAGGCGTCGTCGGTGGCCAACGTGGTGCGCAAGCTGGAAGAGCACGGCGCCATGGAGCACACCATCGTCGTGGCCGCCAACTCCTCCGACCCGGCGGCGATGCAGTACATCGCCCCCTACGCCGGCTGCACCATGGGTGAATACTTCCGCGACCGCGGCCAGGACGCGCTCATCGTCTACGACGACCTGACCAAGCAGGCCTGGGCCTATCGCCAGATCTCCCTGCTGCTGCGCCGCCCGCCCGGCCGCGAGGCCTACCCGGGCGACGTCTTCTACCTGCACTCCCGCCTGCTCGAGCGCGCCGCGCGCGTCAACGCCGAGCACGTGGAGAAGGCCACCGGCGGCGCCGTCAAGGGCCAGACCGGTTCGCTCACCGCCCTGCCGGTGATCGAGACCCAGGCCGGCGACGTGTCCGCCTTCGTGCCGACCAACGTGATCTCCATCACCGACGGCCAGATCTTCCTGGAGTCCGACCTGTTCAACGCCGGCATCCGTCCCGCCATCAACGCCGGCCTGTCGGTGTCCCGCGTCGGCGGCGCGGCGCAGACCAAGGTGATCAAGAAGCTGGGCGGCGGCGTGCGCCTGGCCCTGGCCCAGTATCGCGAACTGGCCGCCTTCGCCCAGTTCGCCTCCGACCTGGACGAGGTCACCCGCAAGCAGCTGGACCGGGGCAAGATGGTCACCGAGCTGATGAAGCAGGGTCAGTACGCGCCGATGACCGTCGCGGAGATGGCGGTGACCCTGTTCGCGGTGAACCGCGGCTACCTGGACGACGTGGAGGTGAAGCGGGCCCTGGCCTTCGAGGCGGCCCTGCTCTCGCACATGAAAGCCAAGTACAAGTCGGTCCTGGACAAGATCGAGGAGTCCAGGGATCTGGACGGCGAGGCCGAGAAGCAGCTGGTCGCCGCCATCGAGGACTTCAAGGCCAGCGCCGCCTACTGATGAGCTGAACCATGGCAGCCGGCAAAGAGATCCGCACCAAGATCAAGAGCGTCGAGAGCACGCGCAAGATCACCAAGGCCATGGAAATGGTGGCCGCCTCCAAGATGCGCAAGGCCCAGGAGCGCATGAAGGCGGCGCGCCCCTATGCCGAGAAGATCGGCCGGGTGGCCGCCCACTTCAGCCAGGCCCATGCCGAGTACAAGCACCCCTGCATGATCGTGCGCGACACGATCAAGCGGGTCGGCCTGATCGTGGTGACCACCGACAAGGGATTGTGCGGCGGCCTCAACACCAACGTCCTGCGCACGGCCATCAACAACATGAAGGAGTGGCAGGCGCGGGGCATCGACTGCGATGTCTCGGTGATCGGCAACAAGGGCCTCGGCTTCATGCAGCGGGTGGGCGCCAACATCGTCTCCCAGGTCACCGGCCTGGGCGACACGCCTCACCTGGAACGGCTCATCGGCCCGGTGCAGGTGATGCTCGACGCCTACCGGAGCGGCAATATCGATGCCCTTTACATCATCTACACCCGCTTCATCAACACCATGAAGCAGGAGTCCTCCTTCAACCAGCTGCTGCCCCTGAGCCCCGAGGCGGCCTTGGAAAAGAAGGACGCTCACTGGGACTACATCTACGAGCCGGAGGCCAAGGGCGTCGTGGATGCCCTGATGACCCGCTACATCGAGGCGCTCATCTACCAGGCGGTGGCGGAGAACATGGCCTCGGAGCAATCGGCGCGCATGGTGGCCATGAAGTCCGCCTCGGACAACGCCAAGAACGTGATCGAGGAGCTGAAGCTGGTCTACAACAAGACCCGCCAGGCCGCGATCACCCAGGAACTGTCCGAGATCGTGGCTGGCGCGGCGGCCGTCTGAGCACCATGCGGTAAAACGGAATTCAAACTTGCTAGGAAATACTGCGATGACCGAAGGAAAAATCGTACAGATCATCGGCGCGGTGGTGGACGTCCAGTTCCCCCGCGAGGGCATGCCCAAGGTCTATGACGCCATCAAGCTGGCCGACCCGGCGCTCACCCTTGAGGTTCAGCAGCAGCTCGGCGACGGCGTGGTGCGCACCATCGCCATGGGTTCGACCGACGGCCTCAGGCGCGGCATGC
>JALOTG010000214.1 GCA_025458005.1 Thiobacillaceae bacterium
CTGATGATGAGGTGGCGCAGGATGGCGTCGTTGAAGCGGAAGCCGTGCTCCAGCTCGTCCAGGGTGGCCTGGTCGCACTCGATGTTCATCAGCAGATAATGGGCCTTGTGCACCTTCTGGATGGTATAGGCGAGCTGGCGGCGGCCCCAGTCCTCCAGGCGGTGGATCTGGCCGCCGTTGCCGGTGATCAGGTTGCGGTAACGCTCGACCATGGCGGGCACCTGCTCGCTCTGGTCGGGATGGACGATGAAAACGATCTCGTAGTGACGCATGTCGCTCCTTTCGGGTTAAGCCCCCCGCGCGATAAGGTGGGGCAAGGCAAACGGCCCGCGCGGGGCGGGCCGGGGAAAGCATTGAATAGTAATGGAGAATCAGGGGGATAGCAATACGGGCATCCGAGGTCGGGAATCAGATGTTGTGACGCCGCCAGGCGGCGCACCCGCTCTCACACCTGAGACCCGTCACGCCACGCAGTCGACGAAATAGCGCATCCTGCCGTTGTCGCGTTCCTTGACCAGGCCGTGCACGTCGGTCTCGAAGCCGGGGAACTGGTCGTTGAAGTCGCGCGTGAACTGCAGGTAGCGGACGATGGTGGCGTTGAAGCGCTCGCCCGGGATGAGCAGCGGGATGCCGGGCGGGTAGGGGGTGAGCAGCACGCTGGTGATGCGCCCCTCCAGCCGGTCGATCTCGACACGCTCGATCTCGCGGTGGGCCATCTTGGCGAAGGCGTCGGCCGGCTTCATGGCTGGCGCCATCTCCGACAGGTACATCTCGGTGGTCAGGCGCGCCACGTCGTTGGCCTTGTAGATGGCGTGGATCTGGTCGCACAGCTCCTTGAGGCCGATCTTCTCGTAGCGCGGCTGCTTCTCGACGAACTCCGGCAGCACCTTCCACAGCGGCTGGTTGGCGTCGTAATCGGCCTTGAACTGCTGCAGGGCGGTGACCAGGGTGTTCCAGCGGCCCTTGGTGATGCCGATGGTGAACATGATGAAGAACGAGTACAACCCGGTCTTTTCGACGATGACGCCGTGCTCGGCGAGGTACTTGGTGACGATGGCGGCGGGGATGCCCCACTCGGCGAAGTCGCCGTCCACGTCCAGGCCGGGGGTGATCACGGTGGCCTTGATCGGGTCGAGCATGTTGAATCCGCCGGCCAGGTCGCCGAAGCCATGCCAGCGGTCGCGGGCGGCCAGGAACCAGTCCTCGCGCTCGCCGATGCCCTCGTCGGCCAGCTGGTCCGGGCCCCAGACGCGGAACCACCAGTCCTGGCCGAACTCCGCGTCCACCTTGCGCATGGCGCGGCGGAAGTCGAGCGCCTCCATGATCGACTCCTCCACCAGGGCGGTGCCGCCGGGCGGCTCCATCATCGCCGCCGCCACGTCGCAGGAGGCGATGATGGCGTACTGCGGCGAGGTGGAGGTGTGCATCAGATAGGCCTCGTTGAAGCGGTCGCGGTCCAGCTTGCGGTTCTCGGAATCCTGCACCAGGATCTGCGAGGCCTGCGACAGGCCGGCCAGAAGCTTGTGGGTGGACTGGGTGGCGAAGACGAGGGCGTCCTTGGAGCGCGGCCGGTCCTTGCCGATGGCGTGCATGCCGCGGTAGAAGTCGTGGAAGGTGGCGTGCGGCAGCCAGGCCTCGTCGAAGTGCAGGGTGTCGATGTAGTCGCCGAGCAGCTCCTTGATGGTATCCACGTTGTACAGGATGCCGTCGTAGGTGCTCTGGGTGATGGTGAGCACGCGCGGCTTGCTCTTCACCGCCTTGGCGAAGGGGTGGGCGGCGATCTTCTTCTGGATGTTTTCCGGCCGGAATTCATCCAATGGAATCGGTCCGATGATGCCGTAGTTGTTGCGCGTCGGCGTGAGGAAGATGGGGATCGCCCCGGTCATGATGATGGCGTGCAGGATGGATTTATGGCAATTGCGGTCCACCAGCACGATGTCGTCGGGGGCCACGGTGGCGTGCCAGACCATCTTGTTCGACGAGCTGGTGCCGTTGGTGACGAAGAACAGGTGGTCGCAGTTAAAGATGCGCGCGGCGTTGCGCTCGCTGGCGGCGACCGGGCCGGTGTGGTCGAGAAGCTGGCCCAGCTCGTCCACCGCGTTGCAGACGTCGGCGCGCAACAGGTTCTCGCCGAAGAACTGGTGGAACATCTGCCCGATCGGCGACTTGAGGAAGGCCACCCCGCCCGAGTGGCCGGGGCAATGCCAGGAATAGGAGCCGTCCGCCGCGTAGTGGGTGAGCGCGCGGAAGAACGGCGGCACGATGGAGTCGAGATAGGCGCGCGCCTCGCGGCCGATGTAGCGGGCGAGGAACTCCGGCGTGTCCTCCAGCATGTGGATGAAGCCGTTCAGCTGCCTCAGGATGTCGTTCGGGATGTGCCGCGCGGTGCGTGTCTCGCCGTGCAGGAAGATGGGGATCTCGGCGTTGCGGAAGCGGATCTCCTCGACGAAGGCCCTCAGCTCGGCGATGGTCTCCTCCTCCTCGTTGGCCAGTTCCTCGTCGTCCACCGACAGGATGAAGGCGCAGGCGCGCGACTGCTGCTGGGCGAAGGAGGACAGGTCGCCATAGCTGGTCACCCCCAGCACCTCGATGCCTTCCTTCTCGATGGCCTGAGCCAGCGCGCGGATCGACAGACCGCTCTGGTTCTCGGAGCGGAAGTCTTCGTCGATGATGACGACGGGGAAACGAAAACGCATGAGCCACCTCCTCGGGTCGGGTGGTGTTTATGAAATTGCGCGGATTATACGAAGCGGGGACTGCGGGGACTCAACTTTCGGCCGCCTAGATCTTCGGCAGCGTCACGCCCGTCTGGCCCTGATACTTGCCGCCCCGGTCGCGATAGGAGGTCTCGCACACCTCGTCGGACTCCAGGAACAGCATCTGCGCCACCCCCTCGTTGGCGTAGATGCGCGCCGGCAGGGGGGTGGTGTTGGAGAACTCCAGGGTCACGTGCCCCTCCCATTCCGGCTCCAGCGGGGTGACGTTGACGATGATGCCGCAACGCGCGTAGGTGCTCTTGCCCAGGCAGATGGTCAGCACGTTGCGCGGGATGCGGAAGTACTCGACGGTGCGCGCCAGGGCGAAGGAATTGGGCGGGATGATGCAGGAGTCGCCCTTCACCTCGACGAAGGAGTTGGGGTCGAAGTGCTTCGGGTCGACGATGGTGGTGTTGATGTCGGTGAACAGCTTGAATTCGTTGGCGCAGCGCACGTCGTAGCCGTAGCTGGAGGTGCCGTAGGAGACGATCCTGCTGCCACCCACGTCCTTGACCTGGCCCGGTTCGAAGGGCTCGATCATGCCGTGTTCCAGGGCCATGCGGCGGATCCACTTGTCGGACTTGATGCTCATCGCCGTCGTCGAAAAAGAAAAAGCGTGAGGCATGATACCTCACGCTTTTCGCGGTTGCCCGCCGGTCAGGTGTTCTGGATGACGATGCTGGGGAACTTGGACGAATGGTCCACCGCCAGGTCGCCCACCTTCACCGCCACGCGCCGGGCGATCTGCCGGTAGATCTCGGCGATGCGCGACTCGGGCTCGGCCACCACGGTCGGCTTGCCGGAGTCGGTCTCCTCGCGAATGCGGATGTCCAGCGGCAGGCCGCCGAGGAACTCGGTGCCGTAGTCCTTGCACATGCGCTCGCCGCCGCCCTCGCCGAAGATGCGCTCCTCGTGGCCGCAGCTGGAGCAGATGTGGATGGACATGTTCTCGACGATGCCCAGGATGGGCACGCCCACCTTCTCGAACATCTTCAGGCCCTTGCGCGCGTCGATCAGGGCGATGTCCTGGGGGGTGGTGACGATCACCGCGCCGGTCACCGGCACGCGCTGCGCGAGGGTCAGCTGGATGTCGCCGGTTCCGGGCGGCAGGTCCACCACCAGGTAGTCCAGGTCCTGCCACTTGGTGTTGTTGAGCAGCTGCTCCAGGGCCTGCGTGACCATCGGCCCGCGCCAGACCATGGGGGTCTCGACGTCGATCAGGAAGCCGATCGACATGGCCTGCAGGCCGTGGCCGGTCATTGGCTCCAGGGACTGGCCGTCCTCGGAGACGGGGCGGCCGTGGATGCCCAGCATGGTCGGCTGCGAGGGGCCGTAGATATCGGCGTCCAGCATGCCCACCTTGGCGCCCTCGGCGGCCAGGGCCAGGGCCAGGTTGACGGCGGTGGTCGACTTGCCCACGCCGCCCTTGCCGGAGGCGACGGCGATGATGTTCTTCACCCCGGGGATCAGCTTCACGCCGCGCTGTACGCTGTGGGCAAGGATCTTCCAGGAGATGTTCGCCTCGGCGGCCTCGACGCCGGGAATGCCGCGAATCTTGTCCTCCAGCAGCTGCTTTATGCTGGCCATGACCATCTTGGCCGGATAGGGCAGGACCACGTCCAGGGTCACCTTGCCGCCGTCCACCTTGATGTTGCGCGCCGACTTGGTGGAGATGAAATCCTTCTGGGTGTTGGGATCGATCAGCTCCTTCAGAGCCGTTTGCACTTGCAGTTCGGAAACCGACATGGTCAGACCTCTAGGTTCAGGGATGTGGAAAATTTCGCTCGCCCCCTTGGCGGGCCGCGGCAATCAGACAACGCGCAGCAGAAATGGAGGCGCGCGGCGATCTTTCAAGCACGGGCACGGCCGATGGAGCGAGCACACGATCCGACCAGGGGGGCGGTCGTGATTGTTGACTATTTTACTCGACTTTTTCCGCCGCTGCCAAGCCCGTCGTCCGGCTCACTTGCAGACATCCAGCTTGCCG
>JALOTG010000215.1 GCA_025458005.1 Thiobacillaceae bacterium
CTGGATGCCCTGGCCGCGCAACAGGATTTCATCCGTGCCAATCCGGGCTTGGTAGCCCACCTGCCCCGAGAGCGCCTGCGCGATCTCACCCACGGCCAGGTATTGCGCCAGGCCTACCGGGCGTTCTGGAAGCGCGACCTGGTTTCCGCGCAGAGACTGTTCCGCCATGCCGCTTTCGCTGGCGCGTATCGAACCGGCGATCTGCGCCACATCCTCACCGCAGTGATGTTGCCCTCCACGCTGTATCGGGGTTTGGTGTCGCTCATCGACGGCAGGGGCGGCAGGACATGAGTGTCGCCCGTATTCCCGTCCTGATGTACCACCGCGTGGGCGAGGCCCATAACGCCTGGGAGGCGCGCTACGCCATCAGTCCCGCCGGCTTCGCGGCCCACATGCGCACCCTGCATCGCCGCGGCTTCCGGGCCGTCGCCATCGATGATCTGGTGGCTTGGCTGGAGGGCAGGACCGCGCTACCGGAGGGGGCTTTCCTGCTGACCTTCGACGACGGCTTCCGGGGCGTGCGCGAGCATGCCTTGCCGGTGCTGGAGGAATTGGGCTGGCCTTGCACCGTGTTCCTGGTCAGCGACCTGATCGGCGGCCAGGATGTCTGGACGCAGAAATCCAATCCCTCCGGGCAAACCTACCCCCTGCTGGATGCGGACGAGATTCGCGACATGCAGAACCGTGGCTGCACTTTCCATTCCCACACGCGCAGCCATGCCAGCCTGCCCAGCCTGGACGATGCCGCCCTGGCCGACCAGTTGCGCGGCTCGCGCGAGGCGCTGGCCGCGTTGCTCGGCCATGCGGTCGAGTACATCGCCTATCCGTTCGGGCATCGCGATGATCGGGTGGAGGCCGCGACCAGGTCGGCGGGCTATCGGGCCGCCTTCTCCACCCAGCCGGGCTTCAACCGGCCGGACGTGAATCCCTTCCGCATTCGGCGCATGGATGTCTATGGCACCGACACGCCGGCCATGCTCCTGCGAAAAATCCGCCTGGGCACGAACGATGGCGGCTTGGGGCATGCGTTCCTTTATTACGTCAACCAGTTGAAAAGCCGCCTGAGCATTGGAGGCGGGAAGTGAAGAGGGTTATGGTGATCGGATCATTCGCGGCTGAAGCCGCTCCTACACCTCTCCGGCCGGCCCTCCGCGTAGGAGCGCCTTCAGGCGCGAACCGTCACGCCAGCGCGCGCCACATTGCCCTCGCGGATAAAGGCGCCAACGGAGAAAACCGGGCATGACCATCGCCTATACCGTGGCGTTGTGCACACACAACCACGCGGACCGGCTCGAACGTACCCTGGCCGACCTGCCGCATATCCGCGTTCCCGACGCCGCGTGGGAATTCCTGGTCATCGACAACGGCAGCCGCGACGCCACCCCCGCGATGCTCGCCGGGCATGCCTGGCCGCCGGGCTGGACCGTGCGCGTGGTGCGCGAGGAGAAACTGGGGCTGTCCAACGCGCGCAACCGGGCCATCGCCGAGGCACGCGGCGAGTACGTCATCTTCATGGACGATGACGAGACCGCCGATCCCGACTGGCTGCGCGCCTTCGAGCGGCTGATCACGGCGCATCGTCCCGATGCCTTCGGCGGGCGCATCCAGGTGCTGTTCGAGGATGTACGGCCGCCCTGGCTGAGCGACGAGCTGCTGGGCTTTCTTGGCGAACTGAACCGGGCCGAAGCCATCTGCCCCCTGGTCGATCCGGGCTCCTCCTTCTACGGCGGCAACTTCGGCTTCCGCCGCCTGGTGTGCGACACGGTGGGCGGCTTCGACGCCATGCTGGGGCGCAAGGGCAGCGACAACACCGGCGGCGAGGAGGTGGATTTCTACCGCCGGCTGCTGCAAGCCGGGTTCAAGGTCTGGTGGACGCCCGAGGCAGTGATTCATCACCGCATCCAGGCGGCGAAGCTGAACCGGCGCTATTTCCGCGATTTGCATTACCGCCAGGGCCGCATGGAGGCCATCCGCCGGCGGGGCGCGGGTTCCCGGATTCCTCCGCTCTACTTGTACGGCCAATTGTTGCGCGCCTGTGTTGCTGTCTGGCGGCAGTTCCGTGACGGGGGGTGCCGTTCGACGTTGAGGCGGGAGATGAACGTGGCCTATTTTTTTGGCCAGATCATGGGCTGGGCAGCTGGTAGGAACACGCCATGATCCGGGTTGCGTTGCGCTTCGACGATCCCGGCCCGGCCAGCGATCACGCGGTTGAACGGGAAATCATTGCGGAACTGGAGCGGTTTGGATTATGCGCGACCTTTGCGGTCATTCCGTTTCGGGCCGAGGAGGGAGAGCTGCGCGGATTAGAGCGCGACGCCGTGCCGCATCTGCTTGAGGCGCAGCGCAAGGGAGTGATCGAGATCGCCTTGCACGGCCATAGCCATACCTGTATCCCGGGCTGCGCGCCCGGCCAATCCAGCGAGTTTGTCGGGCTGGGTGTTGGCGAACAGGAAACGCTGATACGGGAAGGCAAGTGTCATCTGGAAGATGTTTTTGAATCCGGGGTGGAAGGGTTCGTTCCACCCTGGAATTCCGCAGATCACGCCACCCTGGAGGCGTTGGCAAACCTGGGTTTTCGTTACTGTTCTTCGGATATCACCACCGCGCCGGGATACACAGGAAATATCCGGCGAATTCCGCGCACCTGTCAGTTGCAGACCTGCAGCTTGGCCTTCGAGGACGCACAGTCTTTCAGGATGCTTTCCCCCGTCGTGGTGATCGTTTTCCATCATTACGATTTCAACACCAAGGGCTGCTTTGGCCTTGAGCGCTTCCAGCAATTGTTGGAGCGACTGTCCGAGGACCCCCATGTTCAAACCATGACCCTGGCCCAACTTTCCCAGCAAATTTTGCCGCTGCAATCTGTCAGGGCGTTGCGTCATTATGAAATCCGGCGGCGGGCTCATTGGCGGATACAACACTTTTTTCCGTCATATTGCTTGGCGCCGGCTCCCTTATGGTTTGTATTTCTCTCTAGGTTCCTGGCCGGTGTCGGGGGGCGGCGCGGGAATACCAATTCGCGCAAGTCCTTGCTGGCATGAAGCATGCCCAATCTGACCATCCTGATCTGCACCCATAACCGCGCGGCTTTGCTGGAACGGGTGCTGGCCTCGCTCAATGCGGCGCGGCGGCCGGAATCGTGGCGGGTCGACATCCTGGTGGCGGCCAATGCCTGCACGGACGGAACCGAAGCGCTGCTGACGTCCTACGAGCGCGAACAGGCAAGGCGCGGTGGGCTGCCCCTCACCTGGTTTGCGGAACCGGTGCCCGGAAAATCCCACGCCCTCAACCAGGCGATGCCCCGCGTTTCCGCGGATGTCGTGGCCTTCGTGGACGACGATCATCGCGTGGATGCGGGGTTCCTGACCGCGATCTGCCAGGCGGCCGAGGCGCATCCCGCGCCGGATCTGTTCTGTGGGCGCATCCTGCCCGACTGGGATGGCGGCGAACCGGCCTGGGTGCACGACCAGGGTCCCTATCGCATCTACCCGCTGCCGGTGCCCCGTTACGATCTTGGCGCCGAGCCCAGGGAGATCCATGACGAGGGGCCGTTGCCGGGCGGGGGCAATCTGTTTCTGCGCGTTCCCTGGCTGGCCAGGGTAGGGGATTTTTCCACCGAATTCGGCCCCAAGGGGCACGACCTGGGCGGCGCGGAAGACCTGGAATGGGTGCGCCGCGCCCTGGCGCTGGGCGCCCGGCTGCGCTATGCCCCCGAGGTCCTTCAGTACCACTTCGTCGATACCCAGCGCCTGCGCCTGGGGTATCTGGTGCGCAAGGCTTTCGAGCGTTCCGCGTCCTCGGTGCGCCTGCGTCATAGCGTGGAGAAGGTGCCACTGTTCACCTATCGCAAGCTGGCGGGATATCTGCTGAGGGGCCTGTTCAGCCTGCACTGGCCGCGCACGCGGTTTTTCCTGGTGCGATTCGCCGCCGCGCTGGGGGAGATCAAGGGCTACCGCCAGGTGGCGCGGGAGCAGGCTGCCCGGGTTCATTCCCGCTAGACATCGACCGTCATGCCCAGCCTGCGAAACCTGCACAAACTCCTCAACGCGGATATCCGCGCCAAGAACCTGCTCGCTCTGCGCCGTGCGGTGCGCGGCCTGGCCTACGACCTGGCGCGGCCGGCCATGCCCGACCCCGTGTTCGTGCTGGGCTGTTCCCGTTCCGGCACCACGGTGACCTTCGAGACGCTGGCCGCCGCGCCGCAATTCATGAGCCTGGGGGTGGAGATTCCCGAGTTCTGGAACGGGCTGTACGGTCCCCTCAACAATGGTTGGCTGTCGGAGGCGGCGGGAGAGGAACAGGCCAGGCCGGAACACCGCCACGCTGCCCTGCGCTATTTCTACCAGCGTCTCGGACGTGGCCAGGTGCTGGACAAGACCTGCATCAACACGCTGCGCGTGCCTTACCTGCATGCGCTGTTCCCTAATGCCCGCTATGTGTTCATCCAGCGCGACGGGCGCGACAACATCAGCTCCATGATCGACGGCTGGCGCCTCGGCCGCACCGACGGCTCGTTCCATCTCAGCCAGTTTTTCGGCCCGTTTCCAGAGCCGGTGGCGATCAACGGTGGCGAGTTCCGGGAATGGCATTTCTTTCTGCCGCCGGGTTGGCGCGAGTACAACCAGGCCAGCCTGGAGGAGGTTTGCGCGTTCCAGTGGATCTCCGCCAACCGCCTGGCCCTGGAAGGCCGGCGCCTGATTCCGCCGGAGAACTGGA
>JALOTG010000216.1 GCA_025458005.1 Thiobacillaceae bacterium
ATGAAGAACAGGGGGGCGATCTCCACCAGACCGCCCACGCTCACGGCCAGCATGGTCAGCACCAGCAGCAGGCCGGCGTTGGTCTCGATTTTCTCGTGCTTGAAATTCTTGAACATTTTCTAACCTCTGGCTTGCATCAGGCGGCGGCGGTGGCGGCACGGGTGCCTGCGGCCTCGGCGGCCACACCCTGGCGGATGGTCATGTAGACGTTGTAGGCCATCAGCACCATGCCGGTCAGATAGAACATGCCGCCGATGGCACGCATGACGTAGAAGGGGTGCATGGCGGCAACGGACTCCACGAAGGAGTACTGCAGGTTGCCGAAGTCGTCGAAGGCGCGCCACATCAGGCCCTGGGAGATGCCGGAGATCCACATGGCGGTGATGTAGAGCAGCACGCCGATGGTGGCAAGCCAGAAGTGGGCATTGATCAGCTTCACACTGTACATCTCGGTTTTCCACAGGCGGGGGATCATGTGGTACAGGGAGCCGAAGGCGATCATGGCCACCCAGCCCAGGGCACCGGAGTGCACGTGGCCCACGGTCCAGTCGGTGTAGTGGGACAGGGCGTTCACGTCCTTCAGGGACATGAGCGGGCCCTCGAAGGTAGACATGCCGTAGAAGGACAGGGCCACGATCATGAAGCGCATGATGGGGTCGGTACGCAGCTTATCCCAGGCGCCGGACAGGGTCATGATGCCGTTGATCATGCCGCCCCAGGACGGCAGCAGCAGCATGATGGAGAAGGTGGCGCCCAGGGTGGAGGCCCAGTCCGGCAGCGCGGTCCAGTGCAGGTGGTGGGTACCCACCCACATGTACATGAAGGACAGGGCCCAGAAGTGGACGATGGACAGCCGGTAGGAATACACCGGGCGGCCGGCCTGCTTGGGCACGAAGTAGTACATCATGCCGAGGAAGGCGGCGGTCAGGAAGAAGCCTACCGCGTTGTGGCCGTACCACCACTGCGTCATGGCGTCCTGCGGACCGGAGAACAGGCTGTAGGACTTGAGGGTGAACAGGCCCACCGGCACCGCCAGGTTGTTGAAGGTGTGCAGCAGGGCGGTGGCCAGGATGAAGGACAGGTAGAACCAGTTGGCGACGTAGATGTGCGGCTGCTTGCGCTGCATCAAGGTGCCGATGAACACCGCCAGGTAGGCCACCCAGACGAACAGGATCAGCAGGTCGATGGGCCACTCCATCTCGGCGTATTCGCGGCCCTGGGAATAACCCATCACGTAGGACAGGGCGGCCAGCACGATCACCGCCTGCCAGCCCCAGAAGGTGAAGGTGGCCAGGCCCGGCGCCCAAAGCCGCGTCTGGCAGGTGCGCTGCACCACGTAATAGGAAGTGGCGAACAGGGCCGAACCGCCGAAGCCGAAGATCACCGCGCCGGTGTGCACCGGGCGGAAGCGGCCGAAGGAGATGTAGGGGCTGTCGAAGTTCAGGAACGGCCAGGCCAGCTCCGAGGCGATCCAGACACCCACGAACATGCCCACCACGGCCCAGACGATGGCCATGACGGAGAATTTCTTGATGATGTCGTAGTTGTAATGCTCTGTGACCTGGGTTTGGCTAGCAGCCATGACGCCTCCTGCCTGCGTATCTCTCACCACCGCCTGATGGATGGCGGCACGCTGAAACTGAATGCCCGGACAAGACGGTCCGAAAAGGCGGCAGAGTATATTCGCAAACCCCCTCCGCCTGCAAGAAAGCCGTGTGCCGCCCGTTCGTGAACTATCCGTTGCGGGCCAGCAGGGTGAGGTCGTGGGCGATGTCCTGGGGGGGGTGGGCGTAGGGCAGGTAGAGGCGCAGTCGACCCTCGCCGTCGATCACGTAGCTGCCCGCGGAATGATCCACCAGATAGCCCGTCGCGCCCGGCTCGACGTGTCGGCGGTAGCTCACCTTGAACTCCCGCGCCGCCCGGGCCACCTCCTCCGGCGTGCCGTACAGGCCCAGGAAGGCGGGATGGAAATAGGGCACGTAGGCCTTCAGCATGTCGGGCGTATCCCGCTCCGGGTCCACCGTCACGAACAGGACCTGCAAGCGCGCCGCGTCCCCGGGCGCCATCAGCTGCATCGCCTGGGCCATGTCCGACAGGGTGGTGGGGCAGACGTCCGGGCAGTGGGTGTAGCCGAAGAACAGCACCACCAGCTTGCCTTCGAAGTCGGCCAGGCTGCGGCGCGCGCCGTTGTGGTCGGTCAGCTCCAGCCGGCGGCCGAAGTCCGCCCCGGTGATGTCGGCGCCCTTGTAGGACGGCTGCGCCGGCCGTTCGCCGCAGGCGGCGAGCAGGCCGAGCGCCAGGACCAGCAGGAGGAATCGCCAGGCCGATGACCGGTGCGGGGGCATGTCCCTCAATGGGCCAGCATCACGGTCGGCAGGTCGGACAGCCGGTACTTGCCGGTCTGCACCGCCTTGGCCAGTTCCTCCAGGGTCATGCCCATGAGCAGGGCGATGATCTTCTTCTTCACCGGGATCCACTTGAAGTGCATCGGGCAGGCCGTCGCGTCCGAGCATTCCTTGAGCCCCAGGATGCAGCTCTTGGTGAAGTCCGGACCCTCCGTCAGCAGCAGGATCTGCATCAGGTTGGTCTTGTGCATGCCCTCGCGCAGGCAGAAGCCGCCGAGGCGGCCGCGGAACGAATCGAGCAGGCCCTGCTTGCAGAGGCTCTGCAGGATCTTGGCCAGATAGGCCGAGGGCACGTTCAGGCGATCGGCGATGTCCCTGTTCAGGACGGGCTCGCCGGGCGGCTGGGTGGCGATGTAGATCAACGCCTGGACGGCGTATTGACTAGTGCGGGACAAGACCATTTACAACTCCGGAGACATTTTTATCCAGATTTATAAGTGTTTATTCGCCCCCGCGCAAAGTCTTTTTCCATCCCCCGACGGACGGCCGACGGGGCGGCTTGAAACGCAGGCCGCAGCCCCGGACGGCGGCCGGCCTCGGGGCCTTCGCGCCGTTGACTAGCGCGGCCCGCCAGGCAGGTCCAGCACGCCGCCGAGGAGGCGCGGCGACAGCAGGCGGGCGGCCCGGACCGGATCGGGGTCGGCCATGAAGGGCAGCTCGGCGATCCGCGGGGCGGCCAGGCGGCCTTCCAGGGCGGCCAGGTTTTCCGCGTAGGCCGCCATGTCCGGATTGATGGCGTTGGCCACCCAGCCCGCCAGCGCGAGGCCGCGCGCAGCGATCGCCTCGGCGGTGAGCAGGGCGTGATTGAGGCAGCCCAGGCGCATGCCCACCACCAGCACCACCGGCAGGCCCAGGGCCACGGCCAGGTCGGCCATGTCGCGACGCGGCCCCAGCGGTACCCGCAGGCCCCCCGCCCCTTCCACCACCACCACCTCGGCCATGCCGGCCAGCGCCGCGAAAGCCGCCTCGATGCGCGGGATGTCGATGACCTCGCCCTTGCGCTCGGCGGCGATGTGCGGCGCGATCGGCTCGCGGAACAGGTAGGGGTTGACCAGTTCCGGCGGCGCGGCCACCCCCGACGCGGCGCGGATGAGGATCACGTCCTCGTTCACCCAGCCGCCGTCCCGCCACGCCGCCCCCGCCGCCACCGGCTTCATGCCCACCGCGGCCACGCCCAGGTCGCGCAGGGCATGCAGCAGCGCCGTGGTGAACAGGGTCTTGCCGACGCCGGTGTCGGTGCCGGTGACGAACAGGCCCTTCATCGGGCCAGGCGCTCCAGGGACGCGACGGTCTCGGGCCGCTCCTGGCGATAAGTCTCACCGGCCAGGCTGATGGCCTGTAGATGCGCTTCCACGTTGTCGGGCGTCAGCATCACGCCGAATTCGGGGTCGCCCGCGTCGAACAGGCGCTCCAGCACCTGGTGGCCGAGTTCCTTCTTGAAGTGGCCGGCCTCCCAGTACCACCGCACGCGGGTCTTTCTGTCTCCCCGCTCGGGCACCACCTCGCGCGCATAGCGATGGTAGCCGCTGAAATCCCAGAGCATGGCCCCATCCCGGCCGTGGCTGGCGACACGATGCGCCAGTTCCCGCTTCCATTCCTCGAACAGCTCCCAGCAACCGGTGATGCGCAGGATCTCCAGCAGGTGGGCGTGGTAGGGGTAGATGACCACCCGCACGGGGATCCCCCGCGCCCGGGCGCTGTCCAGGATCGCCATGACGTCCTCGAAGGCGGGCGAGGTGTGGGTGCCGCGCGTGTAGAGGTTCTTGGGACGCCGCTGGTAGGCGCGCAGGTTTTCCGTGTCCCGCTGCCGGAACAGGTTGAAGTAACCCTCGCTGGCGGCGATTTGTTCATAGTCATGCATGGGATTGAAGCCGTCCGGGGTCAGGTGGGCCACGCCGGGCCGACCGCGCACGCGCAGGGTATCCAGGCTGTGCAGCAGGGCATCCAGGGAGGCCAGGGTCGCGGCGCCGTCGTGCAGCATCTGCAGTCCGCGCCGCGGGTCGGGAGCGAACACCGACTCGTTCAGCAGGCGCCGTGTCATGGCGGGATCGCCGCCCTTCGCGTCCGGCGTGACGAGGAAGTCCATGAAGTCCACCCCCAGCACGACCGACTCGGGCGGGTGGGCGGCCAGCGCGTGCTCGAACAGGCGACGCGCGACGCGGGTGCCCGTGCCGGGCAGGGCCAGGTTGAACACCGGCCGACGCGCTTCCGGCCAGGCCGTGTCCCGGGGATCGAAACCCACCTCGGCGCGGGAGTTGCCCAGGATCAG
>JALOTG010000217.1 GCA_025458005.1 Thiobacillaceae bacterium
CAGCGCCTTCTTGCCGTTGATGGTTCGCTTCACGATACTCAACCCCCTAGAAGGATCGCTCGGTGACGGCAGCTTAACTCAGGCGCGTGGGGGGTGTTAAAACCCCCTCTGCCGCTGCCGGGCGGGACGGCGTCGGGCGGGGAAGCCGCAGGCCGGCGAAAGCTGTCTGAGCCCGCAGGGCGAGTTCTTTCGCCGCCCGACCAACGTCGGCACGCACGGGGTTTCGGCGGCAGCGGGGCGTGCTTTCTTTGCCTACTTTCTTTGCACGAGCAAAGAAAGTAGGGCGCTGCCGGGCGCCTCCGGCCAACCACCGGCCGTATGCCGCCCAAGGCTGTTCCGGTCAGAACGCAAAGCCTGGATTCCGGCGTTCGCCGGAATGACGGCAAGGGCATCCCCATCCCGGCCTTCCCCCCTCCAGGGGCAAGGAGACCACCGTCAGGGCGTGACCAACGCCCCCGGCGCCCCCGCCTCCAGCCTCCCCACCACCGCCGCGCGCTCGAAGCCATGCAGGCGGAAGACCTGCAGCACCTCCTCCAGCGCGGATTCGGCGCAGGCCACCAGCAGCCCGCCGCTGGTCTGCGGATCGGTGAGGATGGCGCGCTGCCAGTCGGCGCAGCCGTCGAACAGGGTCACCCCTTCGCCGTAGCTCGCCCAGTTGCGGCCGCTGGCGCCGGTGACGAAGCCGGCGCGCGCCAGTTCGTCGGCCTGGGGCAGGACCGGCAGGCGGCCGAACTCGATGCGCGCCGACACGCCGGAGCCGCGGGCGATCTCCAGGCCGTGGCCGAGCAGGCCGAAGCCGGTGACGTCGGTCAGGGCGTGCACGCCGTCGATCTCGGCCAGTTCGGGACCGGGGGTGTTGAGCTGGGTGGCGGAGGCGATCATCGCCGCGTAGGCCTCGGCGGGCAGGGCGTCCTTCTTCAGCGCCGCCGAGTAGATGCCGACCCCCAGCCCCTTGCCCAGCACGAGCAGGTCGCCGGCCTGGCCGGCGCTGTTCTTCTTGACCCGGGCGGGGTCCACCACGCCGATCGCCACCAGGCCGTAGATCGGCTCCTGGGCGTCGATGGAGTGGCCGCCGGCGATGGGGATGCCGGCCGCGCGGGCGGCCGCCTCGCCGCCGGCCAGGATGCGGCGGATGACCTCGTGCGGCAGCTTGTCCAGCGGCATGCCGACCAGGGCCAGGGCGAACAGCGGCCGGCCGCCCATGGCGTAGACGTCGGAGATGGCGTTGGTGGCGGCGATGCGGCCGAACTCGTAGGCATCGTCGACGATGGGCATGAAGAAGTCGGTGGTGGCGACGATGGCCTGGCGGTCGTTGAGACGCCACACGGCGGCGTCATCGCTCGACTCGATGCCCACCAGCAGGTCCGGGAAGGCGGCGGCGATGCCCTTGGAATAGGGCGTGTCGGCGAGGATCTGCTGCAGCACCGCCGGGGCGATCTTGCAGCCGCAGCCGCCGCCGTGGGAGAGGTGGGTGAGGCGGAGGGGGGGATGGAGGATGGGCGGTTTCATGAGCATCTCGTCGCTTTTGGATCGGACCGGCCGGGTCATGGCCGGCATAGTCTATCCCGAGCCTGCCCCGGTTCCCCGCCGCGCCGCCGGCGACGGCGAGCCTGCGGGGGTGCCAATCAGGCGCGCCAGGATGGCCTCCGCCGGCCCCACCACCAGGCGAGCAGCAAGGCGGGCACAAGGACCGCCAGGACGCCGGTGTTGCCCCAGCGGGCATAAGGCGTCAGCCCCGTCCTGCCCTGGGCCTGGCCGTGCAGGGCGCCCAGGGCGAAGGGCGGCAGCTGCTCCACCACCCGTCCCTTCTCGTCGAGGATGGCGGTGATGCCGGTATTGTTGGCGCGCAGCCACCAGCGACCGCTCTCCAGGGCGCGCATCTGGCTGATCTGCAGGTGCTGCCAGGGGGCGAAGGAGTCGCCGAACCAGGCATCGTTGCTGAGGTTGGCCATCAGGCTGGCCGCCGGCAGGGCGTGGATCAGCTCCTCGCCGAACACGTCCTCGTAGCAGATGTTCACCGCCACCCGCTGGCCGGCCACCGCCATGGGCGGCTGGCCGGGCGCGCCGCGCGAGAAGTCGCCGAGGGGGATGCGCATCAGGTCGATGAACCAGCGGAAGCCGGGCGGCACGAACTCGCCGAACGGCACCAGGTGGACCTTGCGGAAGGTCTGCAGGGGGGCCGCGCCGAGGGAGACGACGCTGTTGTAGTAGCGCCCGTCCGCTTCCCGCTCCGGCACCCCCACCAGCAGGTCGCCGCCGTTGCGCCAGGCGTGGCCGGCCAGCCGCGCCAGGTATTCGGCCGGCACCGTGTCGAGGAAGACGGGCAGCGCCGTCTCCGGCAGGACGATGAGCCGCGACGGGCTGTCCAGGACCATGCGCCGGTAGCTCTCCAGGCTCTCGGCGAGCCGCTCCGGGCGGAACTTGAGTTCCTGGACGACGTTGCCCTGCAGCAGGCTCACCGTGACCGGCTCGCCGGCCGGGCGGGTCCAGGCGACCTGGCCCAGGCCCCAGCCGGCCAGCCACAGCGCGGCCGCCAGGGCGAGGCTCCATGGCCGGCGCAGGGCCAGCGCCGCGGCGGTGAGGGCGGCCAGCCAGGTGACGCCCAGCACGCCCAGCAGCGGGGCGTAGCCCGCCAGCGGGCTCCAGGGCGCCTGGGAATAGCCCAGGGCCTGCCAGGGGAAGCCGGTGAACAGCCAGCCGCGCACCCAGTCGGCGAGCGTCCACAGGGCGGGCGCGGCGAGCAGCCAGCGCGCCGCCTCGGGCAGGCGCCAGCGCGCCGCCAGCCCCAGGGCGACGGCCGGGAAGAGGGCCAGGTAGGCGGCGAACAGCAGCGTGGCCAGGGCGGCGATGGGGGCCGGCATGAGGCCCACGTCGTGCATGCTGACGTAGACCCAGGACACGCCGGCCAGGAACCAGCCCAGGCCGAAGGCGTAGCCGAGCCGGAAGGCGGCGCCGCCGTCGGCCCCGCGCAGCAGGTGGATGAGGCCCGCCAGGGCCAGGATGGGCAGGGGGAACAGGTAGAAGGGAGCGAAGCCGAATACGCTCGCCGCGCCGAGCAGGCCGGCCAGGGCCGGGTCGCGCAGGCGGGCGGGGGCGGCGGGGAGGGTCATGGTGATCGGCGCGGTGGGGGAGACGGACGTGCGGGGCCGGGGCATCATGCCGCAAGCGCGGGCTTCCTGTCACCGCGCCGGCGACGAAAAAATCCGCTGCCCTGGATCGCCCGCGCGGCGTGCCCCGCGGCCCGGGCGGCCGATGAATCCTGGCCCCCGGCGCGCTTTCGCCCCCTCCGCCGTGGCGGTAGAATTCGCCCCCCTGCCCTAGTCGACATGTCATGCGGATCGGACCCCATCGCCTGCGCAACAACCTGATCGTCGCCCCCATGGCGGGCGTGACCGATCGGCCGTTCCGCCAGCTGTGCAAGCGGCTGGGGGCGGGCATGGCGGTGTCCGAGATGGTCACCTCCAACTCCCTGCTCTACGGCTCGGCCAAGACCCGCCGGCGCGCCGACCACGCCGGCGAGGCGGAGCCGGTCGCGGTGCAGATCGCCGGCGCCGATCCGGCCATGATGGCCCGGGCCGCGCGCTACAACGTCGACAACGGCGCGCAGATCATCGACATCAACATGGGCTGCCCGGCCAAGAAGGTGTGCAACGTCATGGCCGGCTCCGCCCTGCTGCAGGACGAACCCCTGGTGGCGCGCATCCTGGAGGCGGTGGTGCGGGCCGTGCCGGAGGTGCCGGTGACGCTCAAGATCCGCACCGGCTGGGACAGGGAACACCGCAACGCGCTGGCCATCCTGCGCGTCGCCGAGGCCGCCGGCGTGCAGGCCCTGGCCATCCACGGCCGCACGCGGGCCTGCGGCTACTCGGGCGAGGCGGAGTACGACACCATCCGCGCCGTGAAGGCCGCGGCGACCATCCCCATCATCGCCAACGGCGACATCACCAGCCCGGAGAAGGCGAAACGGGTGCTCGACCACAGCGGCGCCGACGCCGTGATGATCGGTCGCGCCGCCCAGGGAAGGCCGTGGATCTTCCGCGAGGTCGGTCACTACCTGGCCACCGGCGAGCGGCTCGCCCCGCCCGAGGTGGCCGAGATCCACCGGCTGCTGCTGGAACACCTGGACGACCTGTACCGCTTCTACGGCACGCTCACCGGCGTGCGCATGGCGCGCAAGCACATCGCCTGGTACACCAAGGGGCTGGCCGACTCGGCCGGCTTCCGCCACGCCATGAACCGGCTGGAGACCACTGGCGAGCAGGTGGTGGCGGTGAACGATTTCTTCTGGCGGGCGGCGGATCGCAACCGGCATCTCGTCTACCTGACGGAACCCACGGCGGCCGAACGCGCCGCCGCATAACGCTAGATAGCGACTCTGGAGAACGCACGGCATGAGCACCGTGGACGAAAGCGAACTGGCCGCCTGCGTGCGCCGCGAACTGAAGAAGTACTTCAAGGACCTGGACGGGGAGCCCACCAGCTGCGTGTACGACATGGTCATGAACTGCGTCGAGAAGCCGGTCATCCAGGTGGTGCTCGACCGCGCCGGCGGCAACCAGAGCCGCGCCGCCGATATCCTCGGCATCAACCGCAACACCCTCAGGAAGAAGATGCAGCAGCACGGCATCAAATGAGTGAGGCGTGAGGCGTGAGGAGCG
>JALOTG010000053.1 GCA_025458005.1 Thiobacillaceae bacterium
CGCCCAGATCGGATTGAAGGCGGTGGACAGACCGGTGCCATCCCGTGTCGCGAGCCCTCGCCGCAATTGCGGCAGGTTGGACAGCATGGTGGAGAGGGCCTGCAGATGATTGGATTCGTCCAGGAACAGCCGGGTCACCAGCGTGACCTGTGCGGCCCGCGTGGCGGCCCGCTCCGCGTCGAATTGCCGCGTCAGCCGCTCATGCTGCTGCCAGGCGAAGGCCGTGGCCATCAGGGCCAGGACCAGCGTGGCGAGGAGGATGACTTGCCAGCGCAGGCTGAGGGTCATGGTGGTGCGGCTTGCCGCCGGCCTGCTCAGAAGCGGTAGGCGGCCTGGATCAGGAACAGGTCCCAGTCCCGCGTGGTGCCGGTCGGATTGTCCTGGGGCGACAGCCAGGCGGTGCCGTCCACGTCGTGATATTCGAGGAACAGCGACCAGGAGGGGCTGGGGTCGATGCGCACTCCCAGGGTGTTGTCCTTGGCGTAGCGGCTGTAGGTGGGATGGAGCACCCGCAGGGGGGGCGGCAGGGATGCGTGGAACTGGGCGCCGTCCCGGTCGTCCTTGTCGAAGTAGATCACGTCGCGGCGGACATAGGCCTGCCAGCGCGGCATGAAGCGCCAGGTGGCCTGTAGGTAGTAGGCCTCGACGGTATTGTCCGGGTTCCCCGACTTGGGGCGGTTGGCGACGTCGATCAGCATGTATTCGGCGGCGAACGACCACCGTTCGCGATTGTGCTCCAGGGACAGTAGCCGGGTGCGCAGGTTGGTGGAGCTGTCGTCCGCGCTGAATTCCATGCCAAGGTCGTTAAGGGTGAGCCCCAGGCGCCAGCGGCCATTGTCCATCTCCAGCAGCCCCTGGGCATACCAGGATCGCTTGCCCTGATAGTGCCCCGGGATGTCCCGCAGGCGGAATACAAACTCCAGTTCCCGGTCGTCCACTTCCGGTTCGACCAGGTTCGCCTGCCAGGAGAAGGTCACGGATTGCCCCGCGTGCTCGCCATACAGGGAGACGCCCGGCGCGGCCAGGAAAAAGTCCCTCATCCGGTCCAGGTAGATGGACTGGGGCATGATCACCCCCGGCCGGGTATGGGCCACGTCCCGGGTGGTGTTGTGGAAACCGTAGGGGTTCTTGATCTTGCCCAGCTGGATGCCGAGACGGTTCGGGCCGGACAGCAGGGTGCGGTCGACGAAGCCGTAGTCCAGGCGCAGGTCGCCGTCGTCCGTTTCGCCCGCCCAGCGCATCAGCGCCTGGGCCGATATCAGCCAGTCTGGATCCGGCTGCCAGGAAATGTTGCCGCCGATCTCGCGCAGATCGAAGGCAACGTCGTCGGCACTCTCGCCAGCGTAGTTGTTGTGAGTCGTGTGGGCGGCGGACTGGCTCAGGAAACCGTGCGCCTGGACGGTTTCGCCGATATCCCAGGCCAGCGCGGCTGCCGTCGTCATCGAGCCGAACAGCAGCATGCCCAGGGATCGGGCGACTCGCCGGGACCTACTGAATCGGGATGACACGCACTGGCTCATTGACATTCACCTTCCTGACATAGCCGATCGCTCCCGGCGTTCGAGAGACGCGCGCGAGCATTTCTTCTTCCGTGGCGACCTCCACCGGCGCCTGGCCGGTGCCCGAGTAGACCTGCCGGTCCCAGGTCTGGCGCAGCTGATAGGGGTAGAGGTTGAGAACCTCCTTGCTGAAGGCCTGGTGCACGAAATGTCCGTCCGGCAGCACGAACACCCGCACCGGGTTGCCGTCGGGCCAGCGGGTCTGGCGCATCCCGAACATGGCCTTGGCGGTGACGAGGCTCAATCGGTTCGTGGCTACCGAGGGGTGTGCGATCACCTCCACGGCCAGCGCGACCATGGGTAGCCAGTTCATCAGCCAGCCGACGAGGATGGGCATGAGGACGCGCGAGGTCATGGCGAGGACTCGGCGTGGCGCGCCGATAGGCATGGGAGCCATCGCCAGGGACATCCGCTTACCTCGCCTGCTGTCGTTATCTGGAATACGTGAGTATGGCGTCAGCTTAACCCAAGCACGTCCTGCATGTCATAAAGACCGGACCGCCTGCCCGCCAGGAAACGTACCGCGCGCAGGGCGCCGAGGGCGAAGGTGATGCGGCTGCTCGCCTTGTGGGTGATCTCCACCCGCTCGCCGATGCCGGCGAACAGCGCGGTGTGGTCGCCGACGATGTCGCCGCCGCGCACGGTGGCGAAGCCGATGGTCCGGGCCTGCCGCTCGCCGGTCACGCCCTCGCGGCCGTAGACGGCGCAGCTCTTCAGGTCTCGCCCGAGAGCGCGGGCGATCACCTCGCCCATGCGCAGGGCGGTGCCGGAAGGGGCATCCACCTTGTGTCGGTGATGGGCCTCGACGATCTCCACGTCGTAGCCCTCGTCCAGCACGCGCGCGGCCATGTCCAGCAGCTTGAACACCAGGTTGACGCCCACGCTCATGTTGGGGGCGAAAACGATGGGGATCTCGTTCGCGGCCTCGGCGATGGACCGCCTGCCCGCCTCGTCGAAGCCGGTGGTGCCGATGACCATGGCGACCCCGGCCTTGCGGCAGGCGGCCAGGTGCGCCAGAGTGGCCTCCGGACGGGTGAAGTCGATGAGGGCGTCGGCGCCGCGCAGCGCCGTCTCGACATCGGAGGTGATCGTCACGTCCGACCCGCCACCCGCCAGTTCGCGGGCGCTGCGGCCCAGCATGGGGCTGCCCGGACGGTCCAGGGCGGCGAGCAGGCGCAGGTCGGGGGCGTTGCCGACGGCCTCCAGCAGGGCTCGGCCCATGCGGCCGGAACTGCCGGTGATCACAACCTTCATGTTCATGGCGTTCCTTCCTGCTTGTCCGCGCTGCCCGCAGCGGGGGTCACGTCCCCCTCGATGCCCTTGAGCTTCTCATCCTGGAAGACGGCGGTGATGCGCCGCGCCTCGACGACCTTGCCTGCCTTCTCGACGCGCAGGACGTAATCCCAGCGGTCCTTGCGGAAGGGGTCGACGATCAGGGGGGTGCCGAGGATGAAGCGGACCTGGGAGGGAGTCATGCCCGGCTTGAGCTGTTTGAGCATCTCCTGGGTGACCTGATTGCCTTGCTGGATGTCGATCTTGTAGGGGGACAGCATGTCCAGGGGGTTCTTGATGCTGCAGCCGGCCAGAAGCAGCGCGGCCGCGATCAGGGCTTTATTCATCCGATGTTTCCATGGCAGGACCGGTCGAGGGATCGCCGGTATTCACTCCGACAGGCGCCCGCTGGCGCCAACCACGCTATGATAGCGTGCGTTCAACAGCATCGTCACATCATGGCCGATACCGATCAACTCAAGAGCATGGGGCTCAAGGCGACCGCCCCGCGGCTGCGCATCCTCGGACTGTTCGAGCAGGCCGAGAAGCGGCACCTCACCGCGGAAGAGGTGTATCGCCTGCTGCTGCAGGAAAGCCTGGACGTGGGACTGGCCACGGTCTACCGGGTGCTCACCCAGTTCGAACAGGCAGGCCTGCTGATCCGCCACCACTTCGACAATGACAAGGCGGTCTACGAGCTGAACAAGGGGGGGCACCACGACCACCTGCTGTGCATGCAGTGCGGGCGCGTTGAGGAGTTCTACGATGCGGAGATCGAGGAGCGGCAGCGCCGCATCGTCGAGCAGCGCGGCTTCCGGCTGCGCGAACACTGTCTGTATCTCTACGTGGATTGCGTGAAGGACGATTGCCCCTATCGGACCGCCGGCCGGCCGGGCGACGCAGAGGACTGACGGCACGCGCCGCCCTGCCCCTCAGCGGTTGCCAGCCAGCATCTCGCGGGCGTGCTGGCGAGTGGTGGCCGAGATGTCCAGGCCGCCCAGCATGCGGGCGATCTCCTCGACGCGTCGCTCGCCATCCAGGACCTGGACGCGGCTGACGGCCCGCCCCTCGCCGACCTCCTTGACGACCCGCCAGTGCTGGGTGGCGCGGGCCGCGACCTGGGGCAGATGGGTCACGCAGAGGACCTGCCGGCTTCGGCCCACGTCGGCCAGCAGGCGCCCGACGATCTCCGCCACGCCGCCGCCGATACCCGCGTCCACCTCGTCGAAGATCAGCGTTCCGGCGCCGGATTGTCCGGCCAGCACGGTCTGCAGGGCGAGTCCCAGGCGCGAGAGTTCCCCACCCGAGGCGGTCTTCGCCAGCGGCCGCGGGGCCTGGCCGGGGTGGGGCGAGACCTGGAAGTCCACCGTCTCCAGACCTCCGGCCTCGGCGTCCCGGGGCGCGAGCGCCACCGCCATGCGCCCCCCCTTCATGGCCAGCTGCTGCATGGCCTCGCTGACCGCCTGGCCGAGGGCGGCGGCGGCCTCGCGGCGCCGGGCGGACAACTCGCCGGCAAGGCCGCGATAGGCCTGTTCCGTTTCCGCCTCGCGACGGGCCAGCCCCGCCGTATCCGCCAGACCCTCCAGCTCGGCCAGGCGTTCCCGGGCGCGCCGCAGCACGTCCGGGAGCTCCTCGGGGGCGACGCGCAGCTTGCGGGCGACACCCATGACCTGGCCGATGCGCGCCTCCGCCTGGGCCAGGGCATCCGGGTCCAGCTCCAGATGGTCGGCATACCGGGACAGTTCGCGGGCCGTCTCCTCGGCCTGGATCAGGCCGCCCTCCAGCATCTCCGCGCAGGACGCCAGGCGAGGATCGAATGCCGCCAGCTCGTCGAGGCGCAGCCGGGCCGCCTTGAGGCGGGCGATGATGCCCTCCGCGTCCTGGCTCAGGCTGTCCGCGACGCCCTGGGCGCCGCTCAGCAATTCGGCGGCATGCGCCAGCCTGCGGTGCTCCTCCTGCAGGCTGGCCCATTCATCGGCTCGGAAGTCCAGGGCGATCAGTTCCTCGACCGTCCAGGATAGCTGCTCGCGCTCACGTTCGTCGACGCTGGCCCGGGCCTGTGCCTCGCGGCGCTGCCGGACCGCCCGCTGCCAGGCCCGGTAGGCCGCGGCCACGTCCGCGGCCAAGCCGTCGCAGCGGCCGTAATTGTCCAGCAGGGCGCGCTGGGCGCTGACCTGCATCAGGGAGTAGTGGGCGTGCTGGCCGTGGATGTCCACCAGCTGCTCGCCGACCTCCTTCAGTTGCTGCAGCGTGGCCGGACGGCCGTTGATGAAGGCCCGGGAGCGCCCGCCCGCCTCCACGACCCGGCGCAGGAGGAGGCTGTCGCCGTCCCCCTCAAAACCCATCTCCGCCAGCCAGCGGGGTAGTTCGGGCAGACTCTCGATGCTGAATTCGGCGCCGATCTCCGCCCGGTCGGCCCCCTCGCGCACGATGCTGGCGTCCGCCCGGGCGCCGAGCACCAAGCTCAGGGCATCGAGCAGAATCGACTTGCCGGCGCCGGTCTCGCCGGTCAGCACGGTGAAACCCGGCCGCAACGCCAGTTCCAGGCGATCGACCAGGACGAAATCGGCGATGGTCAGGGCAAGCAGCATCGGGCCGCGCGCGGGAGACGGGTCGACGGGGCGGCGCCCGAGGGGCTCACGAGAGCTTCTCGCCCCAGTGCAGCTTCTGCCGCAGGGTATCGTAATAGTTGTGGTTCTCCGGGTGCAGCAGGCGCACGGTGTTCTTCGCCCGGCGAATCACCACCCGGTCGCCGATGCGCATGTCGGCGTGCTGCTGGCCATCGAAGTGGACGCGGGCGTCGTCGGCGTGGATCAGATTGATCTCGATCTCGGAGCGGCTGTTCACCGCGATGGGGCGCGCCGACAGGGTGTGCGGGCAGATGGGGGCCAGCACGAAGGCCTCCAGGGTGGGGTGCAGGATGGGGCCGCCGGCGGACAAGGCGTAGGCGGTGGAGCCGGTGGGAGAGGCCACCACCAGGCCGTCGGCCCGCTGGCTGTAGACGAACTGGTCGTCGATGTAGACCTCGAACTCGATCAGCCGTCCCAGCGTGCTCTTGCTCACCACCACGTCGTTGAAGGCATAGGTGGCGATCAGCACGTCGTCGGCGCGCTCGACGCTGGCCTCCAGCAGGATGCGGTCCTCGATGACGTATTCGCCGGCGAGCATCTCGTCCAGGGTGAAGAACATGGTGTCCACCGAGACGTCGGCCAGGAAGCCCAGGCGGCCCTGGTTGATGCCGATCATTGGCACCTGGAAGTCCACCAGGGCGCGCGCCACGTTGAGCAGGGTGCCATCGCCGCCCATCACGATGGCCAGGTCGGCGCGGGCGCCGATGTCGGGCAGCGAGGCGGTGGCCAGGTCCTGCAGGTTGCACAGCTCGGCGGTGTGGGCGGTGACCAGCACCTCATGGCCACGGGACATGAGGTATTTGGCCAGGCGGCTCAGGGAGTGGCCGATGCCCGCGCCGGAGTACTTGCCGACGATCCCGATCGTCTTGAAATTTTCTTTCATGGCATGAAATTATAGCGACAACCCACGGAGTGATTGCCCACAACGCCATGCTCAACGAGCGCGCCCGCATCCTGCTCAAGACCCTGGTCGAGCGCTATATCGAGGAAGGCCAGCCGGTCGGGTCGCGTACCCTGTCCAGGCACGCGGGGCTCAACCTCTCGCCGGCGTCGATCCGCAACATCATGGCGGACCTGGAGGAGGGCGGTTTCATCATCAGTCCGCACACCTCGGCGGGTCGCATCCCCACGCCGCGCGGCTACCGCCTGTTCGTCGATACCCTGCTGACGGTGAAGCCGCTCGGCCGCACCGAGGTCAGCCAGATCCAACACACCCTGGCCCCGGACGACCCGCAGAGGCTGGTCAGCGCCGCCTCCCATCTGCTCGCCGAACTGACCCGCTACGCCGGCGTCGTGCTCACGCCCAAGCGGCGCAACCAGGCCCTGCGCCAGATCGAGTTCGTGCCCCTGTCGGACAAGCGCGTCCTGCTGATCATGGTGACCCTGGACGGCGAGGTACAGAACCGGGTGATCCTGTCCGACCAGCCGTATTCCGCCAGCCAACTCAACCGCGCGGCCAACTTCTTCAACCGCCACTTCAACGGCATGAGCTTCGAGCAGGTGCGCCCCCGTCTACGCCAGGAACTGCAGGAGCTCAAGTCGGACATCAGCCAGTTGATGGAGGCGGCGGTGCGGACCGGCAGCGAGGCCTTCAAGAGTTCCGGCAACGAATATGTCCTGGCTGGCGAGGTCAACCTGCTCAAGACGCCGGACCTCGCCACGGACATGAACCGACTGCGCGAGCTGTTCGGCCTGTTCGAACAGCGCACCGAGCTGCTGCAGCTCATGGACGTGGGACATACCGCCTCCGGGGTGCAGCTGTTCATCGGCGCCGAGTCGGGCGTCGCGCCCCTGGACGAGTGCAGCGTCATCGCAGCGCCCTACGAGGTGGACGGCGAGGTGGTGGGCACCCTGGGCGTCATCGGCCCGACACGCATGGCTTACGAGCGGGTCATCCCGATCGTCGACATCACCGCCCGGCTGCTGTCCAACGCCCTTTCGCATCACTGAGGTGGCCGGCCGTCGGCGTGGGGCGATTGTGCGCGGCCTGGTCGCGCGCTATGTTTCGCCCACCCTCCACTCATGCCGCCATCGATGCCCGCCTTCCTGCCCGAGCCCCCTTATCGCCACCACCAGTCCAGCCGCATCGGCATCCTGCTGATCAACCTGGGTACCCCCGAGGCGCCCACCGCCGGCGCGCTGCGGCCCTACCTCAAGGAGTTCCTGTCCGACCGGCGGGTGGTGGAGATCCCCCGCCCCATCTGGTGGCTGATCCTCAACGGCATCATCCTCAACACCCGGCCGGCCAAGTCGGCCGAGAAATACGCCTCCATCTGGACGCCGGAGGGCTCGCCCCTCAAGGTGCACACGGAACGGCAGACGGCCCTGTTGCGCCAGGTCCTCGCCGAGCGCACGCCGGTGCCGCTGCTGGTCGACTACGCCATGCGCTACGGCGAGCCGTCGGTGGCCTCCGTCCTGCGCAGGCTCAGGCAACAGGGCTGCGATCGCGTGCTGGTGCTGCCCCTCTATCCCCAGTACGCCGCCAGCAGCGCCGGCACGGCCCTGGACGCCGTCTACCGGGTCATGCTCGGCGCCCGCAACGTGCCCGAGCTGCGCGCCGTGCGCCATTTCCACGATCACCCCGGCTACATCCAGGCCCTGCGCCAGAGCGTCGAGAGCCACTGGGCGGAACACGGACGCCCCGACGTGCTGGTGATGAGCTTCCACGGCGTGCCCAGGCGTTCCCTGGACCTGGGCGACCCCTACCACTGCGAATGCCAGAAGACCGGACGCCTGGTGGCCGAGGCTCTCGGACTGGGTCGGGAAGAATACCGGGTCAGCTTCCAGTCCCGCTTCGGTCGCGCCGAATGGCTCAAGCCCTACACGGCGGAGACCCTGGTCGAGCTGGGACGCGCCAAGACCGGCAGGGTGGATGTAATGTGCCCCGGCTTCGTCGCCGATTGCCTGGAGACCCTGGAGGAGATCGCCCTGGAGGGCAAGGCCGAGTTTCTCAACGCGGGCGGTGGGGAGTATCGCTACATCCCGGCCCTGAACGAGCGTCCCCTCTGGATCGCGGCCCTCGCCGACCTGGTCATGACCCATCTGCAGGGCTGGCTGCCGGACGGCTGGGACGCCGATGCGGAGGCCGGCCGCTGCGCGGAACGGGCCCGCCTCGCCAAGGCCCTGGGGGCTGAAAACTAGCCCGCAGGGCGCATGAATATTAGTGTTTGCTTGTTGACTGCCCGAAAATCGCCATGCAAACATGACGCAGATCAATTCCACAGAGGATAGGGAGATCGTTCCACGATCTCTGGAGTGGGCGGTTCACCGCCTTTTTGCTGCAACCTGGAGGAAGACATGAAAAAGAGCCTTGTTGTCAGCCTGCTGCTCGCGGGCACCCTGGGCGCGGTGGCCACGGCGCATGCCGTCGATTCCCGCACCCGCTTCATGGCCGCCAACTGCGGCTATTGCCACGGCACCGACGGCAAGAGCCGCGGCGCCATCCCCAGCATCGCCGGCCTGGACAAGGCCTACTTCGTGCAGCAGATGAAGGATTTCCGCTCGGGCGCCCGCAGCGGCGCGGCCTCGACCGTGATGCACCAGCACGCCACCGGCTACACGGACGAGGAGTTCGAGAAGCTGGGCGAATGGTTCTCCAAGATCAAGTAACCGAGCGAGAGGAGCAATACCATGGCATTTGATCGCCGCGATTTCCTGAAAGCATCCGCCGGCGCCGCCGCGCTGGGGACTCTTGCCGGTTGCGCCGCCCAGGCCCCCACCGTGGGCAAGGCCCGTCCCAAGGTGGTCGTCGTGGGCGCCGGCTTCGGTGGCGCCACCTGCGCCCGCTACATGAAGATGTGGGATCCGAACATAGAGGTCACTCTCATCGAGGCCAACGACATGTTCGTCTCCTGCCCGTTCTCCAACACCGTCCTGGCGGGCATGAACAAGATGGAGGACATCACCTTCTCCTATGACAACCTGAAGAAGGCGGTGGACAACTTCGTCGTCGACTACGTCACCGGCATCGACACCGCCAAGCGCAGCGTCGCCACCCGCGGCGGCAAGACCTTCGCCTACGACCATCTGGTCCTCGGCGGGGGTATCGAGCTGCTGTTCGACCAGGTGCAGGGCTACGACGCCGAGGCGCAGAAGGTCATCAAGCACGCCTGGAAGGCGGGCGCCGACCAGACCGGCGTGCTGCGCGCGCAGCTGGAGGCCATGCCGGACGGCGGCGTGTTCGCCATGTCCGTGCCCAAGGCTCCATACCGCTGCCCGCCCGGGCCCTACGAGCGCGCCTGCATGGTGGCCACCTACTTGAAGAAGGCCAAGCCGCGCTCCAAGATCATCATCCTGGACGGCAACGAGGACATCGCGTCGAAGAAGGGCCTCTTCCTGGCGGCCTGGAAGAAGCACTACGGCTACGGCACCGACAAGAGCCTGATCGACTACCGGCCCAACAACATGCCGCGTTCCGTGGACCCGAAGAAGATGATGGTGGGCACCGAGTTCGACGACGTGAAGGCCGACGTGATCAACGTCGTGCCGCCCATGCGCGCCGCCAAGATCTGTGGCCTGGCCGGCGTGCGCCGGGGCCTGGACGGCAAGGAGGGGCCGTGGTGCGCGATCGACTACCGCAGCTTCGAGTCCCTGCACGTGAAGAACGTCTACGTCCTGGGCGACTCCACCCTGACCAACTTCCCGAAGTCGGGCTCGGTGGCCAACAACACCGGCAAGATGTGCGCCGCGGCCATCGTCGAGATGGTCAACGGACGCGAGCCCGACCAGGCGCCGGTGGTGACCAACACCTGCTATTCCGCCACCTCCGAGGGCACCGCCATGCACGTGGCCACGGTGTTCCGCTACGACCCGGCGGGCAAGAGCATGGTGGCCCAGAAGGGCGGCGGCGTGTCCGCCGAGGAAAGCGAGCTGGAGTTCGCCTACATGGAGTCCTGGGCGCAGAACGTCTGGGCCGACACCCTGGGCCTGTAAGCCGCGTCTCCCCCTTTCCGCGGCGTTTCGTGGGGCCCTCCGGGGCCCCTTTTCATTGCCCGCGGCGGGGGGATTTCGGGTACTTGCGGAGCATGCCCACCACCACCCCGAAGATCTCCATGCTGCCCTTCGGCCGGATGACCGGGTAGGCCGGGTTGGCGGGTTTCAGGACATAGCTGCCCTTTTCCATGGCGAGGTGCTTGAGGGTGAATTCGTCATCCACCACGGCCACCACCAGGTCGCCCGGATGGGCCTCGTGGGTGCGCTCCACGACGGCAATGTCGCCCGGGTGGATGCCGGCCTCCAGCATCGAATCCCCCTTGACCCTCACCAGCACGGTGCGCGACGGGTGGTCGATGAGGAATTCGTCGAGGGTCAGGCTGTCCCGGGCGCTGTCGTCGGCGGGGCTGGGAAAGCCGGCGCGCACCGATTCGGCCAGCACCCGGTCGAAGAAGCGCGGGCCGGGCTTCAGGCGCCGGTCGGGGGTGGCCTCCAGATGGCCGGCGAGCCGCAGACGCGCCACCAGGGCCGCCACAGAGGATTTCGACCTGAGGCCCAGCAGCTCGCCGATGGCCGAGTAGGGGGGGAATACCCGGTGGCGGGCGTAATAGTCCTGCAGCTGGCTCAGATAGTCGGTGTCGCGCGACATGGCGGCGTTGTTGTGTCGGATGCAATTCCATCATAGAACGATCGTTCTATGCTGTAAACCCGCCGCCGCTTCAGAGCTCGCGCAGCTCGCAGCCGTCCTCGTCGCAGGCCAGGTAGCCGCCCGCGTCGTACCAGTCGGGCAGGACCCAGCGCGTGCGGGGCCGGCCGTCCACCTGGTGTTCATGACGCGCCGGGCGGTGGGTGTGGCCGTGGATCATGCGGGTGACGCCATGCCGGCGGAAGGCATCCGCCACGGCCTCGCGATTGGCGTCCATGATCTCCGGGCGCTTCTCGCCCTTGACCCGCTCGCTGCGCGCGCGCAGCTCCCGCGCCAGGGCGTGCCGCTCGGCGATGGGCCGGGCGAGGAAGGCGGCCTGCCAGGCCGGATCGCGCACCATCTGGCGAAAGCGCTGGTAATCCAGGTCGTCGGTGCAGAGGACGTCGCCGTGCAGGAGCAGGGTCGGGACGCCGCCGAGATCGATCACCGCGGGTTCCGCCAGCAGCCGTGCGCCAACTGCCTGGCAGAAGGCCTCGCCGAGCAGGAAATCGCGGTTGCCGTGCATCAGGCAGAGCCAGGTGCCGTCGTCGGTCAGTCGCTTCAGGGCGGCGGCGATCTGGGCGTGCAGCGGTTCGGCCAGGTCGTCGTCGCCCACCCAGGCCTCGAAGAAGTCGCCCAGGATGTACAGGTCACCGGCCCGCGGGGCGATCCGATCGAGAAAGCGGAAGAATCGGTCGTTGGCCGCCGGGCGCTCCGGCGTCAGGTGCAGGTCGGAGATGAACAGGCTGAGGGCGGCGCGGGGCATCGCGGTGGGGGTGCCGCCCGGTGCGTTACTTGACCTCGACCCGCTCGATGATCACGTCCTCCACCGGCACGTCCTGATGCCCGGCGCGCATGCCGGTGCGCACCTTCTTGATGCGGTCCACGGTGTCCTGGCCGGCGCTGACCTGGCCGAACACGCAGTAGCCGTAGCCCTGGGCGGTGGGGGCGGTGTAATCGAGAAAGCCGTTGTCCGCGACGTTGATGAAGAACTGCGCGGTGGCGGAGTGGGGGTCGGGCGTGCGCGCCATGGCGATGCTGTAGGCGGCGTTCTTCAGCCCGTTGTGCGCCTCGTTCTGGATCGGGGCGCGGGTCGGCTTCTGCGCCATGTCAGGGGTGAAACCGCCACCCTGGATCATGAAGCCGTCGATGACCCGGTGGAACAGGGTGCCGTCATAGTGGCCGTCGCGCGCGTACTGCAGGAAGTTGGCGACCGTGTCGGGGGCCTTGGCGGCGTCCAGTTCCAGGGTGATGGGGCCGAAGTTGGTGTGCAGGATGATCATGGACTTATGTTTCCTCGGTGGGGTTCAGCGGCCACGCGCCGCGATCTGGGTGGGTTCCGGCAGGCTCTGCTCCAGGGCGATGCGCCATTGGCCGTTGTCCAGCCGCCAGTAGAGGCGCTTGCGGACGCTGTTGCTGAAACTGTTGCTGGCATAGTCCTGCCGGAAGGTGGTGACCGCCAGCTTCGCGTCGGGATGGACGAACACGCTGATGTCCGACAGGTTCACCTTGATCCATTCCTTGTTGGCGATGTTGCGCTGCTTGCCTTGCGCCCAGTCGCCGGTCTGCATCTCCGGACCGTAGTTGCGCAGGAAACGCTGGGCATTGCGACTTTCCCAGTCGGATCGCCACTGGTCCAGCATGGCGAGCATCTCCTGGCGGCTGGCCTCCCAGGTCACCGTGTCCACCCATTCGGTGTGGTCGGCGATCATCACCGGGGTGCCGCCCACGTCGATGTACTTGCCCAACTCGGTGAAGTCCGGGTTGGTGACCACCACGCAGCCGTCGCTGGCGCGCGGCGGGCGGCTGTAGGTGTCGGACGGCGTGCCGTGCAGCCAGATGCCATGGCCGCCACGGCCCTGCAGGCGGTCCCATTCATTGGGATAGTCGAGGGGAAAGGCGCCGGCGCCGTAGAACTCGCTCAGCTGCCGGGGTGGCAGGTACTGGGAGATGGTGTAGACCCCGACCGGCGTCTTCTTGTCGCCCTCCACCCGCTTGTTGGTGCCGTTGCGGCCGATGGTCATGTAGTAGTCGCGCACCAGCCTTGGCACGCCGTCGACGTTCTCGAACAGGTACAGGCGGGCGCGGCCGGCGTCGGCCAGCAGGGCATGCTTCTGATCGCGGGCCAGCTGCAGGATCTGCACGGGCAGGTGTTTCGGATCGGGCTCGTCGATGTAGCGCAGCAGCCGCACGCGGGCCTCTTCGCGGAGACCGGACAGGGAGTCCTCGGTTGCGCGGGAGGCCGCCCCCATGCTGGCCAGGGGCCGCGCCCGGGCCATCAGCAGGTCGCCCTTGATCAGATGGGCGAGCCTGAAGTCGGGCCGGATGGAGATCAGCTGATCGATCTCCTTCAGGGCCGAGTCCAGGCGGCTGGCGCGGATCTCCTGGAGGGTCTTGGCCAGCAGGGTATCGGGCGTGGGGAACAGGCGGTGGGTGTCGGCGGCGGCCAGCTGGATGCGCCCGTCGTCGGCCAGTGCGGCTCCGGCGCAACAGGCCAGGGCGAGGATGAACAGGAAGCGTATCAGGCGGACGATCGGCATGCCGTTCAGCGCTCGTTGACGATCTTCCAGGCACCGTTCTCGCGCGCCAGCTCCAGTGTCTTCTGGTAGGTGCCCTTCAGGTGGTTCGCCTCGTAACGCTGGCTGAAGCGGGCCCTGGCGGTGTCGCCCTTGACGTCGACGCGCAGCTTGCCGACCTCCACCTTGATGTAGTCGGGTTTTTCCAGACGCTCCCTGCGTTCTGCCTCCCAGGCGGCCCGGTCGCGGCCCGGCGGCAGCCGGAACCCCTCGCCGTAGAAGGCCAGATAGGCCGCCACGTCCTTGTTGCTCCAGGCCTCGGCCCATTGGGTCACCAGCTGTTCGATGGTCGACTTGGCTTCCGTCGGGGGCTGGGCGGCGGGCTGGTCGACAGGGCGGTCGAGCGGCGGCGACTGTTCCGCCCCGGCGGCCGGCGGCGATCCGGAGGCGGC
>JALOTG010000054.1 GCA_025458005.1 Thiobacillaceae bacterium
GCGCGCATCATTGGCCCTTGCGGGCGGACAGGATGCGGATGCCGCCGTGGCCGATGACGCCCACCAGGCACAGGGCCGCGAGACCCCAGCCGGCGGTGTTGAGCAGCTCGTTGGCGCGACGGCCGGGCATGTAGATGCCGGGCAGGTTGTCGAGACGGCCGACGCCGCCCGAGGGCGCGTGGCACTGTGCGCAGCTCAGGGCGTCACCCTTGGGCGCCACCATGTGGGTGATGGGCCAGGCCATCTCGGTTTCGACGAAGGCATACTTGCCGCTGTACTCCGCGCCGATCTCCTTCATGCCGAACTCGATCGCCTTGTCCCAATTGAAGTTGCTCCACAGGGCGCTGTCGTCCTTGCCGTAGGTGTGGAAGACCACCAGCTGGTTGTTGCCGATGTCATAGGGCTGCTTGCCGCGGAAGACCTTGATCGGCCAGATCTTCGACTTGCCGTCGTCCGGGCTGCCCTCGAAGCTGTTGATCTTGATCACCTTGCTCGGGTCCAGCTTGGTCTCGCGCAGGGTGTAGTTCACCGTGCCATTGAACCAGATGTATTCCGGGATGACGTTGGACTCATACTTGAAATCGCCCTTCTTGCTGTCGTAGGCATCGTGGCCGGTGGCGTCCTTCACCTTGAAGGGCTTGCCGTCCTTGTCCAGCTTGCCGGCCGTGGACCAATCCCAGAGCATCTTGGTGGGCTTGCCGCCGCGAGCGAACTCGGGGATATGGCAGGTCTGGCAGGCGATCTTGGTGGCGTGGCTGTTGAGCCGGGCGTCCTTCTTGTGCGGCGCGTTGCCGTGGCAGGCCTGGCAGGTGGCGGGGTTTTTCTCCTCCTTGCCGCGCATGTGGCTTCCCGCCTGGTCGTCCGAGGCGGTCGGCGTGTAGCGGCTGCCCGGTACCTCGTGACCGGTGGTCTTGTGGCAGGTGCCGCAGGAGAAGTTGAGGCCGTCCTTGTCCATGTGCACGTCCAGGTACTTGCCGGGCATGGTCAGGGAGCTGTCCAGGTCGCCGTGCTTGACCGCGTCGCCGCCGCCGCCATAGAAGTGACAGGCGCCGCAGTTCCTGCGCCCGGTCTTGCCGACGCTCTGGGCCACGTCCTTCAGCATGGGCGCCTTGACGATCTTGCCGGACCCGGGCGGGAACTCCATGTCCTTGTAGGGCGGGTGACCGGAGAGGCCGGGTAGCTTGCGATAGGTGCCGGTGCTCTCGTGGCAGACCAGGCAGTCGACGTTCTCCTGGGAGGCGAAGTCGAAGCTTTGGTCCTTCCAGCCGTAGCCGGCGTGGCAGGCGGTACAGAACTCGTAGTTGGATGGTACGGCGGTGCAGAAGTTGTTGATGACCGTCTTCTTGCCCAGCCGCTGTTTGGTCTCGGGGTTCAAGAACTCCCAGGTCCAGTGCTTGGAGTGGTGCACCTGCTTGGCGGCCTCGGTGTGGCACACCAGGCAGGCCTTGGTCACCTCGGGGCCGGTCTTGAAGTCCTGCTGCAGTTCCTTGAACTTGCTGTGGTCGGCCGTGGAGGTGGATATCTTCTCCACGTCCGGGGTGTAGGCATGGGCGCCGGCGGCGACGGACTGGGCCGGGGCCGGGTCGGTGCTGGCCTGGGCGCCGGCCGCCGCCAGGGCGGTACCGGCCACCAGCGCCAGGCTTCTCATGAGCTTGCCTAGCAACATGTGGATGACTCCTCTAAGTGGTTGATCCGGTACGTTTCCCGATCAGCAGCCGCCGGCAGCGCCGCCGGCACCACCCGCCGCGGGAGCAGCCTTCGGCAGGATCATCTGCGGCGTGGGCTTGCTCGGATCCATGACCAGGAACAGTTTCTGGTCCTCGGCCACATGGCCCATCGTCTCGCCCACCAGCGGGCCGAACATCTTGCCCATCAGGCCAGCGTTCATGGTGCCGATGTAGGTCTTGCCGTCATTCTTCTTGTAGACGGAGATCTTGCAGGGCATCAGGATGGACAGGAAGCGCACCGTGTCCTCCTTGAGGATGGGCGCGGAGTACTTGGTGCTGCACACCTCGATCATCATCACCGGCAGCACGTTGCCGCCATCGGTCTGCACCGCCTTGGCCGGGTTGCGCAGGCCGGACAGGGCCCAACCCTTGGCCTTCAGTTCCGGGTTGCCCTCGATGTTGTGCTGGATTCGGGCGATGGTCTCTTCGAGGCCGAAGGGGCTCTGCACCTCATTGAACATCATGTGGGGCATCATCACGTAACCCACCACGGCCACCAGCAAGATACCGGCGATGAAACCAACGACAGCTTTCAACATGGCTTTCTCCTTACTTCAATTGATCATTCAAATCGTGCAACGGGACAACTTATGCCGACATATTAGGAGTTGTTAATATTCAATACAACCAAGTCTTTTTGTCGGGTAAGCGTGTCTTGGTCGTCGATGCGAACACCTGACGGATGGCCAAGGGCCTCGTCGTGGCCATGGTCGGGCCGGCCGCATTATCCACCGCATGGCGGGCGGGGATGCAAATTTGTTCATGTTTCCGGCGTCAGCGATGAAAAAGGGGCCCACGGGCCCCTGCTTCAGCGTGGCGTGAGGCTTTCAAAGGTCGCCGTTGGCGGCTGCCCGCATCATCTCGTCCATCTTCTTGTTGATGTCGATGGCGCCCTTGATGAGTTCGTCGCTGAGGCCCAGCTTGTCCTCGTAGCCAGCGATCCAGTCCAGGTTCCAGTCCAGCATCAGCACCCAGATGTTCCTGTTGGCATCCTCCATGACGGCGATGCGGCAGGGCAGGAAGACGATGAACTCGGGGCTGATCCGGAGCAGGTCGCGGCCCACCTTGATGTCGCAGAAGGAATAGACCTCGATGCGGGGCGCGTCCTTGTCCTCCAGGACGACCTGGAAGTCTTTCCACATCAGGTTCTCGCCGACCTTTTTCATGTTGAGCTGGTTTGCCCTCAGGAACAGGGAGTCGCGCACGTCATCAAAGCTCAGTCCCTCCTTGGCCTTGTACTTGCGGGCGAAGTAGTTCATGGCGTCGGGCATGGACATGCGCATGAAGCCGGTCATCATGGGCACCATCATCTGCATGATCTGGATCTTTTCCTGCTGGCTGATGACGCGCCGCATGCTGTAGGGTGCCTTCGCGGCCGGTCCGCCTTGCTGGGCCTGGAGAGGGACCGGGAAGAAGGGGTTGAAGCCGAAGGTGGGGGGCGGCACATACTGCAACCAGGGGTTGGCGACACCCGGCGCGGCCGGCATGATCTGCACCGGCACGTAGGTGGGGTTGTAGGCCATGGGCTGCTGCGCCGCGGCCGAGAGGGGCACGCAGGCCAGGGCGGTCAGGAAGATGGATTGTATCTTGTTCATGTTTTCTCCTCAGGCACGTGGTTGATGCTTGACGGGGCGGGTCCCGCGTCACCCCGCGGACAGCCTTGTCCCGGGTGACGGATCAGGACAGCAACTGACTCAGTACATAGGGCAGGATGCCGCCGGCCTGGTAGTACTCCACCTCGATGGGGGTATCCAGGCGCAACTTGACGGTCACATTCTGCCGGCCGCCGTCGGCCCAATGAATGACCAGGGTCAAGTCCTGCTGGGGGGTGATGCCGTTCTCCAGGCCGAGGAAATCGAAGGTCTCGCTGCCGTCGAGATGCAGGGACCTGGCGTCCATGCCATCCTTGAACTGCATGGGCAGGACGCCCATGCCGGCCAGGTTGGCGCGGTGGATGCGCTCGTAGCTCTTGGCCACGACGGCCTTCACGCCCAAGAGCTGGGTGCCCTTGGCGGCCCAGTCCCGGGAGGAGCCGGTGCCGTACTCCTCGCCGGCGAAGACCACTAGGGGGGTGCCCTCGGCCTGGTAGGCCATGGCGGCGTCGTAGATGCTGGTCTGCTCGCCCTTGTAGAAGGTCACGCCGCCCTCGGAGCCGGGGATCATCAGGTTCTTGATGCGGACGTTGGCGAAGGTGCCGCGCATCATGACCTCGTGGTTGCCGCGGCGGGCGCCGTAGCTGTTGAAGTCCTTCTGGGCCACGCCGTGCTCGATCAGGTACTTGCCGGCCGGGGCGGCGGGCTTGATGCCGCCGGCCGGGCTGATGTGGTCGGTGGTGACCGAGTCGCCGAAGATGGCCAGGGCCCGGGCGCCTCGGATGGCGGGATCCGGCTTGGCGACGCTGCCAAAGAAGGGCGGCTCCTGAATGTAGGTGGAATGCGCGTCCCAGTCATAGACCATGCCGGTGGGGGCAGGCACTGCGTCCCAGAGGGGGTTGTCGGCGCCCACGTTCTGGTAGCTGCGGTAGGCGGCGGCGTCGGAGGCGGCGGGCAGCAGGGCGGCGACCTCCTCGTTGCCCGGCCAGAGGTCCTTGAGGAACACCGGGCCGTCCTTGCCCTGGCCGATGGGCTCGTTGGCGACGTCGATGTCGACCCGGCCGGCCAGGGCGAAGGCCACCACCAGGGGCGGGCTCATCAGGAAGTTGGCCTTGACGTTCTGGTGCACGCGGGCCTCGAAGTTGCGGTTGCCGGACAGCACCGAGCAGGCGACCAGGTCCTTGTCCAGGATCTCCTTCTCCACCGTCTCGGGCAGCGGGCCGCTGTTGCCGATGCAGGTCGTGCAGCCGTAGCCCACCACGTTGAAGCCGACCTGTTCCAGGTAGCCCAGCAGGCCGGTGGCCTTCAGGTACTCGGTGACCGCGCGGGAGCCGGGGCCGAGGCTGGTCTTGACGTGTGGGGCGGCCTTGAGGCCCTTCTCCACCGCCTTCTTGGCCACCAGGCCGGCGGCCAGCATGACGCCGGGGTTGGAGGTGTTGGTGCAGGAGGTGATGGCGGCGATGACCACGTCGCCGTGGCGCAGGCCGCCGGCCGCGGCGGGCTCGGTCTTGCCGTAGCCGCCTTCCTCCTTGGGCAGGGCCAGCAGGGTCTCGAAGCTCTCCTTGAGGGCGTAGAGGTTGATGCGGTCCTGGGGCCGCTTGGGACCCGCCACGGAGGGCTTCACCGTGGCGAGGTCCAGGCTCAGGGTCTGGCTGTACTCGCACTCGCCTTCGCGGGGGATGCCGAAGAGGTTCTGGGCCTGATAGTAGTTGCGCAGGGCGTCCACCTGGGCGGCGCCGCGGCCGGTGGCCAGATAGTACTGGCAGGTCGCCTCGTCCACCGGGAAGAAGCCCATGGTGGCGCCGTATTCGGGGGCCATGTTGGCGATGGTGGCCCGGTCGGTCACCGGCAGCCTTTCGGCTCCCTCGCCGAAGAACTCGACGAACTTGCCCACCACCTTGGCGCGGCGCAGCATCTCGGTGAGGGTCAGCACCACGTCGGTGGCGGTGACGCCCGGTTGCGGCGTGCCGATGAGGTTGACGCCCACCACGTCGGGGGTGAGGAAGTAGACCGGCTGGCCCAGCATGCCGGCCTCGGCCTCGATGCCGCCGACGCCCCAGCCCACCACGCCGAGGCCGTTGATCATGGTGGTGTGGCTGTCAGTGCCGACCAGGGTGTCCGGGTAATAGACGCCGTCCTTCTCCATGACGCCACGCGCCAGGTATTCCATGTTCACCTGGTGCACGATGCCGATTCCCGGTGGGACAACCTTAAAGGTATCAAAGGCTTGCATGCCCCACTTGAGAAACTGGTAGCGCTCCCGGTTGCGCTCGAACTCGATCCGCATGTTCTCCTGCAGGGCGTCCGGACGGCCGAACACATCCACCTGCACGGAGTGGTCCACCACCATCTCCACCGGCGCCAGCGGCTCCACCTGCTTGGCATCCTTGCCCAGCCGCGCGGCGGCGGAGCGCATGGCAGCCAGGTCGGCGAGCAGGGGCACGCCGGTGAAGTCCTGCAGCAGGATGCGGGACACCACGAAGGGGATCTCCTCGGTGCGGGCCGCATTGGGCTGCCAGTTGGCCAGGTCGCGCACGTGCTTCTCGGTGATCTTGAGCCCGTCGTGGTTGCGCAGCACGGACTCCAGGACCACGCGGATGGAGACCGGCAGGCGGCTAACCGGGCCGACGCCGGATTGTTCCAGCTGGGGCAGGGAGTAGAAGCTGCCGGTCTTGCCATGGCCGGCGTCGAAGGTCTGGCGGGTATTGAACAGGGAGGACATGATGGGATCCGCAAGTGACTGGAGATGACTGGGGGAATGGGTCGGGAAACGGCTGATGGAACAGGGTTTCGAGCAGATTTGCTATTCTAAACGAGTTTCCCGCCCGACTTCCCGACATGAACACCACGCTCAAGGACCAGGCCCTGGCCTATCATCAGTTTCCCCGTCCCGGCAAGATCTCCGTCGAGTCCTCCAAGCCCTGCGCCAGCCAGGCCGACCTCTCCCTCGCCTACACCCCCGGCGTGGCCGAGCCGGTGCGGGAGATCGCCAGGGACGCGGAGAACGCCTACCGCTACACCAACAAGGGCAACCTGGTGGCGGTGATCACCGACGGGACCGCCATCCTCGGCCTGGGCAACCTGGGCCCCCTGGCCGCCAAGCCGGTCATGGAGGGCAAGGGCGTCCTGTTCAAGCGATTTGCAAACATTGATGTTTATGACATTGAAGTAAAAACAGATTCCGTCGAGCAGTTCATTCAGACCGTGGTCAGCATCGCGCCCACCTTCGGCGGCATCAACCTGGAGGACATCGCCGCGCCCCACTGCTTCGAGATCGAGAAGGCGCTCACCGAGAAACTCGACATCCCGGTCTTCCACGACGACCAGCACGGCACCGCGGTGATCATCTGCGCCGGGCTGATCAACGCCGTGCACATCCAGGGCAAGGCATTGGAGGCGGTGAGGATCGTCTGCCTGGGCGCCGGTGCGGCGGGCATCGCCTCCATGAACCTGCTCATGGAAATGGGCGTGCCGCGCGAGCACATCACCCTGGTGGACAGCAAGGGCGTCATCCACGCCGGCCGCGCCGACCTGAACGACTTCAAGCGGCGGTTCGCCCATCAGACCGACCTGCGCACCCTGGCCGACGCCATGGCCGGCGTCGACGTGTTCGTCGGCGTGTCCGGGCCGAACCTGGTGACGCCGGAGATGGTCCGGTCGATGGCCGCGCGGCCGGTGGTCTTCGCCCTGGCCAACCCGGACCCGGAGATCCTCCCCGCGGCCGCACACGCCGCCCGCGATGACCTGGTCATGGCCACCGGCCGCTCCGACTTCCCCAACCAGGTCAACAACGTGCTGGGCTTCCCCTTCATCTTCCGTGGCGCCCTGGACGCGCGCGCCCGGCGCATCACCCGCCCCATGCTGGTGGCCGCCGCCCGGGCCCTGGCCGATCTGGCCCGCGAGCCGGTGCCGGAGGTCGTGCTGAAGGCCTACAAGGTCGAGTCCCTGAGCTTCGGCCGCGACTACATCCTGCCCAAGCCCTTCGATCCGCGCCTGATCGAGCGGGTGCCGCCGGCGGTTGCCGCGGCGTCCGACCGCTGATGGCGGCACGGCCTGTCTGGCTGAATCCGCTGCGCATGCGGCTGCCCATCGGCGGCTGGGTATCCATCCTGCATCGCGCCAGCGGCGTGCTGCTCTGCCTGGCGGTGCCCGCGCTGCTCTATGCCCTGATGCTCAGTCTGCGTTCGCCGGCGGACTTCGCGGCGGTCGCCGCCTTCCTCGGCGGCGGCATCGGCTTCCTGTTCGTCCTGGCGCTGATCTGGGCATCCCTGCATCACCTGTTCGCCGGTCTGCGCCACCTCGCCCTCGATCTGGGCTGGGGCGAGGCGAGGGGGGACGCGCGACGGACTGCCTGGCTGAGCCTGATCGCCGCCCTCGTCCTCACCGGTGCCCTGGGTGCCTGGATCGGCTGAATGCGCAACGTCGGCGGCGCTCGTCGCGGTCTGAACTTCTGGCTCCTGCAGCGGGCCAGCGCCGTGGCGATGGCGATCTTCCTGCCCCTCTTCCTGGGGCTGGCGCTGTCTCGCAGCCCTTTGGACTATGCGGCCTGGCGTGCCCTTTTTTCGCACCTGGCGATGAAGATCGGCAGCCTGATGTTCATCGCCGCCGTGCTGGCGCACGCCTGGATCGGGCTGCGCGAGATCCTCATCGATTATGTCCATCCCCTGGCCATCCGCCTGCCTCTATATTTCCTGTTCGCCACCCTCTATCTTGTCTGCCTGGTCTGGGCAGCAGACATCCTGTGGGGGCTGGGATGAGCGCTGCATGATCGCCAGGCGCTGCTTCGACGCGCTCGTCGTCGGGGCGATGCGAGCAGGGAGTGGAGCCCGCCGCGAAGCCGGAGCTGTGACCGGCCGCGAGTCGGCGTCTGCCGCCGCCAGGAGACTGGGCATGAGGTCGAGATAGGTCATGATTCCCAAACGAACCTTCGACGCGGTGATCGTCGGCGGCGGCGGCGCCGGGTTGCGCGCCGCCCTGCAGCTGGCCCGGGCCGACCTGAAGGTGGCGGTGCTGTCAAAGGTGTTTCCCACCCGTTCCCACACCGTGTCCGCCCAGGGCGGCATCACGGCGGCCCTGGGCAATGTCACCGAGGACCACTGGCACTGGCACATGTACGACACGGTGAAGGGCTCGGATTACCTGGGCGACCAGGACGCGATCGAGTTAATGTGCCGCAATGCCGCCTCGGCGGTCTACGAGCTGGAGCACATGGGGCTGCCCTTTTCCCGCCTGGAGGGGGGGCGCAACGCCGGCCGGATCTACCAGCGCCCGTTCGGCGGCCAGTCGCAGCGCTACGGCGGCGAGCAGGCGGTGCGCACCTGCGCCGCCGCCGACCGCACCGGCCACGCCCTGCTGCACACCCTCTACCAGCGCAACATCGCCGCGCGCACCCAGTTCTTCGACGAGTTTTTCGCCCTGGACCTGGTGCGCGACGCGGAGGGCTACATCCTCGGCGTGGTGGCGCTGGAAATCGAGACCGGCGAGGCCTGGCTCATCGAGGCGCGCGCCACCCTCCTGGCCACCGGCGGCGCGGCGCGCGTCTTCCGCCATTCCACCAACGCCCTCATCAACACCGGCGATGGGCTGGGCATGGCCCTGCGCGCCGGGCTGCCCCTGGAGGACATGGAGTTCTGGCAGTTCCATCCCACCGGCATCCCCGAGGTGGGCTGCCTGATGACCGAGGCCTGCCGGGGGGAGGGGGGCTACCTGGTCAACCGGCAGGGCGAGCGCTTCATGCCCCGCTACGCGCCCCACGCCCAGGACCTGGCCTCGCGCGACGTGGTGTCGCGGGCCATCGCCGAGGAGATCGAGGCCGGGCGCGGCTGCGGCGAGCATGGCGACCACGTCTGCCTGAAGCTGGACCACCTCGGCGCGGCCCTGATCCAGGAGCGCCTGCCGGGCATCCGCGACCTGTCGATCCGCTTCGCCGGGGTAGACCCCGTCCACGAGGCCATCCCGGTAACCCCCACGGTGCACTACATGATGGGGGGCATTCCCACCAACCTGCACGGCCAGGTGGTGGCGCCGGTGCGCTATGGTCCCGAGGAGCCGGTGCCCGGCCTGTATGCCGCGGGCGAATGCGCCTGCGTCTCCGTGCACGGCGCCAACCGCCTGGGCGGCAATTCCCTGCTCGACCTGGTGGTGTTCGGCCGCGCGGCGGGCGAACACATGATCGAGTATCTGCGCGAGAACCGCTATCCCCGCGCCTTGCCGAGAAGCGGCGTGGAACGGGCCCTGGAGCGCCTGGCACGCTGGGACCGGCCCGGCGGCGACGAGCGGGTGCCCCGATTGCGCGAGGACATGCAACGCATCCTGCAGCGGCATTGTGGCGTCTACCGGCGCGAGGACCTGCTCGAGGAGGGCATCGGCAAGCTGGACGCGGTGGGGGCTCGCCTGGCCGACGCCGCCATCGAGGACCGCGGCCGGCTTTTCAACACCGCCCGCCTGGAGGCCCTGGAACTGGAAAACCTGCTGCCCGTCGCCCGCGCCACCCTGGTCTGCGCCCTGGCGCGCGCCGAGAGCCGCGGCGCCCATGCGCGCGAGGATTATCCGGCGCGGGACGACGACCACTGGCTCAGGCACAGCCTCTACTTCCTGGCGGGGGACCAGCTGGACTACAAGCCGGTCCGCCTGAAGCCCCTGACGGTGGAGCCCTTCCAGCCCAAGGAGCGGTCTTACTGACGGCCATGGCGAGACTGAGATTGCGCATCTACCGCTATGATCCCGAGTCCGGCGCCGCGCCGGTGATGCGGGATTACGAGCTGGAAATCGACCCGCGCGGCCGCATGGTCCTGGATGCCCTGCTGGCCCTCAAGGAGCTGGACGACAGCCTGGCCTTCCGGCGCTCCTGCCGGGAGGGGGTGTGCGGCTCGGATGGCATGAACATCAACGGCGTCAACGCCCTGGCCTGCGTCACCCCCCTGGAGGGGCTGCGCCAGCCGATCGAGATCCGACCCCTGCCACGCCTGCCGGTGGTGCGCGACCTGATCGTCGACATGAGCCAGTTCTTCCAGCACTACCGGGCGGTGAAACCGTATCTGATCAACCTGGACCCGGAGCCGGAGAACGAGCGCCCGCAGAGCGCCGCGGAGCGGGCCGAGCTGGACGGCCTGTGGGAATGCATCCTGTGCGGTTGCTGCACCACCGCCTGCCCTTCCTTCTGGTGGAACCCGGACCGGTTCCTCGGTCCCGCCGCGCTGCTGCAAGCCTGCCGCTTCATCACCGACAGCCGCGACCAGGCCACCGACGAACGCCTGGATTACCTGGAGGATCGCTACCGACTGTTCCGCTGCCACGGCATCATGAATTGTGTCGAGGTCTGCCCGAAAGGCTTGAACCCCACCGCGGCCATCGGCAAAATCAAGAAGCTGCTCGTGAAACGGGCGCTGTGAGGGACGAGGCGCTGAACCGGCTGCGTTGGCGCTGCCGCCGTGGCATGCTGGAGCTGGATGCCTGGCTCCAGGCCTTCCTGGACGAGGTTTATCCCGGACTGGACTCCTCGCAACGACAAGCCTTCTCCCGCCTGCTGGACCGGGAGGATGTCGAGATACTTACATGGCTGGCTGGGCGAGAGGCGCCACCCGCGGACCTGGGGCCCGTGGTGGGCAGGATACGAACGTGCAGAGTGAGAGCGAAATGACCCAAGGCACCGAGACGAAACGCACCGCCCGCATCACCTTCAGCGACAACGACCAGGTCATCGAATTGCCCGTGCTGGCGGGCAGTCTGGGCACCGATGTGATCGACACCCGTGGCCTCGGGGCTCGCGGCTACTTCACCTACGATCCGGGTTTCCTGGCCACCGCCAGTTGCGCCTCCAGCATCACTTACATCGACGGCGACGCGGGCCTGCTCTATTACCGTGGCTATCCCATCGAACAGCTGGCCGAGCACTCCGATTTCATGGAGGTCGGCTACCTGCTGCTCAACGGCGAGCTGCCCAGCGCCCGGCAGAAGGACGAATTCGTCCGTACCCTGCGCTATCACACCATGCTGCACGACCAGATGGCCTACTTCTTCCGCGGTTTTCGCCGCGATGCCCACCCCATGGCGGTGATGATGGGCATGGTGGGTGCCATGTCCGCCTTCTACCGGGACAGCTCGGATCCCTTCGATCCGTCCCAGCGCGAGGTGGCGGCCTATCGGCTGCTGGCGAAGGTGCCCACCATCGCCGCCTGGAGCTACAAGTACAACGTCGGCCTGCCCTTCATGTACCCGCAGAACCGTCTCGGCTACGCGGAGAACTTCCTGTACATGATGTTCGCCACCCCCTGCGAGGACTACGAGCCCAACCCGGTGCTCGCCCGCGCCCTCGACCGCATCTTCATCCTGCACGCCGACCACGAGCAGAACGCCTCCACCTCCACGGTGCGGGTGGCCGGTTCCTCGGGCGCCAATCCCTTCGCCTGCATCGCCGCCGGCATCGCCTCGCTGTGGGGACCCCTGCATGGCGGCGCCAACGAGGCGGTGCTGAACATGCTGGAGGAGATCGGCGACGTGTCCCGCATCGGCGAATACATCGAACGGGCCAAGGACCGCACAAATCCCTTCCGGCTGATGGGTTTCGGCCACCGCATCTACAAGAACATGGACCCGCGCGCCGCCATCATGCGCGAGACCTGCCACGAGGTCCTTGATGAACTGGGCCTGCACGACGATCCCCTGTTCAGGATCGCACTGAAGCTCGAGCAGATCGCCCTCGAGGACACCTACTTCATCGAGAAGAGGCTCTATCCCAACGTGGACTTCTATTCAGGCATCGTGCTGCGCGCCCTGGGTATTCCCACTTCCATGTTCACCGCCATCTTCGCCCTGGCCAGGACGGCCGGCTGGGTGGCCCAATGGAGCGAGATGGTGTCCGCGCAGGGCCACAAGATCGCGCGCCCGCGTCAGCTCTATACCGGCATGCGGCGGAGGGAATTCATTCCCATCGGCCAGCGCTAGCCCGTCGACGGTACAGCCGCGCATGGCCGACAGCGCCTTCTACTCCGGCAGCATCGAGTATCTGCGCCATCTGAGCGAGGCGCGACCTGAGCAGGCCCGGGGTGGGCCCCCCCCTGGCTGGCCGCGAGTGGAGGCGCTGCCCGATTCGGAGCTGCCGCTGCTGCAATGCGAGGCCAGGCAGGTGGCGGTGCTGCAGCTCATCAATGCCTACCGCTACCACGGTTGCCGTCAGGCGAACCTGGACCCCATCCGCCATCTGACCCCGCCCCGGGTGCCGGAACTGGATCCCGCCACCCATGGACTGACCGCCGACGACCTGGAGGCATCCTTCGAGACGGGATCCCTGGCCGGCCCGCCGCGAGATACCCTGCGCAACATCCTGGCGCGGCTCAGGAACGCCTACTGCGGCACCCTCGCGGCGGAATATATGCACCTGAGCGACACCCGTCAGAAGCGCTGGCTGCAGCAAAGGCTGGAATCCGACACCAGCCCGATGCAGCTGGACGAGGATCGCCAGCGCTGGCTGTTGCGTCAGCTGACCGCGGCGGAGACCCTGGAGAAGGTCATCCATGCCCGTTATGTCGGCCAGAAGCGCTTTTCCCTGGAAGGGGCCGAGGCCCTCGTGCCCTTGCTCAACCATCTGGCCGAATTGGCGGCGCGGGCGGGCGTGGAGGAGATTGGCCTGGGCATGGCCCATCGCGGCCGGCTCAACGTGCTGCACAACGTGCTCGGGCGGTCGGCCCTGGCCTTCTTCGAGCAGGAAGCGGCCACCGTGCCGGAAGGGGTTCTGACGGGGGATGTGAAATATCACCAGGGCTTCGCCATGGAGGTGGCCACAGCGGCGGGCCCGATCCGCCTCGCCCTGGCCTTCAACCCGTCGCACCTGGAGATCGTCGACCCGGTGGTGCAGGGGTGGGTGCGTGCCCAGCAGCAGAAGCGGCTCGACCGCGACGGCAGCCTGGTGCTGCCGGTGCTCATCCACGGCGACGCCGCCTTCGCCGGGCAGGGGGTGGTGATGGAGACCCTCAACATGTCGGCGACGCGCGGTTTCACCACCGGCGGCACCCTCCACGTGGTGGTCAACAACCAGATCGGCTTCACCACCTCCGACCCGCGCGATGCCCGCTCCAGTCTCTATTGCACGGACGTGATGAAGATGGTGGAGGCGCCGGTGCTGCATGTGAACGGCGATGATCCCGAGGCGGTACTGCTCGCCCTGCGCATCGCCTTCGACTATCGCATGGCCTTCCGCCGCGACGTGGCCATCGACCTGGTGTGCTTCCGCCGCTTGGGCCACAACGAGCAGGACGAGCCGATGGTCACGCAACCCTTCATGTACCGCCAGATCGCCCATCATCCCGGCGTGCGTGCCCTCTATGCGGATGCCCTGGCGAGCCGTGGCGTGGTCACCGCCGGGCAGGCCGATGCGATGGTGGAGGACAGCAGGGCCGGCCTGGAGACGGTGCCCGCCATGCCCGAACGGCCCTACACGCCCTACGTGGCCGACTGGCGCCCCTATCGCGGCCAGGACTGGCGGGCGCCGGCGAATACGGCCGTGTCCCCGGAGCGGCTCAGGGAACTCGGCCTGCGTCTGTCCACGTTGCCCGAGGGCTTCACTGCCCACCCCCGCGTGGTCATGGTGATGGAGAGCCGCCGCCGGATGGCCGAGGGCGAGTTGCCGCTGGATTGGGGCATGGCCGAGTGCCTGGCCTACGCCAGCCTGCTGGTGGAAGGCCATGGCGTGCGCCTGACCGGCCAGGATTCGGGCCGGGGCACCTTCTTT
>JALOTG010000055.1 GCA_025458005.1 Thiobacillaceae bacterium
TCCGTGCTGGTCGTCAGCTGGGTGAACAGGTAGGGGCCACCCAGCCAGCGTTTGGCCATCACGGGGTCGTGCAGATCCACCAGCCGGTAGGCGACGCCCTGCAGCTCGAGCTGGGACGCGAACGGTTCCTGGGACATCACGGCGTCCACCATGCCCGAGACGAGGGCGGCGTGGTAGTCAGCCTCGTTGGTGCCGGCCGGCGCGAAGTTGACCTCGCCGAGATCGATGCTCGAACGGGCGAGCAGGTACTCGGCGAGCTGCTGACCGGTGGACTTGCCAGAGCGGCTGCCCGTGTGCACGCCGATGGAACGGCCCTTCAGGTCGTCGATGCCGCGCACCTGGCCCTGCAGGTCCTTGCGCACCATCAGGGTATAGGCTGGCGCCTGGGTCAGCGCCACCACGCTGCGCAGGTTGGCGTGCTTGCGGCTCAGGCCCCCCACGGCGGCGAGGGCCAGGCCGGCGAAGTCGCTGTTCTTCTCCAGCATGTCCTTGGCTGCCAGCGGGCCGCTGAAATGGCGCAGGGTGAGCTCGATGCCGGCCTGGCGGTCGGCGCCGATGCGCGGGATGAGTTCCACCGGCAGGAAGGGCGCGGCGCCCGGGCCCGGCATGGCCACCACCACGCGCAGCGGCGGCGTCTGGGCACGGGCCTGGCCGGCCAGAAGGAGCAGGCCGATGAACAGCAGGGCGGGGACGAGCAACAAGGTGGCACGGCGGTCGGGCATGCGGGTTCCTCCATTCTTTTCATGCCGGGCAGCATGGGTCGCGTGACGGTGGTTCCTTCGGCTTATCGACCGCGCTGCGGTAATATTGAGCCTATTTAAACGGTTCCCCCCCATGTCCGGCAACAGCATCGGCCATCTTTTTTGCGTCACCTCCTTCGGCGAATCGCACGGACCGGCGATCGGCTGCGTCGTCGACGGCTGCCCGCCGGGCATGGCGCTGGCCGCCGAGGACATCCAGCACGACCTGGACCGGCGCAAGCCGGGCACCTCGCGCCACGTCACCCAGCGGCGCGAGTCGGACACGGTGGAGATCCTCTCCGGCGTGTTCGAGGGCCGCACCACCGGCGCGCCCATCGCGCTGCTGATCCGCAACGAGGACCAGCGCAGCAAGGATTATTCCGAGATCGCCCGCACCTTCCGCCCCGGCCACGCCGACTACACTTACTGGCAGAAGTACGGCATCCGCGACTACAAGGGCGGCGGCCGCTCCAGCGCGCGCGAGACGGCGGTGCGCGTGGCGGCCGGGGCGATCGCCAAGAAGTGGCTGGCGGAGAAGTACGGCACCGTGATCCGCGGCTACCTGGCCCAGCTGGGCCCCATCGCGGTGCCGTTCCGGACCTGGGACAGCGTCGACGCCAACCCCTTCTTCTCGCCCGATCCGGACCGCGTCGCCGAGCTGGAAAGCTACATGGACGCCCTGCGCCGCGAGGGCAACTCGGTGGGCGCGCGCATCAACGTGGTGGCCGAGGGCGTGCCGGTGGGCCTCGGCGAGCCGGTCTACGACCGCCTGGACGCCGACATCGCCCACGCCCTGATGAGCATCAACGCGGTGAAGGGCGTGGAGATCGGCGCCGGCTTCGCCTGCGTCGCCCAGAAGGGCACCGAGCACCGCGACGAGCTGACCCCGGCCGGCTTCCTCAGCAACCACGCCGGCGGCATTCTGGGCGGCATCTCCACCGGCCAGGCCGTCACCGCCTCCATCGCCATCAAGCCCACCTCCTCGATCCGCCTGCCGGGCCGCTCCATCGATGTCGACGGCCAGCCGGTGGAGGTGGTCACCCACGGCCGCCACGATCCCTGCGTCGGCATCCGCGCCACGCCCATCGCCGAGGCCATGCTGGCCATCGTGCTGATGGACCACGCCCTGCGCCAGCGGGGGCAGAACGCCGACGTCCGCTGTCCGACTCCGGCCATCCCCGGACGGGCGTCATGAATACCTTTCAACCCGCACCCTTCAGGCAAGGAGAAGACCGATGATCGAAAGCCACGACCTGTTCCACGAGTTCCCCGAGCACCAGGAGACCATCCGCAAGCTCATGCTCAGCAACGACGAGTTCACCCGGATGATGCGCGACTACGACGACGTGGATCACAAGATCGTGCGCATCGAGCAGCGCGTCGAGGCCGCCTCCGACCTGTACTTCGAGGAGCTTAAGAAGCTGCGCGTCGGCCTCAAGGACAAGCTGTACAAGATGATCGTCGCGGCGAACCACTGACCGGCCGACCCGAACCGACGGCCCGGAGCAGCCCTCCGGGCCGTTTGCTTTCCGGCCCGAGACCCAGCCATGCAAGCCTTCCCCTACTGGCGGCTGTCCGGCTTCTATTTCTTCTATTTCGCCTTCGTCGGGGCGATGGCCCCCTACTGGGGGCTGTATCTGCGCTCCCTGGAGTTCAGCGCGCTGCAGATCGGCGTGCTGATGTCCCTGCTCAACGTGATGCGCATGTTCGCCCCCAACGTCTGGGGACACATCGCCGACCAGACCGGACGGCGCGTGCCCATCGTCCGGCTGGCCGCCCTGGTCTGCCTGGTCATCTGGATCGGCGCCTTCCTGGGTACCTCGTTCTGGTGGATGTTCGCGGTGATGAGCCTGATCAGCTTCTTCTGGAGCGCCTCGCTGCCCCTGGTGGAGGCCACCACCCTGTCCCACCTCGGCAAGCACACCGAGCGCTACGGCCGCATCCGCCTGTGGGGCTCGATCGGCTTCATCCTGGTGGTGGTGGGCCTGGGCGCCCTGCTTGACCACCAGCCCATCGGCCTGCTGCTGTGGGTGATCCTGGGCCTGCTGGCCGGCATCGTGCTCTGCGCCGGCTTCATCCCCGAGGCGAAGGTCGATCATCACGAGCATGAGCACGTTCCCCTGGGTCGGGTGCTGCGCCGGCCCGAGGTGCTGGCGCTGCTGGGCGCCGGCATGCTGATGGCCGCCGCGCACGGCCCCTACTACACCTTCTTCACCATCCACCTGGTCGACGCCGGCTACAGCAAGACCCTGGCCGGCTGGCTGTGGGCCCTGGGGGTGGTGTGCGAGATCGGCGTCTTCCTGTTGATGCCGCGCCTGCTGCGCCACCTGCGCGTGGAGACCGTGTACCTGGTGACCCTGCTGGCCGCGGTCCTGCGCTTCCTGCTCATCGCCTGGGAGGTGGAGCACGTGCCCGCGCTGCTGTTCGCCCAGGTCCTGCACGCCCTGACCTTCGGCGCCTACCACGCCTCGGCCATGGCGCTGGTGCACCGCCATTTCCGTGGCCGCATCCAGGCCCGTGGCCAGGCGCTCTACAACAGCCTGGCCTTCGGCGTCGGCGGCACCGTCGGCAGCCTCTACGCCGGGGCCGCCTGGGATGCCATCGGAGCGGGCTGGAGCTTCACCCTGGCAGCCGGCTGCGCGGCCCTGGCGGCGGTGGTGTTCGCCTGGCGGGGGCGGGGCGCCGCGTCGGCCTGAGCGATCCCGGGGCGAAAAAAGGCCCCGGTCGCGCGCCGGGGCCCATCACCGTCCTGATCGCTCTGATCGCTGACTGACGGTAAAGCCGTTTGCCGGTTGGTAACTAGCCGCGCCTGCGCGCTGCCCAGCCGACCAGGCCCAGGCCGGTCAGCATCAGGCCCCAGGTCTCGGGCTCGGGGATCGGCGCCGTGTTCAGGGTGAGCATGGCCGCCGGGCCGTAGTTGCCCGGGAAGTTGATGGCCTCCTTGCTGTAGAACGAGGCCGTATCGCTGATCCCCTCATCGCTCAGCTTGAGCAGCAGGGACAGGCTGCCGTCCTGGTCGGCGGCAAGGGCCGACAGCGGCAGGTTGAAGGTCATCATGGCATGACCGAGAAAGATGGTCTGACTGTCCAGGGCCGCGGCATCATAGTCGGGCCGGTTGCTCCAGGTGATGGCGCTTTCCAGCCAGCTGTCGTCGGTCACATGGTGCAGGGCGATGCTGCTGCCCTCGTTCCCGCCCTGGGCGTAGGACAGTTGCAGCGACACGCCGGCGAGGACCTCGCCCGCCGCGAGCGCGGGCAGATCGAAGCGCAGGTAGGTGCGCTTGGTGGTGCTGCCGGCATGGACGAACAGGTCCTTCTCGTCCCCGTAGTTCACCGTCGCATAATCGCTGACCACGTAGGCATCGGCCACCGGCGCCAACTCGTGGGTCGCCGCCGTGGCCGGACCGGCAAGGCCCAGGGACAGGGCCGCCAGCAGGGTGGGATGGAATTTGTTGCGTGTGGGATCAAGCATGCAAGCCTCCGTCTTTCTTCAGTACTGCAGGGTTAGAATCCGTGAATGTTCTAATTAGTTATTCATCATCATAGACACACCCGGGCGTCCTTGCCTACGAGTGCGTGAGACATTTCGCCGCATGGCCAGCAGACCCAGCCCGGCCAGCAGCAGGGCCCAGGTCCCAGGTTCGGGGATGGGGGCCAGGCTGTCGCCCAGCGGGACATATTCGTTCCAGATGCGCAGGTCGGCAAAGGTCATGCCCGAGGTGCCGTTCTCGCCATCGATGCCTCGCTCGTGGATGTCGCCCAGGGCGAAATTGGTGGCGCTGCCCAGGCCGAGATAGGCGGCGCCCCAGGGCACGAAGGGGCCGCTGAAGGGATCGTCGTAAGCCGCAAGCTGCCCGTCGATCCAGAGTTCGAAGTCATGGGTCGGTCCACCCCAGGTCAGGCCGACCCGATGCCACTGGTCATAGGTGGTCAACGCCGTGTTGGCGGCGATGTGAGAGCGCCAGACGCTGTTGTGCCAGGTGCTGAAACCGAAGCTGAGTCTGTCGTCAGCGGTCTTGGCTTGGCCGTCGGGCCCCAGATAGCGACTCACCGCACCGTTGAAGGCGCCCTGACCGTTGTTGAATTGATTGAAGCCATAGTTGTCGGTCAGGATGTGGCCGCCGACATGGGACGCCAGGTCGGCCTTGAAGGCGAACGAGACGGTGCCGACGGTACGGAACTGGGTGCGCGGATCCGGGCTGATGCCGCGCAGATACCAGCTCACCACGGCATTGGATTGCAGGTCGGCCTGGGTGGCCAGGAAGGTGACCCCCTGGCTGGATTCGGCGATGCCTATCTCGTGCAGGTTGCCGTCGCCGCAGCCCGCGCCGGAGGGTTGGGAACAACTCGTGAACATGTCCACCTTGATGCCCCCCCCATACAGCCCATCGCGCAGGGGGGCCTCCACCAGCAGGGCGGCGTGGCCGAGCATCGGCAGCACGAGCAGGCCGGCCAGGGATGTCAAGGACAGGGATTTCTTTTTCATGATGTGCTCCTTCAGTCAATCGATGCGGCGCGCCGCAGCTTGAGGCTCACCAGCCCCAGCCCGGCCAGCAGCAGGGCCCAGGTTTCGGGTTCGGGGATGGGCGTCAGAGTGAAGTTGTCCACGCCGGCGGAGACGCTGACGTTGCGTACCGTGAGGTAGGAAGCCGTTATCGGCGCCACGAAGCTGACTTCGTGCATATTCCAGCCACCGTCGCCATTCAGGTCTTGGCTCGTGTAGAGCGAGGTTCCGAACGCGGTGGGGTTGTCCGAGAGGCCGATCTCAACGCTGACGGGGGCATTGGGGTTGATGCCCGGCAGGCCGGAGACGTGAAAGCGCAACAGGTAGCTCGCGCCGCTCGGGACGGGACGGGACAGCCAGAACGAGAACGCGTCGTACAACATGTAGCCGGTGCTGTGCAGCCTGACCTGCCAGGCGCCACTCTGGGGCGGAGTAACGTATCCGGCGTCGGTGGTGTACAGGTCCAGTTCACCCCACCCGTCGTTGCTGTTCCCGAATGCCGTCGTGTCATGCACCAGCGCCGTGAAGGTGGCATTGGTGAGGTTGACCTGAGATGCGCCGGCGGTGGCCCCGTTGATCTCGAAATCCCCGTTCAAGACGAGGTTAGAACCAGCATAGGCGGGCGACGCAAAGATCAGCAGCGCAGCTGTTGTAATCAATGAAGCATGTGGTTGACGCATTTATTGCTCCTCTCGCGACATGGGAAAATGATCGGGATGACGCACTTTCCGGGCTGCTACCCCGTAGTTTGCGGTAGCGGCTTCAGGATGAAGTGCTCGGGTGCCTGCTGGGGCCAGTCGGGCCTTGCGGGCCGAATGGGGCGGGGGGCTGCCCCCCTGTTCGACGATGAGACAGGGCGCGACCGGCGCGGCTGAACGGACGGTCACATTCGGCCTCTGAACTGATCAGGCGACCGTCGGGAGGAGGGTGGTTGCTGCCGTCAAGATGGAGTCATCGCGCATATCGATCTCCTTGTCTTTAGCCTCGGTCGGGCGATGCCCCTGGCATGCCATGGGTCTAGCAATGGGTCTTGCCATGGGCGGGCTCGTCATCTGAAGCGGACCCGTATATCTTCAATTAAGCATAAATTGGACCGGATCCCAACTGTGTCCATAACCATCTGATTGATAGAAGAAAAAATACCGCCACTGAGAAGTGGCATGCAGGGGGTGTAAAGAAAACCGACAATCAGTCCCGGTCCGGTTCTCAGGCGGGTTGCCGGCGATGTCCGTTCTGATCTGGGCGGAAGGCCGCTCGGGCGGGTTTGGGCGGGCGCCGTCCAGGCGCTGAGTCCAAGGTAGGTGTGTAACGATATCCGACAGTTTTCGTGTGGCCGGCCAGGTCATCTGCAAGCCCATGCCCTATGCAATAATTAGCGCTTTATCAGATCAGACCGAGCCTCGACCCGCATGAAGCCGCGCACCCTCTACGACAAGCTTTGGGACGCCCACGTGGTGCATGTGGAGCCCGATGGCACGGCCCTGCTTTACATCGACCGCCATCTGGTGCACGAGGTGACCAGCCCGCAGGCCTTCGACGGGCTGAGGCTGGCCGGGCGCCAGCCGTGGCGGACCACCTCCGTGCTGGCGGTGCCGGACCACAACGTGCCCACCACCGATCGCGACCGGGGCATCGCCGATCCGGTCTCCCGGTTGCAGGTGGAAACCCTGGACGCCAACTGTAAGGAATTCCGACTCACCGAGTTCCGCATGGACGACCCGCGCCAGGGCATCGTGCACGTCATCGGCCCCGAGCAGGGCTTCACCCAGCCGGGCATGACCCTGGTCTGCGGCGACTCCCACACCAGCACCCACGGGGCCTTCGGCGCCCTGGCCTTCGGCATCGGCACCTCGGAGGTGGAGCACGTGCTGGCCACCCAGTGCCTGTGGCAGAAGAAGTCCAAGACCATGCTGGTCAAGGTGGAGGGCGAGCTGGGCCGCGGCGTGACGGCCAAGGACATCGTGCTGGCCATCATCGGCCGCATCGGCACCGCCGGCGGCACCGGCTATGCCATCGAGTTCGGCGGCTCGGCCATCCGCGCCCTGTCCATGGAAGGGCGCATGACCGTTTGCAACATGGCCATCGAGGCGGGCGCCCGCGCCGGCATGGTGGCGGTGGACGAGAAGACCGTGGCATATCTGCGCGGCCGCCCCGGCGCCCCCGTTGGCGCGATGTGGGACCAGGCGGCCGACTACTGGCGCACGATGGTCACCGATCCGGGGGCGCAGTTCGACGCGGTGGTGGAACTGGACGCCGCAGCGATAATGCCTCAGGTGACCTGGGGCACCTCGCCGGAGATGGTGGTGCCGGTGAGCGGCCGGGTGCCCGACCCCGCCGAGGCGCCCAGCGCGGTGAAGCAGGGCGACTGGGAACGGGCCCTGCAGTACATGGGCCTCGCCGCCCACACCCCCATCAACGAGATCGGCGTGGACAAGGTGTTCATCGGCTCCTGCACCAACTCGCGCATCGAGGACCTGCGCGAGGCGGCGGCGGTGGCGCAATGGGGCCTGCAACACGGGCGCAAGGTAGCGGCGAACGTCAGGCTGGCCATGGTGGTGCCGGGTTCCGGCTTGGTGAAGGCCCAGGCCGAGGCGGAGGGGCTGGACCGCGTCTTCCGCGAGGCCGGCTTCGAATGGCGCGACCCGGGCTGCTCCATGTGCCTGGCCATGAACGCGGACCGGCTGGAGCCGGGCGAGCGCTGCGCCTCCACCTCCAACCGCAACTTCGAGGGGCGGCAGGGGCAGGGCGGCCGCACCCATCTGGTCAGTCCGGCCATGGCCGCCGCCGCGGCGATGTTCGGCCATTTCGTCGATGTGCGTAGTCTTTCCTGAGAGGTGAAGCCATGACTCCCAAGAAACTGATGATGTTGGGCGCCATCAAGCTGCTGCTGATCGGCCTGGCCATCGGCATCGTGTTCAGCCTCTATGGCTGCAACACCGTGCGCGGCGTCGGCCAGGACATCGAGAAGGCCGGCGAGGCCATCCAGAAGAGCACCCGATGAAGCCCTTCACCCAGCATACCGGCCTGGTGGCCCCACTGGATCGCGCCAACGTGGACACCGACGCCATCATCCCGAAGCAGTTCCTGAAGTCGATCAAGCGCGCCGGCTTCGGCCCGAACGCCTTCGACGAGTGGCGCTACCTGGACCGCGGCGAGCCAGGCCAGGACTGCTCGACGCGGCCGCTCAACCCGGACTTCGTGCTCAACCAGCCGCGCTACCAGGGCGCCAGCATCCTGCTCGCGCGGGAGAACTTCGGCTGCGGCTCGTCCCGGGAGCATGCCCCCTGGGCCCTGGAGGACTTCGGCTTCCGGGCGATCATCGCGCCGTCCTTCGCCGACATCTTCTACAACAACTGCTTCAAGAACGGCCTGCTGCCCATCGTGCTGCCGGCCGAGACGGTGGACCGGCTGTTCCGGGAGACCGCCGCCGCCGAGGGCTACCGGCTGGCGGTGGACCTGGCGGCGCAGACCGTGACCACGCCGGCGGGCGAGTCCTTTGCCTTCCAGGTGGACGCCGAGCGCAAGCACCGGCTGATGAACGGCCTGGACGACATCGGCATCACCCTCACCCACGTGGACACGATCCGGGCCTACGAGGATCGGCGCCGGCGGGAGACCCCCTGGCTGTTTCAGTGAGGCGTGAGGGGTGAGGCGCGCGGGGTAGACCCGCGCATCACCCCCAGCCGGTTAAGGAGAAATCATGAAAATCGCGGTATTGCCGGGTGACGGCATCGGCAAGGAGATCGTCGCGCAGGCGGTCAAGGTTCTCGACGTCCTGAAGCGCGACGGCCTGAAGATCGAGATGGAGTACGCCCACATCGGCGGCGCCGGCTACGACGCCGAGGGCGATCCGCTGCCGGAATCCACCCTGAAACTGGCCCGCGCGGCCGACGCCGTGCTGCTGGGGGCGGTGGGCGGCCCGCAGTACGACACCCTGGACCGGCCCCTGCGGCCCGAGCGCGGCCTGCTGCGCATCCGCAAGGAGCTGAACCTGTTCGCCAACCTGCGTCCGGCCCTGCTCTATCCCGAACTGGCCTCGGCCTCGACGCTCAAGCCCGAGGTGGTGGCCGGGCTGGACATCATGATCGTGCGCGAACTGACCGGCGACGTCTACTTCGGCCAGCCGCGCGGCATCGAGATCCGCAACGGCGAACGGGTCGGCTTCAACACCATGATCTATTCCGAGGCCGAGGTGCGCCGGGTCGCCCACGTCGCCTTCGGCATCGCCATGAAGCGCGGCAGGAAGCTCTGCTCGGTGGAGAAGGCCAACGTGCTGGAGTGCTCCGAACTGTGGAAGGAAGTGGTCGCCGAGGTGGCCAGGGAGTACCCCGAGGTCGAGCTGTCCACCATGTACGTGGACAACGCCGCCATGCAGCTGGTGAGGAACCCCAAGCAGTTCGACGTCATCGTCACCGGCAACATCTTCGGCGACATCCTCTCCGACGAGGCCTCCATGCTGTCCGGCTCCATCGGCATGCTGCCGTCGGCCTCGCTCGACGAGCACAACAAGGGCATGTACGAGCCGATCCACGGTTCCGCCCCGGACATCGCCGGCAAGGATTTGGCCAATCCGCTGGCTACGATTTTGTCGGTGGCCATGATGTACAAGTACACCTTCAACGACCCGGTCACTGCCGAGCGGATCGACAACGCGGTGAAGCGGGTCATCGCCCAGGGTTACCGCACCGGCGACATCTGGACCGAGGGCTGCCGGAGGGTGTCCTGCAGCGAGATGGGCGATGCCGTGATCGCGGCGATGTAACCAATCGAAAGCATGGAGGTTGACGACATGAAACGAGTAGGTCTGATCGGCTGGCGCGGCATGGTGGGTTCCGTGCTGATGGGGCGCATGCGGGACGAGGGGGACTTCGGCCTGATCGACCCGGTGTTCTTCACCACCTCCAACCCCGGCGGCCAGGGGCCTGACATCGGCAAGGACGTGCCGCCGCTCAAGGACGCCATGAGCGTCGATGAGCTCAAGGCGATGGACGTCATCATCACCTGCCAGGGCGGCGACTACACCAAGGAGATGTATCCGAAGTTGATGGCCAGCGGCTGGAAGGGGTACTGGATCGACGCCGCCTCCACCCTGCGCATGAACGACGATGCCATCATCATCCTCGACCCGGTCAACAGGAACGTGATCCAGGACGGCATCGCCAAGGGCGTCAAGACCTATGTCGGCGGCAACTGCACCGTGTCGCTGATGCTGATGGCCATCGGCGGCCTGTTCGACCAGGGCCTGATCGAGTGGATCTCCCCCATGACCTACCAGGCCGCCTCCGGCGCCGGCGCGCGCAACATGCGCGAGCTGATCCAGCAGATGGGCGCCGTGCACGGCGAGGTGCACCACCTGCTCAACGATCCGGCTTCCGCGATTCTGGAAATCGACCGCAAGGTCACCGACTTCATCCGTTCCGAGACCTATCCGCTCGACGCCTGGCCGGTGCCCCTGGCCGCCAGCCTGATCCCGTGGATCGACGTGCAGCTGCCGTCCGGCCAGTCCAAGGAGGAGTGGAAGGCCCAGGTGGAGTGCAACAAGATCCTCGGCCGCTCCGCCAACCCGATCCCCATCGACGGCCTCTGCGTGCGCGTTGGCGCCATGCGCTGCCATTCCCAGGCGCTCACCATCAAGATGACCCGGGATGTGCCGCTGGACGAGATCCACGGCATCATCGCCGCGCACAACGACTGGGTGAAGGTGGTGCCCAACGACCGCCAGATCACCATGGAGCAGCTCACTCCGGCCGCCGTCACCGGCACCCTGACCGTTCCGGTCGGCCGCATGCGCAAGCTCAACATGGGCCCGCAGTACCTGTCCGCCTTCACCGTCGGCGACCAGCTGCTGTGGGGGGCCGCGGAGCCCCTGCGGCGCATGCTGCGCATCCTTCTGGAGGCTTGAGCCTGGTTACGCGCGGCACTTGGCGCATCGCCGTCGTCGGCGCGGACGAGCCGATTGGCGAGGCCCTGATCAAGACCATCGAGGAGCGGGAGCCGGACGGCTGGGACGTCCTGCCGGTCTCCCTGGGCGAGGCGGAGGGCTGTGCCAGCTACCGAGACGAGGCGCTGCCTTGCATCCGAGCCGACGAGCTGGATTGGCGGGGCATCGACGTGGCGGTGTTCGCCTCGCGCGGACAGTCGGCGCAGCAGATTGCCCGACGGGCCGCCGAGCGCAGCATACCGGTGGTGATCCCGCAGGGTTTTCAAGGCGTGGGCGGACCTGCCAGGGAGGTCGCCGACGCCCCCGCCGCCGCCCTCATCCGCGTGCTGCGGCCCCTCGCGTCGCGTGTCGGCCTGCGGGCGCTGAGCGGCTTTGTCGGCGTGCCGGTCAGTGTCCGGGGTCGGGCGGCCATCGACGAACTGGTCGACCAGACCCGTGCCCTGTTTGCCATGGAGACGGCGGAAGCCGGGGTCTTCCCCGTGCGCATCGCCTTCAATCTCATCCCCCAGGTGGGCGACATCGGCGCGGACGGCCACTCCACGATGGAATCCACGCTGGCCGGGACGCTGCGCGGGGTGTTCGGCGAGGCGCTGGCGACGCAGTTCACCGCCGTCTGGATTCCTACCTTCTATGGCGGGACGGCGGTGCTGCACGGCCAGTCCGAACGGACCCTGAGCGTCGCGGACCTGCGCGACTGGCTGGCACGCGTGCCGGGGGTCACGGTCATGGACGATCCCCTGCCGGGCGGCGCGCCGACGCCGGCCACCGATGCCGTCGACAGCGCGGACGTGTTCGTCGGACGTCTGCGCGTGGACGACCGGGAAGCGACCCGCTTCAGTCTCTGGCTGACCTATGACCATCCACGCCTGGAGGCCGCGCAACTCCTTGTTGGGCTGGAAAAATTCGATTGAACCGGCAGAAAATTAAAGATACCGTTAGAAATGCCGTTAGGTAGTCAGCCTAAGCCTATGAGGCCTCTTCATATTTTGCCGGTTAGAGACATTCGGGATAACTTCAGACAAGGGCGGAGTGATGCGTAAAACCTTACAAATCAGCGGTCTACTGAGCGCGCTCGTGATGGCCTTGGGCGTCGAGGCGGCTGGCCTGGGCAAGCTGTCCGTGTACTCCGCGCTGGGCCAACCGCTGCGGGCCGAGATCGAGTTGCTGTCGGTGCAGAAGGACGAGCTGGCCGCCATCAGCGCCAAGCTGGCCAGTTCGGAGGCCTTCCGGCAGGCGCGCATCGACCGGGCGGAGGCCCTGAACGCCCTGCGCTTCAGCATCGATCAGCGCGCCAATGGCCAGCCCATCCTCAAGATCACCTCCAGCGCGCCGGTCAACGACCCGTTCCTGGATATGCTGATCGAGGTCAACTGGAGCGCCGGCCGCCTCATCCGCGAATACACCATCCTGCTGGATCCGCCCGCCGACCTGCGTCCGGCGCCCGAGCCCAGGCCGGTGCAGCCGCCGGTCGCCGCCCCGGCCGCCAAGCCCGCCGCGGCGGACGCGGCCCTGCCCGAGGCCGCTCCGCCCGCCGAAAAGACGCCGGCCGCACCGACGCGCTACGGCCCGGTTAAGTCAGGCGATACCCTGCGCGGCATTGCCGCCAAGACCAAGCCTCGGGACGTCAGCCTCGATCAGATGATGGTCGGCCTGTACAACAGGAACAAGGGTGCCTTCGCCAGTAACAACATGAACCTCCTCAAGAAGGGGGCCGTGCTCAACGTGCCGGATCGCGATGCCGCCATGATGGTGGACAAGGCTCGGGCCGCGCGCGAGGTACGCATGCATGCCCAGGACTGGAATGCCTATCGCCAGCGCCTCGCCGAGGCGGCGGGCGCCCAGCCGGCGGCACCATCCTCGGAGGAACTGGCCGCCGCCGGTCGCGTCGTGCCCCGCGTGGAGGACAAGGCGGCCCCGCCCACCGCCGGCAAGGACGTGTTGAAGCTGTCCAAGGGCGAGCCGGGCGGGACGCGGCCCGATGCGAAGGCCATCGAGCGGATCCAGTCCCTGGAAGAGGAACTGGCCGCCAAGGGTCGCGCCCTCATGGAGGCCCAGGATCGCGTCGCCCAGCTTGAACGCGCCGTGCAGGACATGCAACGCCTGCTCCAGCTCAAGGGCGAGGAGGCCGCCAAGCCCGCCGCCCCGCCGGCGGCCCCGCCTGTCGAGGCGCCCCCGGCTGAACCGGCGCCCGTGCCCGAGGCGGTGGCCCCCGCGCCGCTGCCCCAGGCCGCGTCGCCGGCAGCGGCCGTCCCGGCTCCCGTGCCGATTCCGGAGGACAAGCCCAGCTGGCTGTCCACCTTCATCAGCAACCCCATCTACATCGGCGGCATCGTCGCCGCCGTCCTGCTGTCCTTCCTGCTCTGGATGATGATGGTGGGCAACCGCCGTCGCAAGGGGCTGACCAATTTCGAGGACAGCATCATGACCGGCGGCGAGTTCAAGAACGAGGCCGTGTTCACCGCCGGCACCGGCGCGGCCGGCGCTCCCACCGGCGGCAGCGCGCTGCTGACGGACTTCAGCCGCCTGGGTCTGGGTGCCATCGACGCCCACGAGGTGGATCCCATCGCCGAGGCCGAGGTCTACATGGCCTACGGGCGGGACGCTCAGGCCGAGGAGATCCTCAAGGAGGCCCTGGCCAAGGATCCCAGCCGCCACGAGATCGCCCTCAAGCTCCTGGAGATCTACGCCGCCCGCAAGGATCCGGTCGCCTTCGAGACCCAGGCGAGCGAGCTGTATGCCAGTCTGGGCGGACAGCCGACCGAAGCGTGGATGAAGGCGGCGGAGATGGGCCGCGGCATCGACCCCGACAATCCCCTCTATCGCATTGCCCCCGGTGGCGGGCCGATGGCCGCCGCAG
>JALOTG010000218.1 GCA_025458005.1 Thiobacillaceae bacterium
GCTTGGCGGCCTCGTCCAGCATGGACTTGCGGAAGTCCTCCAGGTCGGTGATGTCCGCCTCGTCGAACTGGGTGACGTGCGGCGCGGTGACCCAGTTGCGGTGCAGGTTGGCGCCGGACAGCTTCTTGATGCGCGACAGGGGCTGGGTGTCGATCTCGCCGAACCGGGTGAAGTCGACCACCGGCGCCGGGATCACCGCCAGGCCGGCGCCGACGCCCATCGCCTCCGCCTTGGGCTTGGCCAGCTCGCCCTTGACCCAGGCCTGCACGTCCTCCTTGAGGATGCGGCCGCGCGGGCCGCTGCCCTTGATGAGGGACAGGTCGGCGCCCCCGGGGTGTATGCCCAATTCGCGGGCGAAGCGGCGCACCGACGGGCTGGCGTGGGCCGACTTGCCGGCGGCGAACTCGGGCCGAGCGCCGATCGGGTCGGGGCGGCCCTTGGGCTGAATCGGGGCGGGCACCTCCGGGGCCGGGTGGCTGGGCGGCGGCACGGTGGCGGCCACCTCGGCGGCCGGCGGCGTGAAAGCGGTCACCACCGGCGGCGCGGCGGCGGCCTTGGCTTCGACGGCCGCCTCCAGGGTCAGGATCAGCGAGCCTTCCGAGACCTTGTCGCCCACCTTGATCTTCAGCTCCTTCACCGTGCCGGCGAAGGGGGCGGGGATGTCCATGGCGGCCTTGTCGGACTCCACGGTGATCAGGCCCTCGTCGGCCCTGATGCTGTCGCCGACGTTGACCATGACCTCGATGACCTCGACGTCCTTGAAGTTGCCGATGTCCGGGACGAGGACTTCCTTGATGCTCATGGCCTCGTCTCCTTACACGTTCACCGGGTTGGCGCGGTCGGCGTCCAGGCCGTACTTGCGGATCGCCTCGGCGGCCTTGCTGGCCGGCAGCACGCCGTCGTCGGCCAGGGCCTTGAGGGCGGCCAGGGTCACGTAATGGCGGTCCACCTCGAAGAAGCGGCGCAGCGCCTCGCGCGAGTCCGAGCGGCCGAAGCCGTCGGTGCCCAGGGTGACATAGCGGCGGCGCACGTAGGGCCGGATCTGGTCGGCGAAGGCGCGCAGGTAGTCGGTGGAGGCGATGATCGGCCCCTCGGTGTCGTCCAGGCATTGCTCGACATAAGAGGTCTTCTGCTTCTGATCCGGGTGCAGCAGGTTCCAGCGATGCGCGTCCTGGGCCTCGCGCCTGAGCTCGTTGAAGCTGGTGGCGCTCCACACGTCGGCGGCGACGCCCCAGTCGGCCTCCAGCAGCTCGGCGGCGGCCATCACCTCGCGCAGGATGGTGCCGGAGCCGAGCAGCTGCACGCGCGGCTTCTTGGCTTTACCCTTCGCCTTGGCACCCTCGGAGAGGCGATAAAGCCCCTTGAGGATGCCGGCCTCGGCGCCCTTGGGCAGGGCCGGGTGGCTGTAGTTCTCGTTCATCACCGTCAGGTAGTAGAAGACGTCCTCCTGCTCCTGGAACATGCGCCGCATGCCGTCCTGGATGATCACCGCCAGCTCGTAGTGGAAGGTCGGGTCGTAGGACACGCAGTTGGGGATCATCGCCGCCTGCAGGTGGCTGTGGCCGTCCTCGTGCTGCAGGCCCTCGCCGTTGAGCGTCGTGCGCCCGGCGGTGCCGCCGAGCAGGAAGCCGCGCGCGCGGCTGTCGCCGGCCGCCCAGGCCAGGTCGCCGATGCGCTGGAAGCCGAACATGGAGTAGTAGATGTAGAACGGCGCCATCTGCACGCCGTTGGTGCTGTAGGAGGTGGCGGCCGCCAGCCAGGAGGAGAAGGCGCCAGCCTCGTTGATGCCTTCCTCCAGGATCTGGCCGCTCTTGTCCTCGCGGTAGTACATCACCTGGTCCTGGTCGACCGGCTCGTAGAGCTGGCCCGACGAGGAGTAGATGCCGACCTGGCGGAACAGGCCCTCCATGCCGAAGGTGCGCGCCTCGTCCGGGATGATGGGCACGACATGGCGGCCGATCGCCTTGTCCTTGAGCAGGGTGGTGAGGATGCGCACGAAGGCCATGGTGGTGGAGATTTCGCGCTCGCCGGTCGCCTCCAGCATGTTCTGGAAGCTGGCCAGGGCGGGCACCGCGAGCGGCTCGGCCTTACGCCGGCGGGTCGGCGCGTAGCCGCCCAGCGCCTCGCGCCGGGCGCGCAGGTACTTCATCTCCGGGCTGTCCTCGGCCGGGCGGTAGAAGGGCAGCTTCTCCAGGTCGGCGTCGGAGATGGGGATCTGGAAGCGGTCGCGGAAGGCGCGCAGTGAGTCCAGGTCCATCTTCTTCTGCTGGTGGGTGGGGTTCTGCGCCTCGCCGGCGGCGCCCATGCCGTAGCCCTTCACGGTCTTGGCCAGGATCACGGTGGGCTGGCCCGCGTGCTTCATGGCCGCGGCATAGGCGGCATAGACCTTGTGCGGGTCGTGGCCGCCGCGGTTCAGCCGCCAGATGTCCTCGTCGGACATGGCCGCCACCATCTCCTTCGTTTCCGGATACTTGCCGAAGAAGAACTCGCGCGTGTAGGCGCCGCCCTTGGCCTTGAAGTTCTGGTACTCGCCGTCGACGCACTCCTCCATGCGCTGGCGCAGCAGGCCCTTGCCGTCCATGGCCAGCAGCGGGTCCCAGTAGGAACCCCAGATCACCTTCAGCACGTTCCAGCCGGCGCCGCGGAAGGCGGCCTCCAGTTCCTGGATGATCTTGCCGTTGCCGCGCACCGGGCCGTCCAGGCGCTGCAGGTTGCAGTTGATGACGAAGATCAGGTTGTCGAGCTTCTCGCGCGAGGCCAGGGTGATGGCGCCCAGGGTCTCCGGCTCGTCGGTCTCGCCGTCGCCCAGGAAGGCCCACACCTTGCGCTCGCTGGTGTCGGCGATGCCGCGGTCGTGCAGGTACTTGAGGAAGCGTGCCTGGTAGATCGCCTGGATCGGCCCCAGGCCCATGGACACGGTGGGGAACTGCCAGAAGTCCGGCATCAGCCAGGGATGCGGATAGGAGGACAGTCCGTCGCCGCCGGTCTCCTGGCGGAAGTTGGCGAACTGCTCCTCGCTGATGCGGCCCTCCAGGAAGGCGCGGGCGTAGATGCCCGGTGCGGAGTGGCCCTGGAAAAAGACCAGGTCGCCATCATTATCGGCGGTGGCGGCGCGGAAGAAGTGGTTGAAGCCGACCTCGTAGAGGGTGGCGGCGGACTGGTAGCTGGCGATGTGGCCGCCCACGCCGGGCGCCTTCTCGTTGGCGCGCATCACACAGGCCACGGCGTTCCAGCGGATCAGGTTCTTGATGCGCCGCTCCATGGGGATGTCGCCGGGGTGCTTGTCCTGCAGGTGCACCGGGATGGTGTTCACATAGGCGGTGGTGGCGTTGTAGGGCAGGTAGGCGCCCGATCGGCGCGCCTGGTCGACCAGCTTCTCGAGCAGGAAGTGGGCGCGCTCCGGGCCTTCCGCCTCGATCACGGCGGCGAGGGCCTCCAGCCATTCGCGGGTTTCCTGAGGGTCGATGTCAGGGGTAAACGGGGACATGAAAGGGGATCTCCGGAGGGGGTGCGGGCTGGCGCGCGTGTTTGCGGTCGCCGGTGGCGCGCACCCGGTTGGGCCAAACGGTTACATGCGGCAGTATTGTAAAAAGTTGGCGAATTATCGGGGCGTGGCGAGCCTTAGGTCAATTCAATAATGAGTATTTGTTTTCTTAATATTAAGGATTGCTTATGAGCAAGCGTGTCAATGCTGCGGGCGCCCTGGCGAGCCTGAGCCAGCATAAATCCCCCCTCCGCCAGCGGACCGGGAAGATCCGCCACCTGCTGGTCGTGTTGCCCGCCGGGGCGGACTGGCACGAGGCGCCCGACCACGCCGCCGCGTTCGCCGCGCTGCGTCGCCAGGACAGGAAGGCGGAGGAACTCGCCAAACAGCCGCTGACGGTGGAACTGCCAGGCGGCTGCCTGTCCGCCTGGGTGCGCCTGGACGACAAACAGGGCAGCTTCGCGTGGCACAGCCTCCTGCGCCGCGCCCTCAAGCCCCTGCTGGACGAGCACCCGGCCGGCATCGACATCGCCGTGCATGGCGACGACGCCTTCCGCGCCCGGGCCGCGCGGGCCGCCGCCTACGTGGCGTGGGTGAACGGCACGCCGCTGCCGAGCTGGAAGGGCGGCAAGCGGCCGGCGCCCCTCGAGCGCATCGCGCTGCACGGCGTCTCCGGCCTGGACCTGGCCCGCGAGGCGGCGGTGGCCGAGGGCAACCAGCTCGCCCGCGAGCTCACCGGCCTGCCACCCAACCTGCTTACCCCCGCCACCTATCGCGAGCGCATCCGCGAACTGGCCAAGTCGGAGGGCTGGGCGCTGGAGGAATACGACGTCAAGCGCCTGCGCAAGCTCAAGGCGGGCGCCTTCCTCGCCGTGGCGCGCGGCAGCGGCCACGAGGACGCGGCGATCGTCAGGCTGACCCATGGTCAGCCGGTGAGGGGCGAGGGGAGAGGGGGGAGGGGCAAACCCAAGACCATCGCCCTGGTCGGCAAGGGCATCTGCTTCGACACCGGCGGGCACAACCTCAAGCCGGCGCGCTACATGCACAACATGCACGACGACATGAACGGCTCGGCGGTCGCCCTGGGCCTGCTGCTGGCGGCGACGCGGCTGAAGCTGCCGCA
>JALOTG010000056.1 GCA_025458005.1 Thiobacillaceae bacterium
CCGGCCTCCGGCAACTCGCCGTCGAGGGGGTCGGTCACCGACACGGCCACCACGTCGTGTCGTCGCGCCGCCGCCGCCAGGGGCAGGCGGAAATCGTCGGCGAGGAAGTCCGACACCACGAACAGGATGCTGGCGCGCCGCAGCACCCGATCCAGGTAGCCCAGGGCGCCGGCCAGGTCGGTGCCACGCCCGACGGGCGATTCGCGCAGCAGTTCGGCGATCAGGCGCCGGGCGTGGCGGCTGCCCTTGGCGGGCGGCAGGTAGCCTTCCACCCGGTCGGTGAAGGTCAGCAGGCCGACCCGGTCGTGGCTGCGCGCCGCGGCGAGGGCGAGCAGGGCGCAGGTCTCGGCCGCGACGCGGCCCTTCGCCCGGTGCGACGTGGCGCTGTCCAGCGAGGCGGAGCAGTCGAGCAGCAGCATCACCGTCATCTCGCGTTCCTCCACGTACTGCTTGACGAAGGGCCTGCCCGCCCGGGCGGTCACGTTCCAGTCGATGCCGCGCACGTCGTCGCCTGGCTGGTATTCGCGCACCTCCTCGAACTCGATGCCGCGGCCGCGGAACACGCTGCGATACTCGCCGGCGAAGATGCTGGTCACCAGCCGCGCGGACAGGATCTCCAGGCGGCGGACCTCGGCGGCGGGCCAGGCCCGGTCCGGCCGATCGGGTGGCGTCGTCACCTCACGGCACCTCGGTCTCGGCCAGCAGGCGGGCGATGATCGCGTCGACGGTCATGCCTTCCGCGTCGGCCTCGTAGCTCGGGATGACGCGGTGGCGCAGGACGTCGGGGGCGACGTCCTTGACGTCCTGGGGCACGACGTAGCCGCGGCCGCGCAGGAAGGCCATGGCGCGCGCGGCGATCACCAGATTGATGCTCGCCCGCGGCGAGGCGCCGTAGGTGATGAAGCGCGCCAGGTCTTCGAAGCCGTGGCGCGCCGGCTCCCGCGTGGCGAACACCAGGTCGAGGATGTACTTCTCGATCTTCTCATCCAGGTAGACGGCGTCCACCAGGGCGCGCATGCGCAGGATGTCGTCCGGGTGGATCAGCGGGCCGAGGGCCTCGTCCCGCGCGATGCGCCCGGCGCGGCGCATGATCTCGCGCTCTTCCTCCCGCGCCGGGTAGGTGATGGCGACCTTGAGCATGAAGCGGTCCATCTGCGCCTCCGGCAGGGGGTAGGTGCCCTCCTGCTCGATGGGGTTCTGGGTGGCCAGGACCAGGAACGGCTCGTCCAGCGCATAGGTGGTCTCGCCGATGGTGACCTGGCGCTCCTCCATGGCCTCCAGCAGGGCGCTGTGCACCTTGGCGGGCGCCCGGTTGATCTCGTCGGCCAGGACGATGTTGGCGAAGATGGGCCCCTTGCGGGTCGTGAAGGCGCCCTCGCGGGGGTCGTAGATGAGGGTGCCGACCAGGTCCGCGGGCAGCAGGTCGGGGGTGAACTGTATGCGCTGGAAACGGGCGTCGATCAGCTGCGACAGGGTCTTCACCACCTTGGTCTTGGCCAGCCCAGGCACCCCCTCGATGAGCAGGTGGCCGTTGGTGAGCAGCGCCACCAGGATGCGTTCGACGAGCTCGCGCTGGCCGACGATGACCGTCTCCATGGCCGCGACCACGCGCTGGATCAGCGCCCCCTCCGCCTCGATCTCCCCGGCCATGCGTTCAACGTCTTCGCTCATCTCGCTCTCTCCGGACGGCCCGGCCCGCCGGGCGCGCCTGCGCCACGGGCGGCGTCCTGGCGCATAATGGAAGCTGCTCGCTGGCTGAGGATGTTGCCAGAACTCGGACATGTGCATCTACATACGTCTCGGATCGAGGCTCGGAACCCGCGCCCACGATGACCCAGCCCCACCCCTCGGGCGGTGCCTGATGGCATGATCGGCATGGACCTGCCCGCCACCTACCTGGCCATGACCCTGCGCGCCCACGGCGAGGCGCTGGTCCCGGAGTCGCGCCCTGTCCCCGCGCCGGCCGCCGGTCAGCTGCTGTTGCGCGTCTCCGCTTGCGGCGTATGCCGCACCGACCTGCACGTGGTGGACGGCGAACTGCCGGACGTGCCCCTGCCCATCGTGCCCGGCCACGAGATCGTCGGCCGTGTGGCGGCCCTGGGCGCCGGCGTGGCCGGCTTCCGCCCCGGCGGGCGGGTCGGCGTCCCCTGGCTTGGCTGGACCTGCGGCGAGTGCGAGCACTGCCGGGCGGGGCGGGAAAACCTGTGCGACCGGGCGCGCTTCACCGGCTACCAGCTGGACGGCGGCTATGCCGAGTACGCCTTGGCCGATGCCCGCTACTGCTTTCCCCTGCCCGAGGGCTACAACGACGCCGACGCCGCCCCCCTGCTGTGCGCCGGCCTGATCGGCCACCGCGCCCTCGCCATGGCCGGCGCCGGCGAGCGGCTGGGGCTCTACGGCTTCGGCGCCGCGGCGCACATCGTCGCCCAGGTAGCACGCTGGCAGGGCCGGCGGGTGTTCGCCTTCACCCGGCCGGGGGACGCGGCCGCGCAGGCCTTCGCACTGAGCCTGGGCGCCGAGTGGGCCGGCGATTCGGACACCGCGCCGCCGGAGCCGCTCGACGCCGCCATCCTCTTCGCGCCCGTCGGGGCCCTGGTCCCCGCCGCGCTCAGGGCCGTGCGCAAGGGCGGCACGGTGGTCTGCGGCGGCATCCACATGAGCGACATCCCGGCCTTCCCCTACGCGCTGCTGTGGGGCGAGCGGCAGCTGCGCTCGGTGGCCAATCTCACCCGCCGCGACGGCGAGGACTTCCTCGCCCTGGCGCCGCGCGTGCCGGTGCGCGCGGCCGTCGCGACCTTCCCGCTGGCGGCGGCCAACGAAGTTCTGGCCAGGCTGCGCGAAGGCCGCCTGACCGGCGCGGCGGTCCTCATCCCCTAGGAGACGACCATGCGTATCACCTCCCCCACCTTCGACCACCTGGCCGAGATCCCCCGCACGCACACCTGCGACGGCGAGGATCGCTCGCCGCGCCTCGATTTCGCGGCGGTGCCGGCCGGCGCGCAGAGCCTGGCCCTGATCGTGCACGACCCGGACGTGCCCAGTCCGACGGCGCCCAAGCGCATCTGGGTGCACTGGGTGCTGTACAACCTGCCACCCGACTGCGCCGGCCTGCCGGAGGCGGTCGCGCAGCTGCCCGCCGGGACACGCGAGGGCCTCAACGACTGGAAGCGCACCGGCTACGGCGGTCCCTGCCCGCCGCAGGGGCGACACCGCTACTTCCACACCCTGTACGCCCTGGACTGCGTCCTGACCCAGCTCAACCACCCCACCAAGGCACTCCTGGAACAGACCATGCAGGGCCACATCCTGGCCCAGGCCGAGCTGGTGGGCACCTACCAGCGGGGCTGAAACGAATGGCCGCCCCGCGCCGGGGGTCCTTCCTGATGGGCTTCGTGCATGCCTTCCGCGGCCTCGGCATGCTCGCCGCCACGCAGCGCAACTTCCGCGTGCATCTGCTGGCCACGCTCGCGGTGCTGCTGGCCGGCTGGCACTTCGGCGTCGGCGCGACGGAATGGGCCCTGCTCGCCCTGTGCGTCTTCTCGGTGCTGGCCATGGAGGCGCTCAATACCGCCGTGGAAGTGCTCGCCGACCGGGTCTGCCCGGAGCACGACGCGATGATCGGCCGGGCCAAGGACATCGCCGCCGCGGCCGTGCTGCTCGCGGCCATGGGCGCCGCGCTGGTGGGGCTGATCGTCTTCCTGCCGCGCCTGTAGGCCCGCCCTCGCCCCGGATGTCCGAGCCGCTGACCCCCGCCCGCCTGGCCTTCGCCGCCGACGGCACGGCCTGGTCGGAGGCCTACGGCGACGTCTACCATTCCGCCGACGGCGGCCCGGGCCAGGCCCGCCACGTCTTCCTGGCCGGCAACGGCCTGCCGGAGCGCTGGCGGGGGCGGTGCCGCTTCGTCATCCTGGAGACCGGCTTCGGCACCGGTCTCAACTTCCTGGCCACCTGGGCGGCCTGGCAGGAGGATCCGCGCGCCTGTCGCGTCCTGCACTACCTGGCGGTGGAGAAGCACCCCTTCGCGGCCGCGGACCTGGCCCGCCTGCACCGGCAGTGGCCCGAGTTCGCCGACCTCGCCGAGCGGCTGCGCGCAACCTGGCCGGTGCTGACCCCGGGCTGCCACCGCCTGCACTTCGAGTCGGACCGGCTGCACCTCACCCTGCTGTTCGGCGATGTCGAGCGCACACTGGAGCGTCTGGCCGCCCGGGTGGACGCGATCTACCTGGACGGCTTCGCGCCGCCGAAGAACCCCGCCATGTGGTCGGCGGGCGTGTTCAGGCGTCTCGGCCGGCTGGCCGCGCCGGGCGCCACCCTGGCCACCTGGAGCGTGGCCGCGCCGGTACGCGACGGCCTGGAGGCGGCCGGCTTCCGCTGCGGGAAACGGCCCGGCTTCGGCCACAAGCGGGAGATGCTCGCCGGGATCGCCGCGACGACGGACGCCCCCCGCCCTGTCTCGCCGTCTCCCCCCGCGGACCGTCACGCCCTGGTGATCGGCGCGGGACTCGCCGGTAGCGCCGCGAGCGCCCGCCTCGCGGCGCGCGGCTGGCGTATCACCCTGCTGGAGCGCCATGCCGGCCCGGCGCGCGAGGCCTCCGGCAACCTCGCCGGCATCGTGCGGCCGCTGCTGTCCCTGGACGACAACATCGCCTCCCGCTTCACCCGCGCCGCCTACCTGCACGCCCTGCGCGCCTGGGCCGGCCTGTTCCCCGCCCCGCGCTGGTCGCCTTGCGGCGTGCTGCAGATCGCCCGCGACGCCGCACACGCCGAGCAGCAGCGCCGGGTGGTGGCGGCGCACGCCTATCCGGCCGACTACGTCCGTTGGCTCGACCGCGACCAGGCCGCCAGCCTGCTCGGCCTCGCGCCGGCTGAGGGCGGCTGGCTGTTCCCCGGCGGCGGCTGGGCCAACCCGCCCAGCGTCTGCGCGGCCAACCTGGCCGCCTGCGCGGATCGGCTGGAGGCGCGCTACGGCGCGGACGTCGCGCGCCTGGAGCGGAGCAATGGCGCGTGGCGGGCGATGGACCGGCAGGGTCGCGTGATCGCCGCCGCCCCCGTGCTGGTGCTGGCCGGCGGGGCGGACGCCCTGCAGGTCCTGCGCACGGGCCATCTGCCCATGAAGCGGGTGCGCGGCCAGGTCACCCATCTCCCGGCCGATCGGCTGCCGCCGCTGCCGCTGGCCGTCTGCCGGGAGGGCTACGTCGCGCCGGCCGTGGACGGCCGCGTGTGCGTCGGCGCGTCCTACGACTTCGACGCGGAACCCGCGCCCCGGCCGGAGGAGAATGCCGGCAACCTGGTCCGGCTGGAGCAGATCCTGCCCGGCGCGGCCGCCGGCCTGGACCCTCTGGACCTGCAGGGACGGGTGGGCTTCCGCGGCGTGCCGCCCGACCGCCTGCCGGTGGTCGGCGCGCTGCCCGCGGCGGCGCCCGTCGGGCTAGACCGGGAGGCGCGCCTGGCCGACATCCCTCGCCTGGAGGACTGCCACGGACTGCTGGGCCTCGCCTCGCGCGGCCTGGTCTGGGCGCAACTGGCCGCCGAGCTGCTCGCCAGCCGCCTGGAGGGCGACCCATGGCCCCTGGAAACGGACCTCGCCGACGCCCTCGACCCGGCCCGCTTCATCCTGCGCCGCCTGCGGCGCGGTCGTCCGCCGGAATGAAAAAGGCCCCGCGCGGCGGGGCCTTGGCTGGGCAAGCGCGGGTCAGTCCGGGGTGTTGCCGGCCACGCGCATGAGCGTTTCGCGGATGATGCCGGGCGCCTCCACGATGCGCATGAAGGTGCCCATGCCCACCTCCGGCCAGCCCAGGGCGATGCGGTAGCGCGCAAACAGGGCGTTGGCGCGATTGTTCACCACGTAGATCTCGTACGGCAGGGCGGCGATGTTCTCGGTGCCAATGGTCTTCACCCACCAGCCCTCGCCCTCCTTGGGATCGTTCAGCGCCACGCCGAACACGGCGATCTGCTTCTCCGGGATGATGATCTCGTAGACCTTGGCGGTCCGGCCCACCCCCTTGGCCAGGTTTTCCTGGATGCTCTTCACCGCGTCGTCGAACTCGAGGTGCTCCATGAGCAGGTTCTTGTCCGACTCGAAGCCCTCCATGCCGAACATGTACTGGTACTCGGGCAGGTCCGTCTTCGCCACGTCGCCGCCGAACGGCTTGCCGCCCCCCAGGGCGCGTGTCAGCCGCCCCTGCACGCCGCGCAGGGTCTTTTCCGCGAGGCGGAACTGCTTGCGCAGATAGGAGCGGTACCAATAGTCCGGGTTCATGTAGGACACCGTGCCGTCGCTCTTCACACCGACGCGGAGGGCGGCCCCGACGATGCTGGCCCCGCCCATCTGGCCGATGACGCGCAACAGGTCCTTGTCGGTGGCGATCACCACGCCATGACCCGGCAGCCCGGTCGGTACATGCCGACCGATGACCTGGAAGCCGGACTTGGCCAGCTTGGCCTCCACCTGCCCCATGGCGGTGGCCAGGTCGCCGCCACTGGCGACGCGGTCGCCGTAGAAATAAGGGGAGATCGCCCAGGCCAGGGGGCTGATCAAGAGGAGCGCCAGAGCGCCCAGGAGCTTGCGCATCACCTTCTCCCTCAACGCATAAAAAAACGGGGCTGGTCGCCCAGCCCCGCGATTCTACTACGGTTCAGCCGCTCAGAACCTGTGGCTGTACATCAGTTGGGCGTTGGTCTGGCTGTGCGTGATCTTGTCGCCCGCATAGAGGCCGCCGGCGGAAACGGTCTCGGACACCTCGGGCGCGTAGGTCAAGGAGAAGTTCACATCGGAGGCCGGGCTGAAGGCATAGCCGAATCCGATGGTGTAATGCTCCTCGACGATGGCCGGGAACAGCGGGTTCAGCTGCTGATCCGGGATCGGGTTGTCGGCGAGGCTGACGCCAGCGCGCAGGGTAAGGGCATCGGTGGCCTTGTAGGACACGCCGATCTGCAAAACGTCCTGGTCATCCCAGTTCTGGGCCAGGGTCATATTCAAATCTGCGCCCGAAAATCCAGCCGCCATGGGGTTGGCTTGCACGGCATCGGCGACAAAAGTCATCTTGAAGTCCTTCATGACGTCGGACCAGTTGATGCGCTTGTAGTCGGCGGCAACCATCAGCCGGTCCGTCGCCTGCCAGGACACGCCGACACCGTAGGTCTCAGGCCACTGGAAATCCTTGATCTTCACTTCTCCTGTCACCGGAATGGTTGCATTGCCCATGCCATTGATGTCCACATTCATGGACACAGTGGCATCGCCCTCCAGGTCATCGAGATCTGTCTCGCTGTGATAGGTGGCTCCAACGCTGAACGTGGGGCTGACCTTGTATACGAAACCAATCTTGCCCGCCCAACCGGTAGCCTTGGATCTACCCGTGTAATCACTGTTATCAGAAAAATCGAAATAGGCCCAATAGGGACCGGGCGGAGCAATCTGGCCTGGACCCAGACCGATGTTGTTGATCAGCCCCGTCACGAGACCTCCCGTTGCCGAACCAACATTAGGATTTTGCACAATGAAATTGCCGAATTGTTGGCCACTTACCGCCCACTGCAAGTCAAGCATGGCCCAGACGTAATCGATGGAGCCGCCGATGCTCAGGTCAGGCGTGGCCTGGTAAGCCAGGGGCAGGATGACGCGGCCGACGCCCAGTTCCGAACGCTGGTCCAGCTGTCCACCACTGGGATCAACAGAGTCCCCCTTGTCGTATTCCGTGCCCATGCCGCCCTGGGCGAAGACGCCGACGCCGTAGGTGAAGGCGCCCTGCTTGCGGGTATAGCCGAAGGCGGGCATGAAGTAGGCATCGCCGCCAGAGTTGGAGGCATCGCCACCGTCCTTCGTTTCCACGTCCGGGCCGAGGAAGCCCAAAGCCACATCGAGGCGCGCGGGGCCGGTCATGAGTCCCAGCGTCGCCGGGTTGTTCATCATGGCCGCCGTGCCGTTGTCGTAGGCGAAGGAGGCGCCGCCCATGCCGGTGGCGATGGGGCCGTAGCCTTCCATGTTCATGCCGTTGGTGGCCCACACGGTGGCGGGAGCGGAGATGCCGGCCAGGGCGAGGGCCAGGACGTGTCGCTTCAGTTGCATCGCTTATCCTCGAAAAAAGTTGCAGACCATTATCGGCAGGCCGCCGTAAAACTTCAGGGGGCTCGTGTCGGTTGATCCATCACGACCGTCGCATCCCGGTGCGACGACGCCTCATGGTATATCCGGCCCCCGCCGAACTGGTTTGAATATCGGCAGCCGCAGGACCACCATCTGACCAGGCGCGGAATTCTTGCAACAAAAAGGCCCGCTTGGGCAAGCGGGCCTTTCCGGTCGGAACGCCTGATCAGATGAACAGGCAGATGTCGGATTCGCCGGCGAACTCGAAGAAGGTGGCGGCGCCGCCGTACTCCAGGCCGTCGATGAAATCGCTGTGCTCGAAGCCGAACAGCTCGACGGTCATCTGGCAGGCAATGAACTTCACGTCCGCCTCCCGGCACAGGTCGCGCAGTTCGGGGATGGTCGCCACGCCGTTGTTCTTGATGGTCTGCTTCATCAGCACCGTGGCCAGCGACTCGTAGCCCGGGACGATGGACTGAATGGCGTTGGGCATGTTCCAGTTGATGTCGCGGAACCACTTGGGTCCGAACGGCATCTTCATGGGCATGCCCGGGTTGCCCAGAGGGCTCACCTTGAGGCCCGAGGTGTCCTTGCGGACCAGCTGCAGGCCGTAGAAGGTGAAGAAGATCTGGGTCTCGTAGCCCAGGGCGGCCGCCGTGGAGGCCAGGATGAAGGGGGGGTAGGCCCAGTCCAGGGTACCCTTGGTCGCGATTATGGCCAGCTTTTTCTCGTCCATCTCTCCGCCTATCTTTAACTGGTTGTCAGGTCGCCTGCTCGGGCCGGGCCGGGCAAATCACTTCTTCTTGATCAGGAAGGTGTACTCGCCGCCACCCTCGGCGGAGGACAGCAACTCGTTGCCGGTCTGCTTGGCGAAGGCGGCGAAGTCCTTCACGGAACCGGGATCGGTGGCGATGATCTTGAGCACTTCACCGGAACCCATCTCGTTGAGGGTCTTCTTGGTGCGCAGGATCGGCAGGGGGCAGTTCAGACCACGCGCATCGAGTTCTTTATTGAAATTCATCTGGTTCTCCTTCAACAAATTAGGAAGTGCTGAAAAAAGCGAGCGAACATTAAACCAGTTGCCTTCAGTTTGCAACCGGCCCGGCCCGGCGCGGCACGCCGGGCCGGATGCCGCCGCAAGCAATCAGGATGGATAGGCGATCGGCTTGCCGGAGCGCGCCCAGGCCATGATGCCGCCAGCCAGGTTGTGCATGTTGCCGAAACCCTTGGCGGACATGAAGGCGCAGGCCTGGGCGGAGCGCGCCCCGGAGTTGCAGTAGATGACCACCGGCTTGTCCTGGGGGATCTCGTCGGCGCGCAACGGCAGCAGGTGCAGGGGGATGTGGATGGCGCCGTCGATCACTCCTCGGGATACCTCGGCCTCGGTGCGCACGTCGATGAGGTGGATGGCGTCCTTGTTGTTGCCGTCCAGGAAGTCCACGCCGACCTCCTTGAAGTTGTACATGCCGTACATGTTCCTCTCCTCAAAAAAATATTAGCATTGGCTAATATACAGATCCTTCGATGATTTTCAAGTAGTTTGCTCGGGTATTCGGAGGCGGGTGCGCAACAGCAGCGCCCCCGGAAGCGATGGCATGCCGGCGCGCCGGAATCGTCGCACCCGCGGGCCCGACCGGCTACAATGCCGAACGCCTCAATTTTCAAGTACTTCCCACCATGAAGAGCAGCGATATCCGGCGCCAGTTTCTCGATTACTTCGCCTCCAAGGGGCACGCCATTGTCCCGTCCAGTCCCCTGGTGCCGGCCAACGATCCGACCCTGCTGTTCACCAACGCCGGCATGGTGCAGTTCAAGGACACCTTCCTCGGCCGCGAGCAGCGCCCCTACGCGCGCGCCGTTTCCAGCCAGCGCTGCGTGCGCGCCGGCGGCAAGCACAACGACCTGGAGAACGTCGGCTACACCGCGCGGCACCATACCTTCTTCGAGATGCTGGGCAACTTCAGTTTCGGCGACTACTTCAAGCGCAACGCCATCGAGTACGCCTGGGAGTTCCTCACCGGCGTGCTGGCCATTCCGCGCGACAAGCTGTGGGTGACGGTCTACCAGGACGACAACGAAGCCTACGACATCTGGGCCAACGAGGTCGGCGTGCCGCGCGAGCGCATCGTGCGCATCGGCGACAACAAGGGCGCCAAGTTCCACTCGGACAACTTCTGGCAGATGGGCGACACCGGCCCCTGCGGCCCCTGCACCGAGATCTTCTACGACCACGGCCCCGAGGTTGAAGGCGGCCCGCCCGGCACGCCGGAGGCCGACGGCGACCGCTACATCGAGATCTGGAACGTGGTGTTCATGCAGTTCAACCGCGACGAGGCGGGTGTCATGCACCCCCTGCCCAAGCCCTCGGTGGACACCGGCATGGGCCTGGAACGCATCGCGGCGGTGATGCAGGGCGTGCACTCGAACTACGACATCGACCTGTTCCAGACCCTCATCGCCGCCGCCGCCCGGGAGACCGGCGCGGCCGACCTCGGCAACAACTCGCTCAATGTCATCGCCGACCACATCCGCGCCTGCGCCTTCCTGATCATCGACGGCGTCATCCCCGGCAACGAGGGCCGCGGCTACGTGCTGCGCCGCATCATCCGCCGCGCCATCCGCCACGGCTACAAGCTGGGCTGCAAGACCCCCTTCTTCCACCGGCTGGTGGACGACCTGATCGGCGTGATGGGCGAGGCCTATCCCGAGCTGGCCGCCACGCGCGACAGCGTGATGGGCATCCTGCGCCAGGAGGAGGAGCGCTTCGCCGAGACCCTGGAGCACGGCATGGGCGTGCTGGAGGTCGCCATGCAGTCCGAGGACCGCATGCTGGACGGCGAGACGGTGTTCAAGCTCTACGACACCTACGGCTTCCCCCTCGACCTAACCGCCGACATCGCCCGCGAGCGGGGCTTCAACGTCGACTTCGCCGGCTTCGAGGCGGCCATGGAGCTGCAGCGCGAGCGGGCGCGCGCTGCCAGCAAGTTCAGCATGGGCAAGGGGCTGGAGTTCTCCGGCCAGCCCACCGAGTTCGTCGGCTACGACAGCCTGGAGCAGGAGGGCCGCATCCTGGCCCTGTACAGGGGGGGCAGCCCGGTCGGCGAGATCGCCGCCGGCGACGAGGCGGTCATCGTCCTCGACCGCACGCCCTTCTACGCCGAGTCCGGCGGCCAGGTAGGCGACGTGGGCGAGCTGTCCTCCGGCCATGGCGTCTTCAACGTCGAGGACACCCAGAAGATCCAGGCCGAGGTGTTCGGCCACAAGGGGCGACTGGCCACCGGGCGACTCGCCCTGGGCGATACCGTCACCGCGCGGGTGGACATGGCGGCGCGTCAGCGCGCGGCCTACAACCACTCCGCCACCCACCTGATGCATGCCGCGCTGCGCGCCGTGCTCGGCAAGCATGTGACGCAGAAGGGCTCGCTGGTGAACCCGGAGCGCACCCGCTTCGACTTCTCCCATCCCCAGGCGGTCAGCGCCGAGGAGATCCGCCGCATCGAGGACCTGGTCAACGCCGAGATCCGCCGCAACAACCGTGTCGAGACCCGCCTGATGCGCCACGACGAGGCCATCAAGGCGGGCGCCATGGCCCTGTTCGGCGAGAAGTACGGCGACGAGGTGCGCGTGGTGGGCATGGGCGAGTTCTCCACCGAACTGTGCGGCGGCACCCATGTGAGGCGCACCGGCGACATCGGCCTGTTCAAGATCGTCTCCGAGGGCGGCGTGGCGGCCGGCATCCGCCGCGTCGAGGCGGTCACCGGCCCGGCGGCGCTGGCCTGGCTGCAGTCCCAGGAGGACCTGCTGCGCGAGGTGGCGGAGCGACTCAAGGCGCAGCCCGCCGAGATCGGCGCCCGGCTGGCGCAGATCCAGGAGCAGGTCAAGGCGCTGGAGAAGGAGCTCGGCCGCTACAAGTCCAAGCTGGCCGCCAGCCAGGGCGACGACCTCGCCGACCTAGCCGTCGAGGTGCGTGGCCACAAGGTCCTGGCCGCCCATATCGAGGGCGGCGATGTTAAAGCTTTACGCGAACTTGCCGATAAATTGCGTGACCGGCTCAAGTCCTGCGCCTTGGTGCTGGGCACCACCGCGGCGGACAAGGTGAGCCTGATCGCCGCCGTGACGCCGGACCTGCACGCCCGGGTCAAGGCGGGCGAACTGGTCAATTTCGTGGCCAGCCAGGTCGGCGGCAAGGGCGGCGGACGCCCGGACATGGCGCAGGCCGGCGGCAACGAGCCCGACCAGCTACCCCAGGCCCTGGCCGGCGTGGCCGGCTGGGTGGCAGGCAAACTGGCTGATTAACCGAGAGCGAGGGCCATCAGGCGCATGTTCGGCTTCTTCAAGAGGAACAAGGACAAAGAAGACCCGCTGAGCGATCTGCGCACGGTGTCGCGCTGGATGGGCAACCTGCCCGCCGGGGACATCTACTCGGCCCAGGAGCAGGTGGTGCAGAGCCTGATCCAGTTCAACCACGCCAAGCTGCCCATGTCCAAGGAGCGGCTCGCCGTGCTCATGCACCTGGACGAGCAGGCCCGCGACATGCAGTACTCCCTGTGCAGCCAGTACCTGCGCAACCCGCGCATGTCCAAGGTGATCGAGTCCCGACTGTGGACCGCCATCCATGCCTTCTACTGGGAGCTGACCCGGGGCTACCACGCCTTCCTCATGGATTTCGTCTCCAATCCCGGTGGCAGCCGCATCCAGGCAACGGTGCCACTGATTGCCGCGCGGGCCATCCGCGGCTTCGCGGACATCTTCAAGTGGCGCTATTTCCGTTACGAGAAGATCGACGAGCGGCTCTGGCTCAGGCAGCACAACCTCTACCGCATTGCCGAGTTCGACGGCTTCCAGGGCAGCAAATTCAAGCTCTACGCCAATGAAGCCCAGGCCTCCAGCTGCGAGGTGGAGTATCTGCACGCCCTGCTGCTCTCCCCCCTGGGCGCCGGCAGCCTGACGCCCCGGCAACTGGAGATGGTGGATCATTGGCTGGACAACTGGTCCCATCTGCTCAGCCTGGATAATCTCCACGACCCGGCACGACACCATTTTTCGGTGGACACCGCACGCGGCCAGGGGTTGCGCCGGGTCGGCGAGGAGAACGATCCGACCTGCCGCTTCATCTCCACGGAAAAGCTCCTGGAGCACTTGGAGGTGGTCAAGCGTTCCCTGAAGACCGGGGCCACCGCCGCTTCCCTCGGCCTGGGCGAGGAATTCCGCCTCCCCGACGGCTACGATCTGCTCGAGTTCGTGAGCGGCGAATGGTCCGCGGTCAGCGAGCGTGACCGCCGCCGCGCGCCCCGCAATCAGGAACAGAGCCGCTGGGAGGTGATCCGCGACCTGGCCAACATCTGCCTGCGCATCCAGGCCGACAGCGAATTGGCCTCCGGCTCCAGCGTCCGGGAAGGGCTGAGCCCGGAGGAGATCCTGGACATCAAGCTGTACGGTTTCGTCACCGAGCGCACCAAGTCCGCCCTGCACCAGCGCACCCTGAGCACGGGCCGCCACGACGCCTACGAACGCTGGCGCCTGGGCGTCGTGCGGCGCATCACCCGCGTCGACCAGGAATGGCGCAAGATCGGCGTCGAATTCATCAGCGACCGGCCGCGTCTGGCCCACATCGATCCCGAGGCCATGGCCAGCATGAGCTACAGCGTGGACGACGCCGGCCTGCTGCCCAGCGGCCAGTCCGCCACCGTCCTGCTGGTACCCATCGGCGACGCGGAACTGATCCTCATGGAGAGCGCGAAATACGCCCACGGCAAGACCTATCGCCTGCAGCACGACGGCGACACCGCGCACATCCGTCTCGACACCGTGCGCGACAAGGGCGACGGCTGGCTGCTGTCCACCTACAGCGTGGTGGGCTGAGCACCCGTCCGGCTCGCGCGCGGTCCGACAGGCTAGACAAGAGGAACAGCAATGAGCAACCAGAAGCCCGGCCTTCTGATCGTCGACGACGATCCCCTCATCACCGACACCCTGCACTTCATGCTGTCCAAGGACTTCGAGGTGTTCGTCGCGGAATCCCGGACCCAGGTCAAGAGCCTGCTCACCCAGCTGCGGGAGATGCCGCCGCTCGCCCTGGTGGACCTCGGCCTGCCGCCCGCCCAGCACAAGCCCGACGAAGGCTTCGCCCTCATCTCCGACCTGCTCAACCACTCCAAGAAGATCAAGATCCTGGTCCTGTCGGGCCAGAACGACGAGGCCAACGCCCGCCACGCCCGCGCCCTGGGCGCCATCGATTTCATCGGCAAACCGGCCGAGCCGGCGAAGATCAAGGAGGCCCTGCTCTCCGCCCTGCGCTTCGACCAGGCGGCCGCCCCCGCCCCGTCGCCCGCGAAGCCGGCCGAGGCGGGCCACATCGTCGGCCAGAGCTACGCCGTCGACCGGCTGCGCCAGCAGATCCATCTTTACGCCGACGCCCCGTTCCCGGTGCTCATCGAGGGCGAGTCGGGCAGCGGCAAGGAACTGGTGGCCAGGAGCCTGCACCACTGGGCCAAGCGCGCCGACAAGCCCTACCTGGCGCTGAACTGCGCGGCCATCTCGCCCACCCTGGTCGAGCCGACCCTGTTCGGCTACGCCAAGGGCGCCTTCACCGGCGCGAACCAGGCCCATTCCGGCTATTTCGAGGACGCCCGCGACGGCACCCTGTTCCTCGACGAGATCGGCGAGCTGCCGCTGGAACTGCAGGCCAAACTGCTCAGGGTGCTGGAGAACGGCGAGTTCCAGCGCGTCGGGGAGACCGGCAGCCGCTTCTCCAACGCGCGCATCGTCACCGCCACCAACCGCGACCTGCGCCGCGAGGTGCGCGAGGGGCGCTTCCGCGGCGACCTCTACCACCGCCTGTCGGTGTTCTCCATCCACGTGCCGCCGTTGCGCGAACAGAACGAGGACAAGCTGGCCCTGCTCGAGCACTTCCGCGCCGTCTACTGCGGCGAGGCCGGCGTGGCGCCTTTCACCCTGGCGCCGGACGCCCAGCGCCTATGGGAGGAATACCACTTCCCGGGCAACGTGCGCGAGCTGCGCAACATCGTCATCCGCCTCACCACCAAGTACGCCGGGCGCAGCGTCAACGCGCGGGAGCTGGAGGGGGAATTCGACCTGGACCTGGTCAGCCCCGACGCCATCCCCCTGCCCACCGACGCCCAGGGCCTGCAGGAGTATGCCAAGAAGCACCTCCGCAGCGTGCACGCCTTCAACCTGGACCAGGTGATGCGGCAGTGGGAGAAGAGCTACGTGGAGGCGGCCCTGGCCATGACCCACGGCAACCTCTCCCAGGCCGCCAAGATCCTCGGCGTCAACCGAACCACGCTGTACAGCCGCATGCAGACCTACCAGAACGACTGATGGCGGTGAGGAGTGAGGAGTCAGGCGTGAGGGGTAACACCCAAAACAGACCTGCGCCTCACCCCTCACCCCTCACCCTCGATGGCCCACTATCCCGATCCCCCCAAGCTAGGCGAGTGGCTGCTCGGCCAGGGCCTGATCAGCCATGACCAGCTGCGCATCGCGCTCACCGAGCAGGGCGCCAGCGGCCTGCCCCTGGGCCGCCAGCTGATCGCCCTGGGCTTCGTCACCGAGGGCACCATGCGCGACGTGCTGGCGCAGAACGCCGGCGAGTCGAGCATCGACCTGTCGCATGTGGTGGCCGACCCGGAGGCCGTCCAGCTCGCCCCCGAGCAGCTTGCGCGGCGCCACGGCATGCTGCCCCTGGCGGTGGATTTCGACGCGCGGCTGCTCACCGTGGCGGTGCCGGACCTCTACAACCTGGTCGCCCTGGACCAGCTGCGCGCCCACCTGGAGGGGCGCTTCGAGATCCGGCCCATCCTGGCCGCGGAGGCGCAGATCCTCGAGTGCCTGGACAAGTTCTACGGCTTCGACCTGTCGGTGGACGGCATCCTGCGCGAGATCGAGACCGGCGAGCTGGACTACGTCTCACTGCAGAGCGGCGGCGGCGAGTACACCCAGCCGGTGGTGCGCCTGGTCAACGCGCTGCTGGCGGACGCCGTCAAGCGCGGCGCCTCGGACGTGCACTTCGAGCCGGAGGCCGGCTTCCTGCGCATCCGCTACCGCATCGACGGGGTGCTGGAGCAGACCCGCAGCCTGCACCGGAAATACTGGCCGGCCATCGCCGTGCGCCTGAAGGTGATCTCCGGCCTGAACATCGCCGAATCGCGCGCCGCCCAGGACGGCCGGCTGTCCCTGACCCTGTACGGCCGGCCGATCGACTTCCGGGTGTCGGTGCTGCCCACCCTGCATGGCGAGAACATCGTGCTCCGGGTGCTGGACCGGGAGAAGTCGATCATCCCCCTGGACCGCATGGGCCTGCCGGAGGACACCCTGGAGGGGCTCAAGTCGGCGATCAGCCGCCCGGAGGGCATCCTCATCGTCACCGGGCCGACCGGCTCGGGCAAGACCACCACCCAGTACTCGCTCATCTCCCACCTCAACCGGGAGGACGTCAACATCATGACCCTGGAGGATCCGGTGGAATACCCCCTGCCCCTGATCCGCCAGACCTCGGTCAGCGAGATGGTCAAGGTGGACTTCGCCGGCGGCATCCGCTCCATCCTGCGCCAGGACCCGGACATCATCCTGGTGGGCGAGATCCGCGAGCGGGAGACCGCCGAGATGGCCTTCCGCGCCGCCATGACCGGGCACCTGGTGCTGTCCACCCTGCACACCAACTCCGCCCTGGGCGTCTTCCCCCGCCTGCTGGACATGGGCATTCCGCCCGGCATCCTGTCCGGCAACGTGATCGGGGTGATCGCCCAGCGCCTGGTGCGCCGCCTCTGCCCGCACTGCAAGGAGGCCCACGCGCCCGACGAGGCCGACCGGCGCTGGCTGGGCATGGACGCACAGGGAACCGTCTACCGGGCGGTGGGCTGCGTGCATTGCGCCTTCAAGGGCTATCGCGGCCGCCTGCCGCTGATGGAACTGCTGCTCATCGACGAGGAACTGGACGCCGCCCTGGGGCGCGGCGCCACCGCCCGGGAACTGGCCGACCTGGCCGCCGGCAGGGGTTTCCGCCCCCTGGCCCTGGACGGCATCCGCCGCGTCCTCTCGGGCGAGACCTCGCTGGCGGAGGTGGCCCGGGTGGTGGACCTGGCGCGGCGCTTCGGATGAGCTGACCATGCCCTACTACCGCTACAAGGCTGGCGACCTGGCGGGACACCAGGCCAGCGGCGAGATGTACGCCGCCAACGAGGTGGACGTGGAGTTGCGCCTGCGGCAGATGGGCCTGGTCCTCATCCGCCTGCGCGCGCAGACGGGCCTGCGCTGGCTGCCCTGGCGGCGGCGCGTGACGCGCCGCGAACTGATCGGATTCTGCTTCCACATCCAGCAACTGGCCCGGGCCGGGGTGCCGCTGCTGGACGGCCTGCGCGACCTCATCGCCGTAACCGGCAAGTCCCATTTCCGCGACGTGCTGTCCCTGGTGGCGGACGACCTGGAGGGGGGCAAGCTCCTGTCCGAGGCCCTGGCTGCCCATCCACGGGCGTTCGACGAGGTGTTCGTCGCCCTGGTGCAGGCGGCCGAGGCCAGCGACCAGCTGAGCTACGTGTTCGCCCAGCTCGAGGAGCGCCTCAAGGCCCAGGAGGAACTGGAGGCCGAATTCGCCCGCCTGCTGATCTATCCCGCCGTGGTGGCGCTGGCGGTGCTGGCCGCGGCCGGCGTGCTGCTGTTCTACCTCACCCCCAGGCTCGCCCTGCTGGTGCACAGCCTGAACATGCCGGTGCCCGCCGTCACCCGCTGGCTGATGACCCTGTCCCTGGGGCTGCGGGACCACCTGCCCTGGCTGGTCGTCGTCCTCGCCGCCCTGGGACTGGCCGGCGCCCTGGCCTGGCGGCGGATGGCATCCCTGCGGGACACCCTGGACAGCCTCTGGCTGCGTCTGCCCGCCATCGGCGAGGCGGCCAGGAAGCGGGCCCTGGCGCGCTTCACCAGCCTGCTCGCCCTGCTCACCCAGTCGGGCCTGAACATCCTCGAAGCCCTGTCCGCCTGCGAACACAGCGTCGGCAACCGTCACCTGGCCCGGCGGATCGCCCAGGCCGGCCAGCTCATCGCCGCCGGCGAGACGGTCAGCGCCAGCTTCCGCGACATCGACCTGTTCCCGCCCCTGGTCCTGCGCATGATCCACACCGGGGAGAGGAGCGGCGCCCTGGCGGAGGCCCTCAACAACGCGGCCTGGTTCTTCGCCCGCGATGCGCGCGAGACCGTCGCCCGCGCCCTCAAGCTGCTGGAACCCGCCCTGGCCCTGCTGCTCGGCGGCCTGCTGGCGTTCCTGCTGCTGGCGGTATTTCTGCCGGTCTATCAGATCATCGGGGAGATCCGGCTGTGATCGGCCGACCGCGCCGGCTGCTGCTCTATGTCTCCAGTGCCGGGGCCAGCTGCGCCTTCCAGGATGGCCAGGCCCTGCGTGAGGTACGCGCCCTGGCCGCCGACGCGGAGGGCTGGGAACAGCTCAATCGCCTGATCCTGGCTCATCCCCGCGTCCCTCTTTCCATCGTCGTGGACTCCGTGGAGGAGCTCTATCGCAGCGAGGCCCTGCCGCGCGCGTGGGGACGCGACCGCCGCGACATGCTCGGCCGGCGGCTGCGCCAGGCCCTGCACCAGACCCCCTATCGGGCCGTGTTGCGCCAGGGGCCGGCCGATCCCGGCCAGGTGGGGCGGCGCTACCTGTTCATGGGACTCACCGCGCCGGAGATCCTGCGCCCCTGGCTGGACGTGATCCGCCTGCGCGGCGCCCCGCTGGCCGGCATCTGGCTGGCCCCGCTGCTCAGCCGCACCCTGCTGCCCCGCTTCGGCCTGACGGCGGCCAAGCTGCTGCTGGTCTCGGAACAGACCGGCGGTCTGCGCCTGTCCTATTTCGAGGCGGGCCAGCTGCGCTTCTCGCGGCTGGCGCCGGTGGACAGCGCGCTGTACGAGAACCCCCTGGAGGGCTACGGGGAGGAAATCGAGCGCACCCGCCAGTTCCTGCTCTCGCAGCGTCTGCTGACGCGGGAGGAGCTCCTGCCGACCTACCTCGTCGACCCCCTCGACACCCTGGACGAACTGCGCGGCATCCTGCCCGCGTCCGCCGGCTTCCGCTGCGAAACCATCCCGCGCGGCCGGATCCTGAGCGAGTTGCGGCTGCCGCCAGGTCTGCTGTCCGAATCGAGCGACGCCCTGTTCCTCGCCCTGCTCGGCGACGCGCCGGGCGAGGCCAACCTGCTGCCCGAGGAACTGCGCCGCGCCTATCGGCATTTCCGCCTGCGCCGCTGGCTGTACGCCGGCGCCGCCCTCTGCCTGAGCGCCACGACCCTCGCGAGCCTGGCCTTCCTGGCCGATGCCTGGCGCCACGACCGCGCCGCCCAAGCGTATCGCGAGCAGGCCGTCGAGGCCCGTCGGCAGGCCGGCGCCCTGCTGGCCAGGGCGGGGGACGCCGCCCGCTTCGCGCAGGTGGAGGCCACGGTGCGAGCCTGGCGGCGGGTCACGGACCAGGCCGCTGATCCGGCCGCCGCCCTGAGCGGCGTGCTGGCCGTCTGCCAGGCGCGTCCCGGCATCCGCGTCACCAAGCTCGACTGGACCGGACAACGGTCGAACACCGGCGAGACCGTGCTGGCGCAGGGCGAGGTGCAGCCCTTCCTGGGGGATTACCAGGCTGCCCACCAGGCTGTCGGTGAACTGGTCGCCGCCCTGGAACGGGCCGGCTGGCGGGTGGTGGTGGAACGCTGGCCGGCGGATCCCGCCTCGAGCCGCGACCTGCGGGGCGAATTCGGCCGCGTGCAGGGCAACCAGATCGCCGCCTTCCAGCTTCGCCTGGTGCGGGAAGGCAGGCCATGAGCCTCCTGCCACCGAGACCCCTGTGGCTGCCCCTGGCCAGCCTGGTCGTGGCCCTCGTCCTGGGCGCCCTGTCCTACGGCGTGACGCGGCACCTGCGCCATGAGGCCGCCGCGGAACGGGCACGGGCGGAGCTGGAATGGCGCGCGGCCAGCGCGGACCTGGCGCGGATGCCGGCGCGGATCGAACTGGTGAAGGGGGCCGCCACCCTGCACGCGGATCTGCAGCGGCGCGGCTTCCTGGGCCCCGAGCGCAGGCTGGAGTGGCTCTCCGCCCTCGCCAGGGTGCATGCCGGCATGGGCCTGGACAGCCTCGCCTGGCGGCTGGGACCGCGTGCCCCCGACCCCCGCCTGCCCGGCCTGGGTTGGTCCAGCCTGGAGATTCGCGCCGCCCCGCTGGACGCCGCCGGTCTGCGGACCTTCCTGACGCGGCTAGCCGACGAGTCCCCCGGCCTGTTCACGGTGCGGCGCTGCACCCTCCTCGGCGATCACGGCGGCGGCCAGGCGGAGTGCGTGCTGGACTGGTGGACCCTGGCCCACGCGAGGCCCGCGCCGTGACCATCGCCTGCCGCGGCTTCACCCTGATCGAACTGGCCATCGTCCTGTTCATCCTGACCCTGCTCATGGCCGGGGTGATGACGCCCCTCACCCAGCAACTGACGGCGCGCCAGGAGGCGGACACCCGCAGGGCGCTGGAGGAGGCCCGCATCAGCCTGCTCGGCTATGCCATCAGCCACCGCGACGCCGGCCAGCGCCCCTATCTGCCCTGCCCCGACCGCCGCGACGGCGCCGGCCCCGGCCAGGCCAACGACGGCCTGGAAGACCGCCTGCCGGACGGCCGCTGCGCGACACTCGCCGGCAATCTGCCCTGGCTCGGCCTGGGCCTGGCCGAGACCGACGCCTGGGGCAACCGGCTCACCTACGCGGTGGCGCCGGGTTACGCCCACGGCGCCGAGGGCATCCGTCCCCACCCCGCCCCACCCGCCACCCTGAAGATCTGTCTGGATCGGGACTGCGCCCGTCACGCCCTGGTCGCCGCGGTGCTGCTGTCGCATGGCCGCAACGGGCTGGGCGCCCGGAACGCCGCGGGCGGACGCAACCGACCGCCCAACGGACAGGACGAACTGGAGAACGCCGACGCGGACGAGGTGTTCATCTCCCGCGCCATGGCGGCGGCGGACCGGCCGGGCGGCGAATTCGACGACCAGGTGGTCTGGCTCTCGCCCAGCCAGCTGTTCGGCCGCCTGTGCGGCGAAGCGGCCGCCTGCGGCGCCGGGACGGGCGGCGCCGACTGACGCGCGCGGCGACTCATCGCGCAACCGGCCGGATCACGGCGGCGCCGGGCAGGCGCGCTCCTCCAGTCCTGGCCTGTCCTTGAGCAGGGCGCGCAGTCGTTCGATGCGGACCGGGTCGGCCCCCGCGGCGAACAGGATCAACTCGCCCACCCCCGGCCGGGGCCCGTATTCCAGCTTGTCCAGCCCCTTGCCGCGCAGGAACTCGCGATGGGCGCGGGCGTCCGCCTCGCTGGCGAACATGCCGAAGGAGATGGCGCGCGCCATCGGCCCGCGCCGTATCGGCGCCACGTCCCTGACCCCGGCCTTGCCGATGGCCGCCAGCACCTGGACCTGCTCGACGGGATCGCTGATCGGCGGCCAGTACACCCACCAGCCGAGCCGCTCGTCCACGCGCAACTCCACGCTGTCCAGGCCGGCATCCCGGAGGGCCTGGCGCAGGGTCGTGTAATCGGCGGCGCCCCCCAGGGCGGCGACCAGGCAGAGCGGGCCGGCACCGGGACTTTCCGTCGGGGTCGCCGCGTCCGCTGTCTTGGCCGCCGGGCGCTCCGCCGTTCCCGGCCCCGGCTGGCCAAGCAGCCGCACCTTGTCGGCGTTGTAGCCCGCCAGCAGCCTGGGCTGGCCCTGCCAGCGCTGCAACGCGAGGCCCGCCGCCAGCAGCAGCACGTTCGCCAGCAGCAGCCACAGCACCACGCGTCCGCCCCGACCCATGTCGGTCATGCCTGTCCCGGTTCTTCCCATGCCATCCACCGCAAACCCTCCAGCACCAGATCCTCCACCCTGACCAGCGGCCCGGCCAGCAGGCCGGCCAGCAGCGTGGCATCGCCGCCGGTCAGCACGACACGCGCCGGCCCGCCGGCCCGTCGCGCCAGCCGGCCGCGCAGGTGCTCGACGGCGCCGGCCAGGGCGGCGCGGATGCCGGTCTCCACCGCGTCCCCCGTGCGGCGGGGAAAGTCCCGCGCCTGGCCGTTCACGTCGCTCACGCCGGCCGTGCCCTCGCCCAACGCCCGCCGCATCAGGGCCACGCCCGGCAGGATCAGGCCGCCGAGGAATTCGCCGCCGGCGTCCAGGGCGTCCACCGTCAGCGCCGTGCCCGCCCCGACCACCACGCAGGGCGCCAGCCCCAGGCGCAGGGCGCCCACCAGCATGGCGTAGCGGTCGGCGCCCAGCCGATCGGGCGGATCATAGCGGTTGCGCAGGCCGTGGCGGTGGGCTTCGGGCCGCAGCCAGTGGACCTCCCCGCCCAGGTCCCGGACTACCCCCGCCAGCCGCTCGCGCAGGTCGGCCGAGGCCACGGAGCTCACGCCGATCCAGCCGGGGGCCTGGCCGGCCAGGCGTCCGGCCAGCGCGTCGCCGAGCCGCTCCACCTCGGCGGCGGGCAGCCAGCCCCTGGCCAGCCAGTCGCCCCGCCCCGCCGGGCAGATGCCCCATTTGAGGCGGGTATTGCCCAGGTCCAGCAGCAGGATCATGTCGGCGTACCCCTCGCGTCGCTTGCCCGGCGCAGGCTCACCCCTGCCAGGCATGCAGCTCCTGCCAGGCCCGCCGGAAGGGGGCGAAGCCCTCCTGGTCGAAGGCCGGCAGGACCTCGCCCAGTTCGGTGGCCAGGGCGGCGAGGAGCTCGTTGCGGTCCACCGCGCGGCCGAGGGCGGACTCCAGGTCGGCCACCGGCTGGCCCACCTCGGCGGCCAGCCGATCGGCGGCGCGCAGGTTGACGCCGACGCCGATCACCGCCGCCGCCGGTCCGAGCATGTCGCCGGACAGCTCGATGAGGATGCCGGCCAGCTTGGCGTCGGCCCGCAGCAGGTCGTTGGGCCACTTGAGCCGGAGGTCGGCGGCGCCCAGCCGGGTCATGGCGCGCGCCAGGGCGACGCCCACCGCCAGGCTCAGGCCGGACAGCATGGACAAGGGCCGCCTGAAGCGCCAGAGCAGGGAAAAGGTCAGGCTGCCGCCGAGCACGCCGCGCCACTCGCGACCCCGGCGGCCGCGGCCGCGGCTCTGCCATTCGGCGGCCAGCAGGGTGCGGTGGGGGGCGCCGGCCTCGGCCAGCTGCTGCAGCCTCAGGTTGGTGGAATCGGCCTCCGCGAGGCACAGCACGTGGAAGCCCGCGGGCGCCAGGGCGGTGGCCAGGCGGCCCTCGTCGAGCAGATGCAGGGGTTCGGCGAGCCGGTAGCCGCGGCCGCGCACGGACTGGACCATCACGCCCAGATCGGCGGCCTGGCGCGCCAGGCCGTGCACGCTGGCGCGGGACAGGCCGAGGCGGTCGGCGATGCGCTCTCCGGAACGGAAATCGTGGTGATCGAGCTGCCGCAGGAAGGCGAGCAGCCGGGGATGCAACGCGCCCAAGCCCCCGGTCAGCGCTGCCAGCAGTCGGCCACGTTCCCCGAGCTCACGCCCTGAACCCCGGTATGCGTCAGGGTCAGGTCCCCGCAGTCGGCGCCGGTCTGGGCGCCGGTAGGCCTGGCCCGCAGGGTATAGCTCTGGGCGCCGATGGCGGACACGGTGATGTTGTAGCGCGCCGCGCCGGACTTGGGCGCCTGGGTGACCGGCAGGGCGGGTGGCGTGGTGCCCGCGGCGTCGGTTGAATAACGGCCATTGGTGGTGTAGTAGCGTTCCATCCAGCTGGCCAGTTCCATCAGCACCGCCTTGGCGTCGGCCCGCGCCGAGCGCTGGATGTGGTCCTGGTAGGACACCGCCGCCACGCTGACCAGGATGCCGACGATGGCGACCGCCACCAGCAGCTCGATGAGGGTGAAGCCCCCTTGCCGTCGATTCATTGTTGCCTCCCTATGCAGAATCGCAGAATCCGCTGGCCGGGAACATACCAGATGACGCCGCCCGCGGGTACCGCGCCGTCAATCGATGATCTCCCGCCAGGAGACCCGGCCGGTGGCGCCGGTGCCGGCCTTCTCCTTGATCGCCTCGACCTTGGCTTCCTCCGATCCGCTGCCCAGCTTGTACTCCTCGCCGACCGCGCCGGTGACCACGGCTATCCCCTTGATGATGCCGACGTCGGTTTGCACGCCCGACACCGGCACCCTGACGGTCGTGTCACCCACCTGGTACTCGATGTAATCCCATCCCGCGACGCCATCCACGTCGAATACCGCCTCGTTGGCCCCGCCGGTGGTGGCGACGAACTCCATGATCCAGCTGTCGCCACCCGCCTTGCAGGGGTCATCGGAAGGAATCATGGTGGTGAAGACCACCCGACCATGGCGCAGCAAGGGAATGCTGACCACCCGTTCACCCGCCGCGTTGCCGTATAGGAGGTCCATGAACCAGCCCCGCTTGCTCGAGTAATCGACGGCATTGTTCCCGGTGGCGCGCACCCTCCGGCTGCCCAGGGTGCCTTCATAGACGATCGACTGCTGCTGCAGGGTGCTGCGGTTCGTCTCGGCGATGGCCGAGCCGCTGTCCAGCACGCCATAGAGGGTCTGAACCGTCTTGTCGACCTTGTCGCCCGTGGCGACGAAGCGGCCGGTGCCGAAATAGACCATCACACCGGACAGGCCGGGCGGCGGACCACCGAGTTCCAGGGGCGCGGAGATGGACTGGCTCTGGTCATTCGCGTTGCGGGCAACGAACAGGGGTTGCTGATTGTAGGCCACCGCCCATTTGGCTGTATCAGCAGGATTATAGTTCGGGTCGTTCGGGCCCAATTCGTCGGTCAGCCTGAACTTCCAGATGTTGCCCTCGTTGTCGCCGGCGTAGACGTAGTCGGTCACCCCGTCGCCGTTGGCGTCGTAGAGGGCCGGCGCGGCGAGGCCGTTGTCGAGGTTGCCCTGCCCCTGGTTGACGTCGAACTTCTTGATCACCCCCCCCGTTTCCAGGTCGACGACGAACAGCACGCCATGCCCCTGGGCGCTGTTGTAGCCGTTGCCGAACACCGCCGCCCATTTCCCGTTGTTCAGCCGCGCGATGACCGGCAGGCCGATGCTGTAGCCGAGGTCGGCGTCGTCCGCGGCGCTGAATTCCCACATCACCTTGTCGGCGTCGAAATTGTCCGGATCGGTGACGTCCAGGGCGAACACCGCCCGCCCGCCGGCGCCGGTGGTGCCGAGCAGAATGGTCTTCCAGGCCTTCCCGGCGCCGTTCAGATCCAGGTAGGCATCGCCCGCGTAGGGGGCGCCGTCGACATAATAACGGTGGGCGTAGCCTGGATTGCTGAGCCGGGCCAGCTCGGGGATGACGGCGTCGGGCACGTAGGCGAACCTCTCCTGTCCGGAATCCGCCTGGCCGGTGTCGGCGCGGAAGGCGTGCAGCATGCCGTCGTTGGCCCCGACGTAGAGCATCTTGGTGCGCGCCTTGTTGGCGTTGAGGAAGGTCTTGTAGGGCTTGGCGGCGGTGTCGGCCCCCTCGGGCAACCGCGAGTAGCCGTAATCGGTCGCCGACACATAGACCGGGTCGGAATTGACGATGTCGCCCAGCAGCGCGCCGCGCGTCCGGTACTTGCCGAGCGTGGCGCCGCCGACCACCCGCTGCTCCTGGCTGCGATCGCCGCGCAGGTAGGCCAGCACCGCCTGGGCCTCGGCGGCGTTGTCCACCTGGCCGTCCTGCGCGTTCGGCGTGGCATCGTCGATGTCGTCGTCGATGGCGATCTTCTGGGCCGCGCTCAGGCCATCCCAGGTGAAGGCGCTGCCATCGGCGCCGTTCCAGGTGAAAAGGTTGCGGCTGCCATGCTCGGGGATGCTGGCCGTCCAGAGCAGATTGCCGAGCGTGCCGTCGGCTTTCACCTCGGTGGCGGTGAGCTCGCCGTGCCAGTCGCCGGTGTAGAAGGTGGCCTGGAAGATCGCCGTGCCGGTGTCCAGCCGGGTGGAGTTGGCGGCCAGCGCGGCGGCGCTGGACTTGCGTTCCTCGATGCGGTTGAACACGTTGGTCAGGGCCTCGACCACCTCATTGGCCTTGTCGACCGGGAAAAACTGGCCGCGGCTGCTGATGGCCATGTGCCAGTAGTCGTAGACGCGCCCGGCCGCCGTGTCGATGCCGGGCCAGGGTTTATCGCCCCTGGCCTGCGGGCCGGAGTAGGTATCGCCGGTCCAGTCGGCGCCCAGGGCGGTGGTCATGCCGCTGCCGATGACGTAGTTCACCATGTGCTGCCAGCTGGCCGGATCGTTCCTGGGGTTCCAGAAGCGATCCGCCGGCGCGCCGGTCTTGTCGGGCGTGTTGCCGAACACGTTGTTGTCCAGGGTGTTGACGAGATCATTCACCCAGTAGTGCATGGCCAGATCGGCCAGGCTGCGGATGTTCGCATCCTGGTAGGGGGCTCGCGGCGTGTAGCTGCCGGGGTTGAAGGTGGCCGCGCTGGCCGGCGTGGGCAGGGCCACGGTGCAATCGTCGACCCTGCCCCCGCAGGCCAGGGGCAGGGCATTGATGGTGACGACGTCGGGGGTCTTCCACTGACCGTCCGACACCATGATGTGGAAATTGTCCCGGCAGGAATAGGCCGTGCTTTGCGCGTCCAGCGGATTCTGGCGATAGGCGGCGGTGGTGGAGAAATAATCGCCGGCGCGCATCATCGCGCTGCGCATGGCGGAGTTGACCGGCCCGGTGCCCACGCGGGTCAGCCAGTTGAGGAAACTGGCCTTGTGCGCCCCGCTGAAGGGCTTCAGCCGGTTGTCGTAGCGAGACTGATCCCAGCCCCAGCAGTTGTTGCCGGTCAGGTCCTTGCAGAAGTATTCCCCGCAGCCCCCCGCGCAGGTGTCCTTGCAGGCCTGCACCTCGTCCGCCGTGCCGCCTCTCAGGTCGCAGTCGGCGATGCAGTTATCGAAACACCCCGGCACATCGCTCGGCGCCGACACCCCCTGCCAGGCCAGGCGGATCTTGCCGTCCATCCCGGGCAGGACGTGCATCAGCGCGGTGACCGCGGCCAGGTTGCGGGTGCGGTAGTAGGAATACCAGTTGGCGAAGTTCTGCTGCGCGGCGGCGCCATCATCGGTAATCCTGCGATAGGTGTAGCAGGCCTGCGTCGTCTTCTGCCCGTCGCAACCGGCGTTGTTCGGGTCATGGCGATAGTAGTAGGCCGGGCCTTCCTGGAAGGCGGTGTCGAACTTGCAGTCGGCAATACAGGTGCCATTGGGGGCCGACACGTCGATCTTCGGGTGCACCATGAAGCTGTTCCTGTCCTGGCGCGGCCCATAGCTGGCCGTCGGCCGGTACCTGGTGCTCAGATCGAGGGTCCGCGTGCAGCTGTATCCGTTCAGGCAGGCCGCGGCGAAGTTGCTGTTGGCGTAGCCCGGCGGGGGAGCATAGGTGATCGCGGGATCGTAATAGAGCGGGTTGTAATGCGCGGCGAAGTCGTATCGATAGCTGCCGGTGCTCGCCGAATAGTTCCGGTCCGACGGATAGGCATAGGCCATGGTGGTCGAGTCATCGAGGGTCAGGATGACGTTAGGCGCCAACGGCGCGGGCACCGACTGGGGGGTGGTGGCGAGGTCCAGGGCGCGCACCGGCATGATCGTCAGCAGCCCGCAGACGGCCAACCATCCCCATCCGAGTCCGCGCTGATGTCGTGTGTCGTGTCGCTTGCTCATGATCCGTCCTCGTGTTCGTGCCGGCTGCCTCAGCTACCGCTCTGCAACTTCACGGTGCTCTGGACCAGCACCACCGTGCTGTCGCTGGTGCCCACCCCGCGCGCCGTGATCCGGTAGAAGGTGTAGGTGGTCGACGGCACCGGTTTGCCCACCTGTGCGCTGCCTTCCGTGAACGTGCCCAGCTGCTCGGCGATGCAGCGCGGCTGGTCGTCCAGCAGCGTGAGGCAGGTGGCGCCGGCGCAGGGACGCTCAATGGAGTTGTTGCCGGTCCAGACGTTGGCCGCCTCCCAGCGCGGCGCCTGCCCCGCCGCCGCCGGCTGGTAGAGGCCGTTGGCGTTGGTGAACAGGGTGGTCGGGGTGACCACCGACTCGCAATGGCGCAGCGCCGCCTCGGCGGCCTGGAAGGCGCGGATGCGGTCGCGGGCGTTGGCCGCCATGCGCTCCTCCAGCAGGCTGGTGCCCACGGTGGCGAGCCCCAGCAGGGTGATCATGACCAGGAAGATCATGCCCATCACCAGGGCCGCGCCGGCCTGTCGGCGGGACGGGCCGGCGGGCGGGAAGGGGGTTCCAGTCAACTTGTGCATGGCGGGTTCCTCAGCGCAGCCGGTTGCGCAGGCCGATGGTGCTGGTGAAGACATAGCGCAACCGCCGATCGTTGGCGGTGACCGCGTCGTCCAGCGCGCCGTCGTTGTCGGTGTCCCAGACATAGGTCTGGGCCTGGGTGGCGACGTTGTTCTCCGGGCTGACCAGCAGCAGGCTCACGCGCACCGCCAGCACGCGCGACCAGTCGGCCACGTTGTTGGCCGTCACATAGGCGTTCACCGCCCCGTCGGCGTCGGTGTCCTCGCCGTAGGTGATCTGCAGATCCTCGACGTTCTCCACCACCTCCTGGTCGGTGCCGTTCAGCCGGCGGTAGAGCGAGGAATTGCCAGCTGGGTTGTTGCCGAGGTGGTATTCGATCGCCTCGAAGGGATACACCATGGCGTCCGGCCCGTAGGCGACGCTCAGGTTGCCGCTGTCGTTGTTCGCGGCGGCGTGCTGGATGTCGGTGGTCCCATCGGCGATGGCCACGGAGTTGCGGAACACGTCCGCGTTGGTGCAGTTGGCGATCAGGAACATCGAGCCAACGGCAAAGTTGCGGGCGCTGGCGGGAATCGGCACGGCTGCCGCCGGACTGGCCATGGCGGCGGTGAGGAACTCGCCCGATCCGGTCGTCTTGTAGACGGTCAGGGTGACCGGGCCCTGCGTGCCGGTCAGGACCGTGGCCGGCGTGAGGCTGGCGATGGGGCCGCCGCCGGCATCGGGGTTGGGATTGGCGGTCAGCGCCGGCGTCACGGAGGTCAGGCTGCCGCAGCCGACGAAGCCCGTCACGCGCAGGTCCTGGCCCATCACCTCGAGGGCGTAGCGGCCGTTCTCCTGGATGCGCGCCACGCTGTCCTGGACGCGGAAGGACTGCCGGCTGCCCATGTAGAGATAGCCGAAGGCCACCATCACCAGCAGGCCGACGGCGATGCTGATGAGCAGCTCGACCATGGTGAGGCCGGCCTGGGAAGAGCCGGGGCGCGACGGGGGGCGGGCCTCGCTCGGGCTCATAGCACTGAGTCGATGGTCAGCTTGGCGGCGGCCATGGGGTTCGGGTCGGCCTCCACCGCCGCCTCGCTCCAGTACAGGTCGATGGTGACCTTGCCGTTGGCGACGCTGATCGCGGCATCGCCGCTGGGCAGGCTGGCCACCTGGGCGAGCCACTCCGCCCGGTCGCGGTCGGCCAGGGTCGCGCCGGCCGGGGCGCTGGCCGCCTGGGCCAGGTCGTAGCCGCCGGCCAGGGCGACCGCGCGGTTGGCGCGCATGCGATCGGCCATGTCGTAGGCGTACTGGGCGGCCTGGGCGCGCAGGAAGGCGCTGTAGCTGTTCTTCAGCCCGGTCATCTGCAGGCCGCTGACGCCCAGCAGGCCGAGGGACAGGACGACGACGGTGACCAGCACCTCCAGCAGGCTGACGCCGCGTTGTGCATCTAGGCTTTGTCTCTGCATGCCCCTCATGGCGATCACTCAGGGATTGGTGCAACTGGTAATGTTGGTTGACACGCCGTTCACATCCTTTTCGGGTATGCCGTCATTGCCGGTGTCATTCCCACTGCGCGGCCTCCCCGTTACCGAAATGGTGATCGATTTGGCGCCAACCAGGGCAGCGTCGTAACAGATGGCGAATGAGCCGAAGTTGTTGATCCTGCCCGTCGGCAGATAACTCAGAAAGTTGGTGTAGTTGTTGTTGCCATAGAGCGTGAGCGGCGCGTTGAGCGCCTGCCCGACCCTCAGCACGGATGCCGCCGCCTCGTCGGCGCAATCCCCATCCGAATCGGTATCGACGCACATGGTCCAGCCGTTGCTCCAGTTCCTGGCGCCAGTCGGATTGTGCATGGTGACGCGCGCGCCGCGCCGGATCGCCTCGCTGCGGGCGTAGTTGAGGTTGACCATGAAGTCGCTGGCGGCGCTGTCGACGCGGTTGCGGGCGAGGAAATCGCGGAAGGAGGGCACGGCGACGGCGAGCAGGATGGCGGCGATGCTGATGGTCACCAGCAGTTCGATAAACGTGATGCCGTGCTCTCTGTGTACGCGCATGATGGTGGCGGCTTGCTGTCGTCCAGGCCTTGATTCTAGCGGCCCGACCGCGTTCGCCTAAAGGGCGATCGACAAGTGGTCGTATTGCTAGAATGACCGGCGTTTCCCCTTCATTCCCTCCATGTCCCCGGAAGTCCTGATCATCGGCGGCGGCGTCAGCGGCCTCGCCACCGCGCTGTCCCTGGCGTCGGCCGGCCGCTGCGTCGGCCTCGTGGAGCGGGGCCCCGTCGCCCGCGAATCCAGCTGGGCGGGAGCCGGCATCCTGTCCCTGCTGCTGCCCTGGCACTACCCCGCCCCGGTCCGGGCCCTGGCCGAGCACGGCCGCGACCTCTGGCCGGCCTGGGTAGAGCGGTTGCGGGCCCTGACCGGCCTGGCGGCCGACTACCGGGTCAGTGGCATGCTGGTGGCGGACGGCGCCGAGTGGGCCGCGGCCGAAGCCTGGGGGCGGGCGCATGCGCGACGCGTCGAGCGGCCGCCGGCGGAGTGGGCGGCCCGGTGCGCCCTGGACAGGGGCGGCATCTGGCTGCCCGAGGTCGCCCAGGTGCGCAATCCGCGCCTCGGCCGCGCGCTGGAGTCCGCGCTGCGGGAACTGGGCGTGACGGTCATGCCCCACACCCGGGTGATCGGCCTGGACATCGTCGCGGATCGCGTCGTCGCGCTGCGCACCGACCGGCAGGCGCTGGGATGCGAGCAGGCGGTCGTCTGCGCCGGCGCCTGGAGCCAGTCCCTGCTCGGCGAGCACGCCCTGGGCGCGCGGGTCTTCCCGGTAAGGGGACAGATCCTGTTGCTGGCGGGGCCGCCCGGCCTGCTGCCCGGCGTGGTCTACCGCCAGGGACGCTACCTCGTCCCCCGCGCGGATGGCCGCGTCCTGGTGGGCAGCACCCTGGAGGAGGCGGGCTACGACAAGTCGGTGACCGAGGCGGCGCGAGCGGACTTGCTGCGCTTCGCCCTCGACACTTGTCCGCGACTCGCGGTGTGCTCGGTCGAGGGGCAATGGGCCGGCCTGCGACCGGGATCGCCCGGCAACCTGCCCGCCATCGGTCGCCACCCACGCCTGGCCAACCTGTACATCAATAGCGGGCACTTCCGCTATGGCCTGACCATGGCCCCGGCCGCGGCGGAACTGACGGCGGACCTGATGCTGGGCAAGATCCCCTGCCTGGATGCCGCGCCTTATGCCTGGACCGTATCGCCGAGGCCGTCGCCCGGAGCAGAGTTAGACGAAGTTTAATTTTCTGCCTACAATGAGCTAACCCCCTGAGTCGTCGACTTAATTATTTCGTCACGCATGCTAGACCACGACCCCAAGATCCCTCCCTGCTCGCGCGAGGAAGTCGCGGATCTGCTGCGCCTGCATGGCGTGACGCCAACCCACCAGCGCATCGAGATCGCCCACGCCCTGTTCTCCCGGGGCGAACACCTGTCGGCGGACCAGGTCCTGTCCATCGTCAACATGCGTCACAGCGAGACCTCCAAGGCCACGGTCTACAACACCCTCAAGCTGTTCCTGGAGAAGAGGCTGGTGCGCGAGGTCATCGTTGATCCGAGCAAGGTGTTCTACGACCCGAACACCCGTCCGCATCACCATTTCTACAACCTGGAAAACGGCCAGCTGATCGATGTCGCCATCGAGGACATGCGGGTCATGGACCTGCCCCAGCCACCCAGCGGCATGGTGGCCGAGAGCGTGGACATCATCATCCGCATCCGTCCCGAGCGGATGCTCGAAACCAACCCGGCGGGTTTGCTATAATTTGCGGCCGTTCGCTGCTGTAGCTCAGCTGGTAGAGCAACTGATTCGTAATCAGTAGGTCCGCAGTTCGATTCTGCGCAGCAGCACCAGAATTCCCTGACCAGACGCCATCACCCCTTACCCGCCGCCCCGGCCAGAAGTCCAATGACTGCCTCGCGCCCGATCGAACCGAACCGCTCCAGCGCCGCCGCCTACCCGAGGCGGGGCGGGAGCTGAACCGTGGCGCAAACCGCAATGCAATCCCTGCTCGCGGACGACATGGCCGAACTGGACCGGGTCATCCGCGCCCGGCTGCATTCGGAGGTGGTGCTGGTACGTCAGGTCGCCGAATACATCATCCACAGCGGCGGCAAGCGATTGCGCCCGGCGGTGGTGATGCTGGTGGCCAAGGCCTTCGGCTACCAGGGTTGTCATCATCACGAACTGGCCGCGGTGGTGGAATTCATCCACACCGCCACCCTGCTGCACGACGACGTGGTCGACGATTCCAAGCTGCGTCGCGGCCAGGACACCGCCAATGCCCGCTTCGGCAACGCCACCAGCGTGCTGGTCGGCGATTTCCTCTACAGCCGCGCCTTCCAGATGATGGTCTCGGTGCAGAACATGCGCGTCATGGAGGTTCTCTCCGACGCCACCAACGTCATCGCCGAGGGCGAGGTGCTGCAGCTGATGAACTGCCACGACCCGGAGGTGACCGAAGAGGCCTACATGCGAGTGATCCGCTACAAGACGGCGCGCCTGTTCGACGCCGCCGGCCGCCTGGGGGCCATCGTCTCCGGACAGGACCGGGCCACCGAGGACGCCCTGGGGGCCTACGGCATGCACCTGGGCACCGCCTTCCAGCTGATCGACGACGTGCTGGACTACTCCGGCGACAAGGAGGCCACCGGCAAGAACGTCGGCGACGACCTGGCCGAGGGCAAGCCCACCCTGCCCTTGCTGCACGTCATCCGGCACGGCGTCCCGGAGCAGGCGGAGCGGGTGCGCCAGGCCATCGCCAACGGCGGCAGCGAGGACTTTCCCGCCATCCTGCAGGCCATCCGCGACACCGGCGCCCTGGAATACACCCGCCGGCAGGCCGAGCGCGAGGCGCAGCTCGCCGTGGACGCCCTGGCCTCGCTGCCGCATGGCGTTTATCGCGATGCTCTGATAGAATTGCCGGCCTTTGCGGTCAACCGCAACTACTGAGGGTCCGACCGGATCCTCGAAACTTCGGGGTGTAGCTTAGCCTGGTAGAGCGCCACGTTCGGGACGTGGAGGCCGGAGGTTCGAATCCTCTCACCCCGACCAATACTTTCAAGCACTTACACAGCATCTCGTCTGTGTTCGTACTCCCCGGTGCGACCGGAATGTGACTTGCGACGCATGCAGCTTCCGGTCAGTCGCGCCAAGCCGACATCTAGTCCCGGAAGCCCTCCACCTCGATGGCCAGCCTTACCTCGTCACCGATCAGGGTGGGCAGGCCGAAGGTCATGCCGAAGTCGGAGCGGCGGATCGTCGTGTGGACGTCGGCGCCGCACAGCGGGATGCGCCGCAGGAAGTGGGTGGTGCAGGTGAAGTCGCGGATCTCCAGGGTCACCGGGCGGGTGACGCCCAGCAGGGTGAGCTGGCCGGTCGCCTCCACCGGCTTGCCGCCCTCATAGCGGATGCGGTCGGAGACGAAGCGGATGTTCGGATGCGCGGCGGTGTTGAAGAAGTTGGCGCCCAGCAGCATGCGGTTCAGGCCGTCGTGACCGGTGTCCGCCGAGGTCGGGTCGACGTCCACCTCGATGCGCCCGCCGCCCTGCTCCGCGTCCAGCAGCGCGCGGCCCTGGCTGCGGTTGAACTTGCCGCGCAGGGTGGACACGCCGTGATGACGGATCTCGAAGCTGGGGAAGGTGTGGGTAGGGTCCAGGGTATAGCTGTCGGCGGCCAGGGCCGGGATGGCCAGACTCAGGGCGGCGACGAGCAGATGGGCTTGCATGCTTGCTCCTTCATGGTGGGGCGCCGAAGTTCCACCGGCGCGGGATGGATGTGTCGTTCGGATGATAGCCTCGGGTGAATGGTTCCGGACACCCGTTCACCTCGGGCCGCCACCGGACAGGGCGCGCAGGAACTCGTTGCGGTACTGGGCGTCGTCGCGGAAGCAGCCGGTGAAGGCCTGGGTCACCACCCGCTCGTCGCCGCGCCGGTCCTCCCCCAGCAGCAGGCAGAGCTGTTCGGCCTCGATGACGCAGGCCGCGCCTCGTGCCCGGCCGTGGACCACCAGGGCCTCGGCGATGTCGCGGGTCATCCATTCCTGGTAGGTGAAGCGGTGGCCGATGGCGTCCACCATGCGGGCGATGCGCCCGAAGCCGTGCAGCCGCCCGCCCGGCACGTAAGCCACGTGGGCCACGCCGCGGAACGGCACGAGGTGATGGGGGCAGACGCCGTGGATGGCGATGCCGCGCACCACCACCATGTCGTCCCGTTCGTCGGCGAAACCATCGCCCAGGGCCTCGCCGGGGTCCATGGCGTAGCCGCCCAGCAGCCGCCGTTCCCAGAGTTCCCGCACGCGCCGGGCGGTCCGGCCGGTGTGCACCGAGTCCGGCGACACCCCGCAGGCGACCAGCAGGTCGTTGACCGCCCGTTCGAAGGCGACCGGGTCGAAGCGGCCCACCTGGGGGATGCCCAGGCCGCCGGAGGCGTGCGGGGCGGGGCAGTCGTGATCGCAATGCTCGGACATGGAGACCTTTCCGGATAGGTTTGCGTGACGCCGGCGGCGCATCCGCGCCCGGATGCCAGCCGCTCAGCCATGGCCCGCCCGGCGCAGTTGCCGGTCGTGGAGCCTGGACAATAGCAACAGCGAGGCGATCGCGCCAAGCAGGGCGAGGAACATGTCCCACTGGGTGTCCCAGACGTCGCCCTGGGTGGCGAGGAAGGCCACCGCCTCGTCTCCGGAGGCCACCGCCACCCACCATTCGATCATTTCGTAGAAGGCGGAGATGGCCAGGCACACGCAGACCACCAGGAAGGTCAGCCACCCGCCGGGCCGCAGCGGCGAGGCGCGCACCAGGATCTCGCGGGCGACGATGGCCGGGAAGAAGCCCTGGGCGACATGGCCGACCCGGTCGTAATGGTTGCGGGCGAGGTCCAGGGTGTCGCGCAGCCAGTTGAACAGCGGCATCTCGGCATAGGTGTAGTGGCCGCCCACCATCAGGACCACCGCGTGCAGCGCGATCAGGACATAGGCCAGGGGCGTGAAGGGGAAACGCCGCCAAGTGGCCAGGAGCAGCGGCAGGGCGATGAGCACCGGCACGACCTCCAGGAACCAGACGAACCGATCCCTCGGCAGCCAGCCGGACCAGGCGAGGACTCCCAGCACCAGCGTCAGCAGGCCGTAATGAAATGCCGCCGGCCTGACCACGGCAGTCATGCCCCCGCGCCACCCCGCCCGGACCAGCGCGACGGGCCAAGGAGGTCATCACGCCGGGGGGCAGGGGCAAGCTGGGTCGGTCCGCTCGCCCGGACGACACGGCAAGGCCCGGGGAACGGCCCAAGGAATGAAGAAGGATCAGGCGTCACCAGGGCGGGAACGGTAATCGGGAAAGGTCGATTATCCGCGGCTCCCACCGCTTCCACCACCCGCACCACGACCGTGCCATGGCCGAGTGTATGGGTGTGGCCGCCAGCAATGCCCCGAACCGGCGCGGGGCGGTATGTGGCGGTGGCCGTCACGAACTGCCCCTGTCCCCGGCCGGCGCGGCGATCGAGGCGAGCCCTGTCAGCGACCAGCGGTGACCGGTGACGGATGGGGCCGTTCCCGATCTGCCCGACCGTATTGGGCCAGCACCGAAAGGGGCGCGCCCCGAGCGGCTGGATCAGGGCGCTTACCCTGCACCCGGCACTCGATTTTCTTGAGGCTTCCATCGCAGGGCAGCGGGTCTTTGTGCGCCCGCGACATCATCTTGTCCGGCACGGCAATGGCCAATCCGGCCAGCAGGAAGACCACCAGAAGCGCCAAGCTGGCGCGGGCTCGCGGCTCAACGGGTGGCGGCGGCCTGTTTCCGGCAGCCGGGTCGCCCCCCGCCTGGAGACGCACTCGCCAGGAGGTCCACGACTCGGCATGGGGCAGGCTGACCAACCGGGCCGGCGTCACCCCCAGAGGGGAATCCCCGCCCTCCGGTCGACCCGTATCCCTGCCCTGGGATGTCGTGATGTCCATGTTGTTATACCTCCCTGACCCGCCGATGCGCCGCCGGACCCGCCCCGCTCGGTTCGCGGACGAAGGCGGAGGATCCGTCGGCGCGTCAGTCAGAGGGCCAGCCTCATCCCCGCCCGATCGTTACCCACCACCAGGGCCGGGATGGCGCCCTG
>JALOTG010000057.1 GCA_025458005.1 Thiobacillaceae bacterium
TCCCGCCCGCCTTGGCCGAGCGGCTTCAGGACCTCTTTCCCGACGCGAGTCATGTGGAACACATCGGGCTCGGCAGCGCCGATGATGAGCGGGTGTGGCACGCGGCATGCGCGGGCGACTATGCGATCGTCACCAAGGATGCGGATTTCCAGGACCTGGCCACGCTGCGCGGCGTACCGCCCAAGGTGATCTGGATCCGGCGTGGCAATTGCACCACGGCACCACGCGCGAGCTTTACGACATCCTCCGCCGGCACGCCGGGGACATCTTCGACTGTCTGGCAAACCCCGAATGCAGGGGGCTGATGCTGTATTGACCCCGATGCCGGCACGATCGAGTGGGGACGACGGCTGTTCGGTGATCATCGGCCCGCCTACGGGGAAAGGCGGGCTCATTCTGGCGCGTCAGCCCAGGAACAGCCTGTAGGCCGGGTTGCGCGACTCGTTCCAGTAGCGGTAGCCCAGCCCGTCGAGGAATTTCTGGAAGGCGGCCTTGTCCCGGGGCGGCACCTGGATGCCCACCAGGACGCGGCCGTAGTCTGCGCCGTGGTTGCGGTAGTGGAACAGGCTGATGTTCCAGGCGTGGCTCATGCTGTTGAGGAAGCGCATCAGGGCGCCGGGGCGTTCCGGGAACTCGAAGCGGTAGATCACCTCGTGCTCGGCCTGCGGGGCGCGGCCGCCGACCAGGTGGCGGATGTGCAGCTTGGCCATCTCGTTCTCGGTCAGGTCCAGGGCCGGCAGCTCGTGGTGGGCCAGGTTCGCCAGGAGCCGGTCGACCTCGGCCCGGTTGTGCACCTGGATGCCGACGAAGACATGCGCCACCGTCGGGTCGGCGTAGCGGTAGTTGAACTCGGTGATCACCCGGCCGCCGATCAGCGAGCAGAACGCCTTGAAGCTGCCGGGCCGCTCCGGGATGCTCACCGCCAGCACCGCCTCGCGCCGCTCGCCCAGCTCGGCCCGCTCGGCGACGAAGCGCAGGCGGTCGAAGTTCATGTTGGCGCCGCTGGCGATCGCCACCAGGTTCTTGCCCTTGGCCTTCTCCCGTGCCGTCCAGGCCTTGAGGCCCGCCACGCCCAGCGCCCCGGCCGGCTCCAGGATGGAGCGGGTGTCCTCGAAGACGTCCTTGATGGCGGCGCAGATGGCGTCGTTGTCGACCCGGATGACCTCGTCCACGTATTGCTGGGCGAGGCGGAAGGTCTCCTCGCCGACCTGCTTGACCGCCACGCCGTCGGCGAAGATGCCCACCTGGGGCAGCACCACGCGCTCCTTCTTGCACAGCGAGCGGGCCATGGCGTCGGCCTCCTCGGGCTCCACGCCGATCACCTTGATCTCCGGCTTGAGGCGCTTGAGGTAGACGGCGATGCCGGCGATCAGGCCGCCGCCGCCGACCGGCACGAACACGGCGGCGATCGGGTGGCGGGCCTGGCGCAGGAGTTCCATGCCGATGGTGCCCTGGCCGGCGATCACCTCGGGGTCGTCGTAGGGATGCACGAAGGTCTTCTTCTCCGCCCGGGCGATGCCCTTGGCGTGCTTGTAGGCGTCGTCGTAGGAGTCGCCGTGCAGCACTACCCGAGCGCCGCGCCGGGCTACCGCGTCGACCTTGATCTGCGGCGTGGTGGCGGGCATGACGATGGTCGCCTCGCACTTGAGGACCTGGGCGGCCAGGGCCACCCCCTGGGCGTGGTTGCCGGCGCTGGCGGCCACCACGCCGCGCCTGAGCTGGGCGGGTCTGAGGCCGGCCATCTTGTTGTAGGCACCGCGCAGCTTGAAGGAGAACACCGGCTGCAGGTCCTCGCGTTTCAGCAGGACTCGGTTGTTGAGGCGCTGCGAGAGGTTGCGCGCCTCGTCCAGGGGGGACTCGACGGCGACGTCGTAGACGCGGGCGAGCAGGATCTTTTCCAGGTAATCGGTCATCGGCGAGGCTGGGCGGGCAGGTTTGAAGCGACCGTGAAAGGCGCTATTCTCAAACTTTTATGGACAAGATCAAAGAGACGCGACCATGAACCAGGACGAAATGAAACGGGCCGTCGCCCGCGCCGCCATCGAACACGTCCCCGCCGGCATCATCGGGGTCGGCACCGGCTCCACCGCCAACTTCTTCATCGACGAACTGGCCCACATCAAGGGCCGCATCGACGGCGCCGTGGCCTCCAGCGTGGCCACCGCCGAGCGGCTGAAGAAGCACGGCATCCGCGTCATCGACCTGAACGAGGCCGGCGAGATGGAGGTCTACGTCGACGGCGCCGACGAGATCACCCGCCACATGGCCATGATCAAGGGCGGCGGCGGGGCGCTCACAAGGGAGAAGATCGTCGCCGCCTGCGCCAAGAAGTTCGTCTGCATCGTCGACCAGAGCAAGCTGGTGGACGTGCTGGGCCGCTTCCCGCTGCCGGTGGAGGTGATCCCCATGGCCCGCTCCTACGTGGCGCGCCGGCTGGTCAAGATGGGCGGCAGCCCGGTGCTGCGCGCCGGCTTCACCACCGACAACGGCAACGTCATCCTGGACGTGCACAACCTGAACATCCTCGACCCGGTGGCCATGGAGTCGGAGATCAACCAGATCGTCGGCGTGGTCACCGTGGGCCTGTTCGCCCGCCGCGGCGCCGACGTCTGCCTGATGGGCACGCCGGACGGGGTGCAGACCCTGACCGCCTGAGCCGCAGGGCGCCGATCGGGTCGGCCTTGGCGGGGCTATAGCCCGTCGTCCTCCGCCAGCCGCAGCAGCATGCCCGCCAGTCCCTCCACCACCCGGGCCATGCGCGGGTAATCAAGCCTGTCCGGCGTGTCCTGGGCGGAGTGGTAGTGAGGGTAGCGATGGAAAGCGGTGTCGGTGACCATCACCGCGCGATAGCCCTCGCGCCAGAAGGACAGGTGGTCGCTCCAGGACACGCCCGGTATCCAGCCGAAGGTCGCGGTGGTCTCCACCGGGAAGTTCGAGCCGGCCCGGAAGGCGGCCAGCGCGCGCTTGAGCAGACGGCGCGAGCGCAGGTTGGCGACCAGGGCGATGAAGTCACCCCGGTCCGGATGGAAGTGGCGGAACAGCGGCGGGTAGCGCTGGCTGCCCGGTTCGTCCCGGTAACAGCCGAGCATCTCCAGGGAGAACATGGCGCGGATGTCCTCGCCGCGCCGGCGCGCCGCGCGGGCGTAGACCGTGCTGCCCATCGCATCCCCATGGAAGAACGGCTCTTCCTCGTTGACGAAGGCCGCCAGCCGGAGGGTACGTCCCGGCCGCGCGCCGGCCAGCAGTCGGCCGAGTTCCAGCACGGCGGCCACGCCGCTGGCGTTGTCATCGGCGCCCGGGCTGCCGTGCACGGTGTCGTAGTGCGCCCCGGCCAGGACCACCTGCTCCGGCCAGCGCCGGCCCGGCAGGGTAACGACGAGGTTGCTGCAGGCGACGCCCTCGGTCGTGTAGGTCTGCCGCTCCACCGCGTGACCCTGGGCTCGCCAGGTGGTCTCGATGAAGTCCCGCGCCGCGGCCAGGGCCTCGGGCCGCCAGACATTGCGCACACCGATCGCGCCGGCCAGTTTGCGCACGTGTTCGCGTAGCGTGCCAGGGGCGACCGGGCTCGCTGCCGCCGATGCCGTCATCGGGTCCGCCTCCATCGTCCGATGCAAACACTATAGCCGGCGCCTCGCGCGGGCAGACGACAAGAAAAAGGCCGCCCGGCGGCGGCCTGTCGGCATTGCGCGACGGTCTAGACTCGCCGGCGTACCCGCCAGCCGATCAGGCCCAGCCCGGCCAGCAGCAGGGCGTATTCGGCCGGTTCGGGGATCGGTACCGGCGGCGTGAGGGCGGCGTAGAAGGCGGGGCGGGTGAACACCTCGCCGTTGAAGATCTGGGTATAGCCGTTCATGCCGGTAAACCCGCTTGGAGCGTCGTTGTCCAGGTAGAAGTAGCCCGCGTAGACTGCCTTGGGATCGGGGCCGTCCGGGTCGGCATAGGTCAGGCCGAGCCCGATCTGGTCATGGCCCGTCTCCAGGGCCTGCTGGTCGAGGATGCTCCGCATGCCCGTGTTGTTGTCGAACCGGGAGAACTGGATCACCGCGCCGCCGGCGGTGGTGCCGTGCACCGACAGGGAGACGGTGTCGTTGCCGGTGCCGACCGTGATGTCGGTGAGCCGCACCCCATAGCTGCCGGGGTTGTTGCCGGGATTGATGAGGTTGTAGACGCCGCCGACGGCGAAGTTGGTGCTGACCTGTTTCAGGCCGACCGGTGATGCGGGATCGATGTTGGTCAGCAGGGTGGCCTGCTGTACCAGCACACCATGGTCATTGGGCGTGGTGCCGCTGCTGTCCAGGGTCAGGATGCCCTGGCCGCCGATGATGGTCTCCGGCCCCACGCTGCCGAAGACGCCATACATGGCGGCGCCGCCGCCTCCCAGTGGCGTGTAGTTGGGTGCCGAGGGCGGCGCGGCGAGGTCCGCGAAGTTGTCGTAGAAGACCGGCGGTGTGGTGAGCAGGTCGATCGGGTTGCCGATGGCGCTCTGGTCGACGTTCTTCCAGACCGCGAAGGTGTCGATCTGGAAGGTGTAGGCGTGACTCGCGCCGGCCGTCAGGCAGGTTGCGAGGGCGGTGATTAGTGAGGGACTCCTTTTCATGTTGATCTCCTCTTGGTCGCCTCCTATTCGGAGGCATGTGTCTATCGCGGAGCAAGCGTCGCACTAGCGATGGGCGTTGAAAAGCCAACTTCATTGTCGAAATATTGACAAGCAAGAAAGGGGCCTGAAAATTTGATGTGTTTGTTATCAATTGCTTACGAAAAGTGTTCGGAATACTCGATGCGGGAATGTAAAAATATCCGACAAGCTGGGTCGGGTGAAGGGGGACCTGATGGCCCTCAATGGGCCGCCTCCCAGTTCGCCCCTTCGCCCGCCTCCACCTTGAGCGGCACCCTGAGCTCGGCGACGCCGCACATCAGCCCCGGCAGGCGCGCCCTGACCCGTTCCAGTTCGTCCTTCGCCACCTCCAGCACCAGCTCGTCGTGCACCTGCATGATCAGGCGCGACTTCAGCTTCTCCGCGTCCAGCCAGCCCTGCACCGCCAGCATGGCCAGCTTGATGAGGTCCGCCGCGGTGCCCTGCATGGGGGCGTTGATGGCGGCGCGCTCGGCGCCCTGGCGGCGGCCGGGGTTGCCGCCGCGGATTTCGGGCAGGTAGAGGCGCCGGCCGAACAGGGTCTCGACGTAGCCATCCTGTTTCGCCTTCTCCCGCGTGTCGGCCATGTAGCGGGCGACGCCGGGATAGCGGGCGAAGTAGCGGTCGATGTAGTTCTGCGCGGCGGCGCGCTCGATGTTGAGCTGGGCGGCCAGGCCGAAGGCGGACATGCCGTAGATCAGGCCGAAGTTGACCGCCTTGGCCATGCGCCGCTGCTCGACGCTCACCTGCTCCGGGTCCAGGCCCTGCACCTCGGCGGCGGTGGCGCGGTGGATGTCGGCGTCCTCGCGGAAGGCCTTGAGCAGCCCCGCGTCGCCCGACAGGTGGGCCATGATCCGCAGCTCGATCTGGGAATAGTCGGCCGAGACGATGACGCAGCCCGGCGCGGCGATGAAGGCCTCGCGGATCTTGCGGCCTTCCGGACTGCGCACCGGGATGTTCTGCAGGTTCGGGTCGACCGAGGATAGTCGCCCGGTGACCGCGACCGCCTGGGAGTAGGTGGTGTGCACGCGGCCGGTGGCGGGGTCGACCATCTGCGGCAGCTTGTCGGTGTAGGTGGACTTGAGCTTGGCGAGCCCCCGGTAGTCGAGCACCAGCCTGGGCAGGGGGAAGTCCAGGGCCAGTCGCTCCAGCACCTCCTCGTCGGTGGACGGCGCCCCCTTGGGCGTCTTCTTCAGCACCGGCAGGCCGAGCTGGCCGAAGAAGATCTCCGCCAGCTGCTTGGGGGAATTGAGGTTGAACGGCTGGCCGGCGGCGGCGTGCGCCTTGGCCTCGATCTCCAGCATCTCGCGGGCGAGGAAGTCGGAATGCCGGCGCAGCAGGTCGCAGTCGAGCAGCACGCCGGTGCGCTCCATGCGCGCCAGTACCGGCATCAGCGGCATCTCGACGCGGCCGTAGACGTAGTCGAGGCCGCTCTCGGCCTTGAGGCGGGGGTGCAGCGCCGCGTGCAGGCGCAGGGTGATGTCGGCGTCCTCGGCGGCGTATTCGGTGGCGCGCTCGATGTCCACCTGGTCGAAGCCGATCTGGCCGGCGCCCTTGCCGCAGACCTCCTCGTAGCGGATGGTGGTCTCGTCGAGGTGCCGCTCGGCCAGGCTGTCCATGTCGTGGCGCTCGTGCGCCTCCAGCACGTAGCTCTCGAGCAGGGTGTCGTGGGCAATGCCCTGGAGCGCGATGCCGTGGTTCATCAGCACGTGCCAGTCGTACTTCAGGTTCTGGCCGACCTTGGCCCGGCCGGGGTTCTCCAGCCAGGGCTTCAGCCGGGCGAGGACCTGGTCCAGGGGCAGCTGGTCCGGGGCGCCGGCGTAGCGGTGCGCCAGCGGCAGGTAGGCCGCCTCGCCCGGCTCGACCGACAGCGACAGGCCGACCAGGCGCGCGCGCATGGGGTCCAGCGAGGTGGTCTCGGTGTCGACGCAGGTGAGCTCCGCCTGCTCTATCCTCTCCAGCCAGCGCTCCAGGCCGGCCGCGTCGAGCACGGTCGCGTAGCGGCGCGCGAGCTTCCCCTCCCCCGCCCACGGGGGAGGGGGCGCGGCCTGACCCGACGGTGGCGCCTCTCCCACTCCCCCGGCTCCTGTCACGCTTGCGGCAGAGGGGTGCAACTCGGCGAGCCAGCTGCGGAAGTTGTAGCGGGTGAAGAGCTCGGTCAGCCGGTCCCGGTCCTCCGGCTGCCAGTGCAGGCCGGCCGGCGTCACCGGCAGCGCCACGTCGGTCTTGACCGTGAGCAGCGCGCGCGCCAGGGGCAGCCAGTCGAGCGCGCGACGCAGGTTCTCGCCGGCCACCCCCTTGATCTCGCCGGCATGGGCGATCAGGTTGTCCAGGCTGCCGTATTCGGCCAGCCACTTGCTGGCCGTCTTGGGGCCCACCTTGTCGACGCCCGGCACGTTGTCCACCGCGTCGCCGACCAGGGTCAGCCAGTCCAGCACCCGCTCCGGCGGCACGCCGAACTTCTCCCGCACGCCGGCCGGGTCGTAGGTCCGGTTGGCCAGGGTGTCGATCACCGTGACGCGCTCCGAGACGAGCTGAGAGAGGTCCTTGTCGCCGCTGGAGATGACGCTGCGGAGGCCTTCCGCCTCGGCCTGGCGGGCCAGGGTGCCGATCACGTCGTCGGCCTCCACCCCCTCGACCACCAGCAGGGGCCAGCCGAGGGCGCGGATGGCTGCGTGCAGGGGCTCGATCTGGGTGGCCAGGTCGGCCGGCATGGGCGGGCGGTGCGCCTTGTATTCCGGATACAATGCGTCGCGGAAGGTCTTGCCCTTGGCGTCGAACACGCAGGCCACATAATCGGCCGGCACCTCGCGCCTGAGCCGGCGCAGCATGTTGATGACGCCGTAGAGCGCGCCAGTCGGCTCTCCGTCCCGGTTCCTGAGGTCGGGCAGGGCGTGGAAGGCGCGGTACAGATAGCTCGATCCGTCCACCAGCAGCAGCGTTTTGGTCACCTGGAAGCCTTTGCATGCACAAGAAGATCCCCACCCTGATCGACCCCGGACACAGCCAGGAGGCGCAGACCTCGGCCCGGGAATCCTGGCGGATGTTCGAGATTATGGCCGAATTCGTCGAGGCCACCGAACGCCTGGCGCCGATCCGGCCGGCGGTGTCGATCTTCGGCTCGGCGCGCATCCCGCCCGACCACGCCTACTACATGCTCACCGAGGTGATCGCCCGCAAGCTGTCCGACGCCGGCTTCGCGGTGGTCTCCGGCGGCGGGCCGGGGGTGATGGAGGCGGCCAACAAGGGCGCCTTCTTCGGCAAGTCGCCCAGCGTCGGGCTCAACATCCAGCTGCCCCACGAGCAGCACTCCAACCCCTATCAGGACATCAGCCAGACCTTCCGCCACTTCTTCGCCCGCAAGGTGATGTTCGTCAAGTTCGCGGTGGCCTACGTGATCATGCCCGGCGGCTTCGGCACCCTGGACGAGCTGATGGAGGTGCTCACCCTGGTGCAGACCGGCAAGACCCGGCCGATCCCCATCATCCTGGTGCAGAAGTCCTACTGGCGGGGCCTGGTGGACTGGTTCCGCGACGCCCTGGTGCGCGAGGGCATGGTCAATGCCGAGGACATGGAGCTGATCCAGCTGATCGACGAGCCGGACCGGGTCGTGGAGGCGATCTTCCACCACTACGAGACGCGCGGCTTCGCGCCCTCGGAACGGGAGCGGGAGATCCTGTTCAATCTCTGAACCCGTGGCGTTGCTACAATGAAGCACGAAGTCCCCGAGGAAGAGATCATGCGCAAGACCGCCCTGTTGCTGGCCGGACTGCTGGCAGGCGTCGCCGCCCACGCCGCGCAACCCAGGCTGGAGCCGTTGCCCGACATCCCGCCGCCGCCGCCCGGCGTCATCGATCCCGACCTGGAGCCCCAGGTCACCATCACCAAGCGCGGCGAGGACAAGGTGGAGGAGTACCGCATCAAGGGCAGGCTGTACGCCATCAAGGTCACGCCCCCCCATGGCAAGCCATACTATCTGATCGACGCCAAGGGCAATGGCCAGATGGTGCGCTATGACGACCTGTCGCCCAATTTCATGGTCCCCATGTGGGTGATCTTCGAATTCTGAACTGATGTGCCCGCCGCGCCGCCTAGGGGCGGCATCGGCGTGTCCGGATCCCGACCATGTCTCCTGTTCTTCCTTCCCTGTCTCCCGGTGTCGCCGGCCGGGGCGCCTCATGACCACCCTCAGCGTGACCCGCCCGCCCGCCGCCGCCGGGCTGGAGTGGTTGAAGACCGGCGGACGCGTGTTCATGGCTGGTGTCCTGCCCTGGATGGGCATGAGCGCGGCCTTCTTCCTCGGCCTCTACGTCATCGGCCTGATCCCCCTGCTGGGGCCCCTGGCGGTGCAGATCCTGTCCCCCTTCCTGGTGGCCGCCTACATGGCCGCCGCCCGCGCCGCGGAGCGCGGCGAGCCGACCGGTCTGATCCACGTCGGGGCCGGCTTCCAGCGCGGTCGCCAGGCCCTGCTGGTGATCGGCGCGGCCTACCTTCTGGTGAGCCTGCTGGTGGGCTGGGTGATCACCGTGATGGGCGGCGAGGCGGTGGAACGGATCGTCGCCCTGGCGGCCAACCCCCAGGCCCTCGATCCGGAACAGGCGGAACGGGTGCGCGCGGCGCTGGATGAGGCCCTGCCGGCCCTGCTGGTGGGGGTGGCGCTGTTCACGCCGCTGTTCATGGCCACCTGGTTCGCTCCGGCGCTGGTCCTGTTCGACGACTTCCCGCCCGGCAAGGCGATGTTCTGGAGCCTGTGGGCCTGCCTGGTGAACTGGCGGCCGCTGCTGGTCTACGTCCTGCTGCTGTCGCTGCTGGCCATGGTCGCCCTGATCATCCCCTTGGGCCTGGGTCTGCTGATCTTCCTGCCCTTGGCGATGATTTCCACCTACAGCGCCTACCGCGCCCAGTTCGTGCCCCGGGAAGCCGGCTGATGGGGCGCCCGGCGGGCCCGGCCTTGCCTGACCGCTGACCATGCACGAACTCTCCCTGCTGTCCGCCTTCCTGGTCGGCTTCCTGGGCGGGGCGCATTGCCTCGGCATGTGCGGCGGCATCGTCGCCGCCATGTCCTTCCATCAGGGCCGGCGCCAGCCCTATGCCCTGCACCTGGGCTACAACCTGGGGCGCGTCCTGAGCTATGCCCTGGCCGGCGGGCTGGCCGGACTGGTGGGTTCGGCCGCCTTCCTGTCCGAGCGCCTGCTGCCGGTCCAGACCGGGTTGTACGTGCTGGCCCAGGTGATGCTGATCCTGCTCGGGCTCTACCTGGCCGGGCTCAACCGGGCCGTGCTGGTCCTGGAGCGGGCTGGCGGGGTCCTGTGGAACCGGCTGCAGCCCGTGCTGGGCCGCTTCCTGCCGGTGCGCAGCCTGGGCCAGGCAATCCTGGCCGGGGGACTGTGGGGCTGGCTGCCCTGCGGCCTGGTCTACAGCGTGCTGATTTCGGCCTTGGCGACCGGCAGCCCGGCACGCGGGGCGGCGCTGATGCTGGCCTTCGGCCTGGGCACGCTGCCCAACCTGCTGGCCATGGGCTGGGCGGCGGATCGACTGCGCGGCCTGACGGCGAACCGCCGGGTGAAGTGGGCCGCCGGCATGGCGGTGGCCCTGTTCGGCGCCTGGGGGCTCGCCCGGCTGGCCTGGAATGCCGGCTAGTTATTCGGGAAGGCGCGGCTGAATTCGGCCTTCAGGGGGCTGCCCAGCACGTTGGCATTGACCAAGAAGCGCAGCTCGTCCGGCGGGGTGACGCGGAACTCGCCCAGATAGTAGACGCTGTTGCCTTCGCGGACCTCCCGCACCGGGATGCTGAGCAGCATGTTGTTGCGCGTCATGGCGCCGGCGTAGACCTGGGCAGGCACCATCTCCGCCTTGCCGGGCCGGCCGTTGCGGGTGATGCGCACGGTCAGCAGGCCGCGGTCCGGCGCGGGCTCGACCCGGTAGTCCCGGCTGGCCTCGGGCGACAGGCTGGTGCTCGGCAGGGCCTCGACGCGCATTTCAAGTTTGCCATTCGCGGCCAGGTAGCTCTCGGCCCCGGCGGCGCCGGTGAGCCCCAGGGCGAGTAGGCCGGCAAGCAGGCGGTGTTGTGTCATGGCTTTCTCCATCCTTGGCGGATTCGCCTTGTCTATGCATCTTGAGTTGACGTGCGTGGTCGGAACCACTCCGCCCGCGCTGTTAAACTTATACCCCTTATGCCGCACCCAAGACCATAAAGATTCCTTCAGACCGCCCACGGGCTGACACGAGACAGGCGCCCATCATGACCCAGATGACCCCCCAGGAGATCGTCCACGAGCTGGACAAGCACATCGTCGGCCAGGACGACGCCAAGCGGGCCTGCGCCATCGCGCTCAGGAACCGCTGGCGGCGGCAGCGGGTGCCCGAGCACCTGCGCCAGGAGATCACCCCCAAGAACATCCTGATGATCGGCCCCACCGGGGTGGGCAAGACGGAGATCGCCCGGCGCCTGGCGCGGCTGTCGAACGCCCCGTTCATCAAGGTGGAGGCGACCAAGTTCACCGAGGTGGGCTATGTCGGCAAGGACGTCGACAGCATCATCCGCGACCTGGCCGAGATCGCCGTCAAGCAGGCCCGCGAGGAGGCGATGCGCAAGGTGCGCCTGCGCGCCGAGGACGCCGCCGAGGAGCGCATCCTGGACGCCCTGCTGCCCCCCGCCCGGGAGGCCTGGGGCGAGGAAGGCAAGCCGAGGGAGGACAGCGGCACCCGGCAGAAATTCCGCAAGATGCTGCGCGAGGGCCAGCTGGACGACAAGGAGATCGAGCTGGATCTGGCCGCCGCCTCGCCGCACATGGAGATCTTCGCCCCGCCCGGCATGGAGGAGCTGACCACCCAGCTGCAGGGGGTGTTCCAGAACCTGGGCGGGCGGCGCACCAGCAAGAAGAAGGTCAAGATCCGCGAGGCGTCCCGGCTGCTCGCCGACGAGGAGGCGGCCAAGCTGGTCAACGAGGAGGAACTCAAGCTCACGGCGATGCGCAACCTGGAGCAGAACGGCATCGTCTTCCTGGACGAGATCGACAAGATTGCCGCCCGCGCCGACGCACACGGCCCGGATGTCTCCCGGCAGGGCGTGCAGCGCGACCTGCTGCCCCTGGTGGAGGGGGCCACGGTCTCCACCAAGTACGGCATGGTGAAGACCGACCACGTCCTGTTCATCGCCAGCGGCGCCTTCCATCTCGCCAAGCCTTCCGACCTGATCCCCGAGATGCAGGGCCGCTTCCCCATCCGGGTGGAGCTGGCCAGCCTGACGGTGGCCGACTTCGAGCGCATCCTCACCCAGACCGACGCCTGCCTGGTGCGCCAGTACCAGGAACTGCTGGCCACCGAGGGGGTGACCCTGGAGTTCACGCCGGAGGCCATCCGGCGCCTGGCGGAGATCGCCTGGCAGGTCAACGAGCGCACCGAGAACATCGGTGCCCGCCGCCTGTACACCGTCATGGAGCGCCTGCTCGACGAATTGTCCTTCGCCGCCGACCGGCGCGCCGGCGAGGCCGTGCGCGTCGACGCCGCCTACGTGGACGCCCGGTTGGGCAGCCTGGCGGCCAGCGAGGACCTGGCCCGCTACGTGCTCTGATCCCGCCGCGCCGCTCGATCGCGCGGGGGCGGAGTGGGGGCGTTTAGGATTTTTTTATCCACCGATAAAAAACCCTGACCTCCGCTGCCCCCAAGCCCCGGTAGAATGCCCATTTTTCCAGCCTATTCAGGAGACTATCCATGGCCACTCGGGAAACCCTGGAGCCCCGCGCCGCCCAAGCCGCCGGCGCCGAAGCCCTGTACAACCTGGCCCGCGAGGCCTTCGACGCGCCGGCCGATCCCGGCTACGCCAGGGACCTGCTCGCCAAGCCCGAGTTCGCCGCCGCCGCCGATGCCAAGTCCGTCCTCGACGACCTGGCCGGCAACGCCATGTTCACCAAGGACTTCGTCGCCCTGGCCATCGGCTACAAGTCCCTCGGCGACGCCGCCAAGGCCGAGGAGATGCTGCAGCAGGGCGCCGACTTCGCCATGGCCGGCGACGAGAAGGTGGCCGTCGGCATCGGCACCATGCTGGTGACCGGCGACGCCGCCGCCGCCGCGAAGACCCTGGCCGGTGCCCTCAAGGAGATCTCCACCACCGAGGAGCTGTATGGCCTGGGCAAGGTCGTCGCCTGCGACATCAAGGATGCCGGGCTGGCCGGCCAGATCTACGACAAGATCAAGACCAAGGTCGGCCGCGCCGGCGACTTCGCGCGCCTGGCCAAGACCATCGCCGCCGACCTGGGCGACAAGGCCAAGGCCGTCGCGATCATCCAGGAAGGCGCGGAAAAGTACGGCAGCCCGGCCGACCTGATCGTCCTGTCCGGCGCCATGGGCGAGATCGACCCCGCCGCCGCCGGCGGCCTGTACGCCAAGGCCCTGGAGTCGGCCAAGGACTTCACCGCCCTGATGCAGGTGCTGGGTGCCGCCAAGGACAACCCCGATTTCGCCAGCACCGTCCTGGCGCGCGGCGGCGAGATCGCCAGCAGCACCCCCGAGTTCCTCCAGCTCGTCGAGGCCAACGCCACCCTCGGCAACGCCGCCGGCGTGACCGAGATGCTGACCCGGGCCGAGGACGCGGTGAACAACCTGGACGACATGCGCAAGATCGTCGAGGCGGTGGACAAGCACGCCGCCGCGGACACCGAGCGGGTGGCGCGCCTGAAGGATCGCCTGGCCAAGCGCGAGGCCAATCAGGCCAAGTACGTGGCGATCCAGAACGAGGAGGGCCAGGCCAAGACCGTCAAGCAGTTCATCGGCCTGGCCGATCGGGTGATGGCCGAGCTGGAGGATGCCTCCTACGCCGCCAAGCTGCTGGGCTCCGCCGAGGAGCTGATGCGCGCCGACGGCTTCCACTTCAGCCGCTTCAAGCCCCTGATCCTGGCGGTGGACCGCCTGGGCGACAAGGCCTGGCTGGGCAAGCTGCTGGAGGAGAGCGTGGCCAGCGCCAGCGACTTCGTCTGGTTCCGCGAGATCGTGCTCACCGCGGCCCGGGAACTGCAGGACTCCGCCTTCGGCATGGAGCGCGCCAAGGCCTACCTGGCGGGTCGCGCCGCCAGCGCTGGCGACAACCCCTACGACTGGACCAAGCTGGCCGAGACCGTGCAGACCGCCCTGGGCGACAGCGCCTGGGCCGCCAAGCTGCTCGGCGAAGGCGCCAGCCGGGCGCAGGACCACTTCGCCCTGGCCTACATCGGCAAGCTCTATCGCGAGTTGGGCGACGAGACCAACGCCCAGGCCCTCTATCGCGAGTTGGGCGACGAGACCAACGCCCAGGCCATGTTCGGCAAGGCCGGCCAGGCCTGCGTCAACGCCGACCAGTGCCTGCAGCTGGCCAACCGCATGAAGGCCTACGAACTGCCCGCCTCGGAGATCGTGCCGGTCATGGATGCCTGCGCCAAGGTGCTCAACACCAGCACCGACAAGCTGCGCTGGGCCGAGGGCGTGGCCGACCTGCTCATGGACGGCGACTGGGCGGCCAGGGCCTACGCCAGCATCGAGTCCGCGTTCAGCGCCGAGGCCGACCGCAAGCGCTTCGAGCGCAGCCGGCAGATGCGCATGGGCTACCGTTTCTTCGGTCCCGGCGTGCAGGCCCACTGACGGTCCCTTCGCGAAAGCCCCGAACGGCTGGCCCTGGGCCAGCCGTTTTTCGTTGCGGAGCCCCTCCATGCGCGCCCTGTTGGCGTTCTTCCTGCTTGCCTTGACGATCCTGCTCGGCGAAGGCGCCAGCCGGGCGCAGGACCACTTCGCCCTGGCCTACATCGGCAAGCTCTATCGCGAGTTGGGCGACGAGACCAACGCCCAGGCC
>JALOTG010000219.1 GCA_025458005.1 Thiobacillaceae bacterium
CGAGGGCAAGGGCCAGGACTTCGCCCCCCTGCGCGAGGCGGTCCGCCACGCCGCGGGGTGGTGCTGATCGGCCGCGACGCGCCCCTCATCGAGGCGGCCATCGCCGGCGCCACGCCGGTACAGCACGCCGCGAGCATGGCGGAGGCCGTCGCCCGCGCCCAGGCGCTGGCCCAGCCCGGCGACGCCGTGCTGCTCTCGCCGGCCTGCGCCAGCTTCGACATGTTCCGCAATTACGCGCACCGGGCGGAGGTGTTCGTCGCCGCCGTACGCCAATTGGAGCACGCCTCGCCCCTCACCCCTCAGTCCTCGCCGCCCGGAGGACCCCGTGTTTCATAACGCCGCCCTGAAGCGCTCCGCCCTGGCCCCCTACGATTGGGGCCTGCTGTGGGTCGCCCTGGCCCTGCTGGGCACCGGTCTGGTGATGGTCTATTCGGCGTCGGTGGCCGTCTCCGAGACGATCATGGGCAGCGAGAGCCACTACCTGACGCGGCACGGCATGTACCTGGTGGTGGGGCTGTCCCTCGCCTACGCCGCCTTCCAGTTCCCTTCCCAACTGTGGCAACGGATGGCCCCCATGCTGTTCCTGGCCGGCGCCCTGCTCCTGGTGCTGGTGCTGATCCCCGGCCTGGGCCACGAGGTCAAGGGCAGCCGGCGCTGGATTCCACTGGGCGGCCTGGGCAACTTCCAGCCCTCGGAATTGATGAAGCTGTTCGCCGTGCTCTACGCCGCTGACTACACCGTGCGCAAGGCGGCCTTCATGCACGACCTGCGCAAGGGCTTCCTGCCGATGTTCGTGGTCATGCTGGCGGTGGGCGGACTGCTGCTGCTGGAGCCGGATTTCGGCGCCTTCGCGGTGATCGTCACCATCGCCCTGGGCATCCTGTTCCTGGGCGGTCTGAACTGGCGCCTGTTCGTCGGCCTGATCCTGCTGCTGGCGGTGGGCTTCGTGGTGCTGATCTGGATCGCCCCCTACCGCATGGAGCGCATCGTCGGCTTCCTGGATCCCTGGTCCGACCCCCTCGGCAAGGGCTACCAGCTGACCCACGCCCTGATCGCCTTCGGCCGCGGCGAGTTCACCGGCGTGGGCCTGGGCGACAGCGTGGAAAAGCTGCATTACCTGCCGGAGGCCCACAACGACTTCCTGCTGGCGGTGATCGGCGAGGAACTGGGCCTGTTCGGCGTGCTCACGGTCATCGTCCTGTTCGCCTGGCTGACCTGGCGCGCCTTCTCCATCGGCTGGCAGGCCGCTCTGATGGGGCGCAACTTCCAGGCCCTGGTGGCCCAGGGCATCGGCGTCTGGCTGGGGGTGCAGGGCTTCATCAACATGGGCGTGAACATGGGCCTGCTGCCCACCAAGGGCCTCACCCTGCCGCTGATGAGCTACGGCGGCTCGGGCATCGTCGCCAACTGCCTGACCCTGGCCATCCTGGTGCGCATCGACTACGAGAATCGCTGCCTGATGCGCGGCAAGGGGGCCGGCCGATGAACCGCACCGCCCTGATCATGGCCGGCGGCACGGGGGGGCACGTGATGCCCGCCCTGGCGGTGGCCGAGCGGCTGCGCGATGAGGGCTGGCGGGTGGTCTGGCTGGGCACTCACGCCGGCATGGAGGCCCGCCTGGCCACCGAGAAGGGCTTCGACATGGCCTGGGTGCGCGTCGCCGGGGTGCGCGGCAAGGGCCTGCTGACCAAGCTTTTGTTGCCCATGAACCTGCTCGCGGCGTTCTGGCAATCCGCCCGCGCCATCTTCCGCGAGCGCCCGGACGTGGCCCTGGGCCTGGGCGGCTACGTCGCCTTCCCGGGCGGCATGATGGCCAGCCTGCTCGGCAAGCCCCTGGCCATCCACGAACAGAACGCGGTAGCCGGGCTCACCAACCGTATCCTGGCCTGTCTGGCCGACCGGGTCCTGCTCGGCTTGCCGGCCGCCTTCACCCATGGCAAGGACCGCCCCCTGCCCTGCCGCGCGGTGGACGCGGAATGGGTGGGCAACCCGGTGCGTCCGGCCATCGCCGCGCTGCCCGGACCGGTCGAACGCCTGGCTGGCCGCGCCGGCCCCCTGCGCCTGCTGGTGGTAGGCGGCAGCCTGGGCGCGGCGGCCCTCAACGACCTGTTGCCCAAGGCGCTGGCCCGCCTGCCGGCGGACACCCGGCCGCTGGTGCGCCACCAGGGCGGCAAGGGCAAGCTGGAGCAGCTGAAGGCCAACTATGCCGGTGCCGGCGTCGACGCGGTGTGCCTGGAATTCATCGCCGACATGGCCGAGGCCTACGCCTGGGCGGACCTGGTGATCTGCCGGGCGGGCGCCTCCACCGTGGCGGAGATCGCCGCCGCCGGCGCGGCGGCCCTGTTCGTGCCCTATCCCTATGCGGTGGACGACCACCAGACCGAGAACGCCCGCTTCCTGGCCGACGCCGGTGGCGCCTGGCTGATGCAGCAGCGCGACCTCACTCCCGAGAAGCTGGCGGACTGGCTGGCGAGCCTCACCCGAACCGGGTTGCTGGAACGCGCGGGCAAGGCGCGTAGCCTGGCCAAGCCGGAGGCCACGGCGCGCGTGGCGGAAGTGGTCAAGGAGCTGGCGAAATGAAGCACAAGGTCCGTCACGTCCACTACGTCGGCGGAGGCGGGACTGCCATGCGCAGGGAGCAGTGCCTGCCGCCGATAGGCGGGAGGTGCGACCGTCCGCGCATGGCATGGGCCGCCGATACCCACTCAATTGTTGGTGGACGCCATGAAACATAAAGTGCGCCACGTCCACTTCGTCGGCATCGGCGGCGCCGGCATGAGCGGCATCGCCGAGGTGCTGCTCAACCTGGGCTACGCGGTGACCGGCAGCGACCTGGGCGACAACGCGGCTACCCAGCGCCTGCGCGGCCTCGGCGCGCGCATCTTCCAGGGCCATGACGCGGTGCATGTGCAGGGCGCCGACGCGCTGGTGACCTCCACCGCCGTCCGGGCCGACAACCCCGAGGTTGCGGCCGCCACCGCCGCCAGGATCCCGGTGGTGGCGCGGGCCATGATGCTGGCCGAGTTGATGCGCTTCAAGCAGGGCATCGCCGTCGCCGGCACGCACGGCAAGACCACCACCACCAGCCTGATCGCCAGCGTGCTCTCGGAGGCGGGCCTCGATCCCACCTTCGTCATCGGCGGCAAGCTGCTGGCCGCGGGGGCCAACGCCCGGCTCGGGCAGGGCGAATACCTGGTGGCCGAGGCGGACGAATCGGACGCCTCCTTCCTGTACCTCAACCCGGTCGTCTCGGTGGTCACCAACATCGACGCCGACCACATGGAGACCTACGGCCACGACTTCGAGCGCCTCAAGGCGGCGTTCGTGGAATTCCTGCACCACCTGCCGTTCTGGGGCATGGCCGTGCTGTGCGCCGACGACGCCAACGTGCGGGCCATCCTGCCCGGCATCCACCGGCCGGTGATGACCTACGGCACCGGCGAGGACTGCGCCATCCAGGCGGTGGACATCCGCTTTGATGCCGGCCGCATGCGGTTCACCGCCCTGCGCAACGGCGAGCGTTCGCCGATCGACATCACCCTCAACCTGCCCGGCCGGCACAATGTCCTGAACGCCCTCGCCGCCATCGCCGTGGCCTGGGAACTGCAGCTGCCGGACGCGGCCGTGCAGCGGGCGCTGGCCGGCTTTTCCGGCGTCGGCCGCCGCTTCCAGCGCCACGGCGAGGTCCGCCTGGCGGACGGGCGCGGCTTCAGCCTGGTGGACGACTACGGCCACCACCCGGCAGAGATGGCGGCCACCCTGGCGGCGGCGCGCGGCGCCTTCCCCGGCCGCCGTCTGGTGCTGGTCTTCCAGCCGCACCGCTATACCCGCACGCGCGACCTCTTCGAGGACTTCGTCCAGGTCCTGTCCCAGGTCGACGCCCTGCTCCTGACCGAGGTCTACGCGGCCGGCGAGGCGCCCATCGTCGCGGCGGACGGACGCAGCCTGGCGCGCGCGGTGCGGGTGGCGGGCAAGGTGGAGCCGGTGTTCGTCGGCGACGTGGGCGACCTGCCCCGGACACTGGCCGACATCGTCCGAGACGGCGACGTGGTGCTGACCATGGGCGCCGGCTCCATCGGCCAGATCCCCGCCCGGCTGGCGGCCCTGGGAGAGGCGGCATGATGGCGGCCCTGGCCGTCCCCGGCATGCCCGACCTGGGCGGCGAACTGCTGCGACAGGCCTCCATGGCCCGCCACGTCTCGTGGCGCGCGGGCGGGCTGGCCGACCGGCTCTACACGCCCGCCGACCTGGACGACCTGGCCCGCTTCCTGAAGACGCTCGACCCGGGCGAACCGGTCTGCTTCGTCGGCCTGGGCAGCAACCTGCTGGTCCGCGACGGCGGCTACCGGGGCACCGTCGTCCACCTGCACGGCGCCCTCAAGGCCCTGCGCCTGGAAAAGCGGCGCAACGGTGTCGCCTGGGCGGGACGCGACCGCGCCGGCATGGGCGTGATCTACGCCGAGGCCGGCGTGGCCAGCCCCAAGGTGGCCCGCTTCGCCGCCACCCACGACCTGGTGGGCGCGGAATTCCTCGCCGGCATTCCCGGCACGGTGGGCGGGGCGCTGGCCATGAACGC
>JALOTG010000058.1 GCA_025458005.1 Thiobacillaceae bacterium
TCGGGCCCGTCCAGGGACTATTTCTGGATCCTGGCCCGGACACCCCAGTTGCCGGACACCGTCCTGCAGCCCCTCCTGGCCCGGGCCCGCCAGGCCGGCTTCGCCACCGAGGCCCTCATCTTTCCCAGCCATCGCGCCGCCACGCGCTGATGGTCCCACCCAGCAGAAGGAGTACGATCATGATCACCGTCACCAAGGACCCCATCACCCTCAACGACGTCACCGACTTGGCCAGCGCGCCCTTCCTGATCGAGGGCAGCGGCAGCGGCGCCATGAAGATCTACTTCGAGTCCGAGGCCACCAAGCAGGAGTACCTGGCCACCGAGGTCCACGGCAGCTGTAATACCAGCGGCCTGAAGAAGATCTTCGACGACATCGCCGACAGCCCCATCACCGGCAGCATCAACTGAGGAAAGCCCAGCGCCATGTCCGCGACCCATCTGCTGATCATCGCCCACGGCAGCCGCCGCGCGGCCTCCAATGACGAGGTGCGGCGGCTGGCCGAGCGGGTGAGCGCGCAGCGCCCGCCGGGCATCGCCCACGTGGAAGTGGCCTTCCTGGAACTGGCCGAGCCCGACATCCCCGCCGGCCTGGCCCGCTGCGCCGAGGGGGGCGCCGGGGAAATCGTCGTGTTCCCCTACTTCCTGGCCGCCGGCACCCACGTGGTCGGCGACATCCCGGAGGCCGTCGACGCCTTTCGCGCCGCCCACCCCCACGTCCGCGTCCGGCTCACGCCCCACCTGGGGGCCTCCGAGACCCTGCCCAGGGCCATCCTGGATGTGGCCCTGGCGGCGTCGGGCTGAAGCGGACGGCGCGCGTGGACCCGAGCATGAACTGGCTGCGCAAGCTGCCCGGCCACCGGCGTCACCCGCCGGGCCTGGAGTGGCGGCTGCTGCGCCGCATGCCGGCCATCCTGGTCATCGGCACCCTGCTGCCGGCCCTGGCCGCCCTGGCGGCGCGCGCCTGGCCGCTCACCGGCAGCGCGCGGGACATCGCCGCCAGCGTCCGGCTGGTGGACATCTACGCCATCGGCGCCGTCACCTTGCACTGGACGGTGGTCCTCACCGTGTCCATCGCCTGCGTCATCGTCTGGCTGATGAAGGGCCCGGCCTACGTCGCCGACGCCTACCCCCTGCCGGACGCGGAGCGGCCGGCGCGGGACCCGGTCGAAGGCGACTGACCGCGCCCGGACAGAGGACGGAACGGCGCGGCGCCTTCCGCCGCCGGGCCATCACCCCCTCATCGGGGCCGATGTGCCATCTTTTCGTCGGCGCGCCCCAGGGCAGGGCCCAGTCTGGCGTGGGGGCTTTCAGGTGGACACGCCGGGGCTGGAGGGTATTAGGACACGGCGGCCCAGTTTTCGAACCTCGGGCCGGGGTAGTCCCTGGCATCCGCCTCGCTGTCGGTGACCAGGGTGGCTTCCAGGCTCAGCGCGCAAGCTGCGACAGAGCGGTTCGCAGCGTCACGGCGCTATCCGGCACAGCGGGGCGAGGCTTGCCATCGGCCATGGATGCCGCCGCATCGAAGGGCGTAACGGGAATGCGCAGGATGAGCGTGTCCAGCACCTTTTTCATCATGAGATCGAGGAGCGGTTACGGGATATGGCGCCTGTACTGCCGTTTCAATCCCAGCAAGCCTGGCGCCGGCCGAAGCCGGGACCCGGTCCAGCGGTCACACCTGGCAGGATCGCGAGCCTCCTGTTCCGGACTGACCAGGACCGCACACGAAGCATGAACCGGAGGCGGGATGGGCGAGGCACCCTGGCGTGTCCTGGATCGCCACGGCCCTGCGGGCTTGATGCCCTTCAGGGTGCTCGCGATGACGTCATCGCCCGGAGGCGCAGCCGACGCGGCGTTCCGGACCACAACCAAACTCATGCATTCGGGTTCGACGACCTGCCGGATGCGGACCCTGTCGGGTGGAGGCGGTTCATGGAGAGATCTGTCGCTTCGTCTCATCGACGTCAACCATCCCGGATCCGCCCGATGTCCGCCCGAATCATCCCCCAGAACCTTCTGCTATCGTTGCTCTTCAGCTTCCATTCCGTCACCGCCATGGCCCATCATCCCCTCATCCTCGACGACCGCCGCCACGCGGACCTCGCCTCCAACCTGGGCACGCCCTGGCGCCTGGTATCCGACACGGTGATGGGCGGCGTCTCCGCCGGCCGGCTGGAGCCGGTGGTGCTGGAGGGCCGGCCCTGCCTGCGCCTGACCGGCATGGTGAGCCTGGAGAACCAGGGCGGCTTCCTGCAGATGAGCCTGGACCTGGGCCCGGACGGCGAGCTGGACGCCAGTGCCTACACCGGCGTCGAACTGACGACGCGCGGCAACGGCGAGACCTACAACGTCCACCTGCGCAACCGGGACACCCGCGTCGTCTGGCAGTCCTACCGCGCCGGCTTCCAGGCCGGGCCCGATTGGCGGACCGTGCGGCTGCCCTTCGCCGAGTTCCGCCCCTACCGCATCGACCGCCCCCTGTCCACTCGCCACCTGCGTCGCCTGGGCCTGGTGGCCATCGGCCGGGAGATGACGGCGGATCTCTGCGTGGCCCGGATCGCGTTCTACTGATACGCGCCCAGGCCGGCGTAATCCCTGCTACCTCAGCGGCGGCGGATCGGCGAACGACGATTCGCCGCTCCCGCGGAAACCACGCAATCTTGCCGACGCGACCTCAGAAGGTGAAGCGAAAGCCGAGGCCCAACCGCTTGTCATCGCGCGGAACAGGTTCGGCATCCGCGTCCATGGCCGGCCGGGGTGCCATCAATTCGACCCGCCAGCCCTTGGGGTCGAAGTCGTGTCGGTCATCGGCCCGATAGTTGGCGCCCGCCATGATGGACTTGAGATAGGAGAGGACCGCCGCAGACCGGGTGGGGGTCGCTTCCACCTCGTCCCGTTCCCCGGGGATGGCATAGGCGCCGCCCCAGCTCCCGGCATAGGCATGCGCTTCGTGCGCCTGCCTGCCCACCCCCTTGGCGAGGACGGCGCCGGGCAGGCTGGTCACCACCGCCATCCCCATCAACAATGCCTTGCGTCTCATGGCAGCCTCCGTCGCACAACCGTTTGTTCCACTTTGTTTTTAGCTTTCATTTCAAGGAATTCCAGCACGACGTATGCAACCTCGCGCGGGACACGCGGCAGGCCGGGCGGCAGTGCCCGATGAGACCGGACTGCGACTCCCTCGACGCCTGCAAGTCAAGTCTTGACCTGAGGCACGTGGGGCTTCATAAAGGCGGCAATGCCCCAAGGCATGGCCATCCACCTCCCACTCAGAGAATTGCATGAAACACCGTGTATTTAGCCTCCAACCACGGGCCCTGGCCCTGGCCGTCCTGACCACGAGCGCGTCGCTCCCGGCCGCCGCGCAGTCGCTGCAGGACTATTGCTCGACCCTGTACATGTACGCGGTCACCCCGTTCTGCAGCATCCTGTCCAACGGCCTGAGCCAGTGCCAGCCGGTGGGCGTGGTGGGGCCGGCGCCGGCGTGCGCCACGCCGGGCATCCAGCCGCTCATGCAAGTGCCGCTGGCGCCGCCGGTGACGCAGAATCCGTCCCAGCCCTTCCCGCCGCCGTTCGGCTTCCCCGGCTATCCCTTCCCGCCTCAGACCGTCCCGACGCAACCGTCGTCCGCCCCTCAGGTGGCGCAACCTTTCCCGATGCCGCCCTGGCCCACGCCAGCCCAACCGGCGGCCGCGCCGGCCATGGCCACCTGGCCGTCGGGCAGCCTGCCTTTCCCCTTCCCGGGCTACCCCTTCCCGCCCCCGACGGGCTACACGCAGCCGGCCCTGCCGCCCCAGGCGGCGCAGCCCTTGCCCATGGCGCCCCGGTCCATGCCGGTCCAGCCGGCCGTCACGTCAGTGCCGGCCATCACGCCATCGGCCCGGGTGGCGGTCCCGCTATCCGCGCCATCCGAAACCGTGGTCGCCACGCCGGTGGTCGCCGAACCGTCCAGGCCGGTGACGGTCACCGGCCCGATCAGCACGCCGGCCGAGGCCCCGGCCATGGCACCGAGGGGGGTCACGCCCCCTGAGACCACCGCCAGCGCATCCGCATCGCCGGCCGCCAGCGCGACGCCAGCGGCGGCTACCCCGGCAAAACCAGCCGCGCCGCCGGTCGCGGCTGCCCCCCCGGCGACGTCGGCGGCCGCCGTAGCGACACAACTCGCAGCCGTGCAACCCGCCGCCGTGCAACCGGCGTCGGCCGAATCGACCCCCCCTGCGGCCGTGCAACCGGCCGTCGTGGAGGCGGCGCCGGCCATGCCGCCCGAGACCGCGCCGGCGGCCGCCGACATCGGCGAGGCCGTCGCCCATTTCGACTTCGACAGCGCGGAGCTGACCGCGGCCGGCCGCGCCGAACTGGATGCCTGGCTGGCCCGCACGCCGCGCGGCACGCAGGTGGTGGTGACCGGCCACGCCGACCGTCTCGGCCCCGTGCCCTACAACGTCAAGCTGTCGCAGCGCCGCGCCGAGACGGTGCGTCGTTACCTGGTGGAACGGGAATGGGATGCCCGCGACATCCAGATCCTGGCCAAGGGCGAGGCGGCGCCGGTGAAGCGTTGCAAGGGGGCGGCGAGCCCGGCCACCATCGCCTGCCTGGCGCCCAACCGCCGCGTGGAGATCGACCCGGAATAGGTTGTTGACGGCTCGCGCAACTTGTCCAGCCCCTTATCCCGCGATCCCGGGTCGCGGGCAGTCGCGTCGGGTCCGCCCGCCCCGTGGCGGCATGGACGCGTTATGCTGTATCCGCTCGGCCATGCCGACGCGGCTGTGATGTTTCCCACCAAGGAAGTGGATCTGAGGAGAAAGACATGAAAACCAAACGCTTGTTACTGGCACTCGCCCTCGCCGGATGGTGCGCCACCGGCCTGGCCCAGACGACCGCCGCCGTCACCCCCCAGGCAGCCGCGGCGAGTCCGGCCGCGGGCATGCCCAAGACGCATGAGGAGTGGGTACGCTACCTGTCCGACTTCACCCGCAACGCGGACATGATGGCGGACCCGAAGAAGTTCATGGCCGCCGCCTCCGCCGTTTCCGAACCGCAGTTCCTGGTGACGGCGATGAACGCCATGATGGATCCGAACCTCTACATGGCCTCCGTGGCCAGCCTGATGGATCCGCGCGCCTACGCCAACTACGCGCGCACCATGGACCCGGCGATGGCGGCGGCGTGGATGCAGGCGCTGCTGGACCCGAACTTCTTCAGCGCCCTGACCTACGTGTTCACCGACCCCAACAAGCTGATGCGCTGGGCGATGATGCCCATGGACCCGAAGGTGATGAGCGTGGCGCTGAGCCTGCTCAACCCCAACATCTACCTGCGCTGGGGCACCACGGGACTGGATCCGCGCCTATGGAACATGCTGAGCAACACCATGAATCCGGCCTGGTACGGCGGCTGGGCGGGCGGCATGGCCAACCCGCAGAGCTACGGGCCGACCGTGGGCGGCTGGATGCAGGCCCCCGCCGCGGGCCTGCCGGGCATGGCAGTGCCGGTGCCGGTCTATCCGGCGCCCGTGCCGCCCGGCCAGTAGACGCAACCGCCCACGGCCGCGCGCGGGGGGCGGGGGCTCAGTCCAGCTCCACCACCTCCCCCGCGACGCGGAACACCACCTGCTCGGCGATGTTGGTGCAGCGGTCGCCGTAGCGCTCCAGGTTGTGAGCGATCCAGAGCATGCGCGAGCCGTTGCTCACCAGCGCGGGATCCCCGCGCATGGCCTCCAGCACCGTGCCGACCAGGCCCTTGAGCCGGGCGTCCAGTTCGTCGTCGGCGGCGCCAACCTGACGGGCCAGGGCGGCATCCTTGCCGTGGTGAGCCCGCGCCGCTTCGGCCAGCATCCGCTGGCAGATCCCGGCCATGGCCAGCACGTCCGCCAGGCCCACCGGACGCAGGTCCGCGGCGTCCAGTTCCCCGACGCTGACCGCGATGTCCCGGGCGTAGTCGCCCATCCGCTCCAGCTCGGCCGCCATGCGCATGTCGGCGATGATGTCGCGCAGATCGTGGGCCACCGGCTGCTGCAGGACGATGAGCACCAGGCAGGCCCGCTCGATGCGCCGGCGCCGCTCGTTGAGCTGCGCGTCGTGGCGGATCAGGTCGCCGCACCCCGACGCGCTGCGGCTGGTCAGACACTGCATGGCGCCCTCGATGGCGGCCCCGACTTCCGCGAACAGGGCGTCCAGATCGGTCTCGATCTGGTGTTTCTTGACATCGAGCGTATGACGGCTTTCCAGCATGCGGATCTCCAACTCTTGGTCCTGGGTTGCCCGAATCTTACCGGAATGCCGGCGCGCCTTCCGAGACGGCATGCCCGCCGGTATGCTCCGCGCATGCCACGCATCCTGCTGGTCGGCAACGCCGTCCTCGACATCATCCTGCGCGTCGCTCACCACCCCGCCGAGGACGAGGAGATGCGCGCCCTCTCGCGCCGCTCGGACCTGGGCGGCAATGCCGCCAACAGCGCCCGGGTGCTGGCCGCGCTGAGCCATCGGGTCGCGCTGCTGGCCACCCTGGCCGCGGATGGCGAGGCCGAGGAACTGCGCCGTTTGCTCGACGCGGCGGGCGTCGACACCCGTCACCTGGTCAGGGTCAGCCCGCCCGGCGGCCGCACGCCCCTGTCCACCATCCTGCTGCACGCGGCCAGCGGCGCGCGCACCATCGTCCACCACCGCGACCTGGAGGAACCCCGCTTCGAGGAGTTTCGCGCCCTGCCCCTGGCGGAGTTCGACTGGATCCACTTCGAGGGCCGCAACGTGGCCGAGGCGCGACGGATGCTGGCCTACCTGGACGAGACGGGCCATCCCGCCCGGGTCTCGCTGGAGGTCGAGAAGGACCGGCCGGAGATCGAGACCCTGCTGCCCCACGCCGACCTGCTCCTGTTCTCCCGCGCCTACGCCGAGGCGCGCGGCTACCCCGATGCCGCGGCCCTGCTCGCCGACATGCGCCGGCACGCCCCCGCCGCCCTGCTCGCCTGCGCCTGGGGGGCGGCGGGCGCCTGGGGCCTGGACGCGTCCGGCCGGGCGACGCACTGCCCGGCCCAGGTGCCCCCGACCGTGGTGGACACGCTGGGCGCCGGGGACGTGTTCAACGCCGGGATGATCGACGCCCTGCTGGCCGGCGCCGGGCTGGAAGCCGCCCTCGCCCGGGCCACCCGCCTGGCCGGCCGCAAGGTGGGCCAGACCGGCTTCGACGGCCTCGGCCTCCCGTCCGCCCGGCTGGCGGACACGGCCGCCTGACACGACCCGACCGACCCGGCATGGAAGCCCTGTTCTTCTCCACCGCCCTGGTCGCGCTGGCCGAGATGGGCGACAAGACCCAGCTGCTCTCCTTCGTCCTGGCCGCGCGCCTCAAGCGCAAGGGCCCCATCCTGCTGGGCATCCTGGTCGCCACCCTGGCCAACCACTTCCTCGCCGGCTCGGTGGGGGCCTGGCTGGCCAGCCTGGTGTCGCCCGAGACGCTGCGCTGGATCGTCGCCGTTTCCTTCTTCGTCTTCGGCCTCTGGGCCCTGAAACCGGACGAACTGGAGGAGGAGCGGCGTCTGCCCGACGCCGGCGTGTTCCTGACCACCCTGGCGGCCTTCTTCCTGGTGGAGATGGGGGACAAGACCCAGCTCGCCACCATCGCCCTGGCCGCCCGCTACGATTCCCTGCTGATGGTGGTGGCGGGGACGACGCTGGGCATGATGCTGGCCAACGCCCCGGCGGTGTGGATGGGCGAGGCCCTGGCGCATCGGGTGAACATGGCGGCCATGCGCTGGGTGGCGGCCGGCCTGTTCGTGCTCATGGGCATCCTCGCCATGCTCGCCTGAGCGCCCCCGGGGTGCGCAATCCCGGCCCGCCGACCTACAATCCCGACGGCATACAACTGAAGGAGTCTCTCGCATGCAAGATGGCGGACACGGTAGCCGATTCTGGATCGGCAACGCCCTCCTGGCCCTGGCCCTGGTCATGCTGTTCTTCCTCGGCGCCCTGTGGGCGCACCTGGGCGTCTGGGCCATGGGCCTGTGGATGGCGCTCGCCGGGGCGGGCATGTATTTCCTGATGACCGACAAGGGCGCCTCGTCGTCGCTGCCCGACTGAGGCCGCCCTCGCCTTATGAGAGGAGGCATGACATGAACGAACCGACCGACCGGCCCGCGTCGCGGTCCGCCTCGGGCCACGACCTCACCCCCCTGGACGAGGCCACCCGGGCGGCCCTCGCCGCCGACCTGGACGACGAGGAACGGCGGGTGATCCTGGCCCAGGGCACCGAGCGCCCGTTCTGCGGCGGTCTGCTGGGCGAGAAGCGGGCCGGCGTGTTTGCCTGCCGCCTGTGCGGCCTGCCGCTGTTCCGCTCCGAAGGCAAGTTCGAGTCCGGCACCGGCTGGCCCAGCTTCCACACCCCCTACGACCCGGAGCACATCCGCTACCTGCGCGACGCGAGCCACGGCATGGTGCGCACCGAGATCCGCTGCCGGCGCTGCGATGGCCACCTGGGCCATGTCTTCGACGACGGCCCGCCGCCCACCGGACTGCGCTATTGCCTCAACTCGGTGTCGCTGCGCTTCGTCGCCGGGGAATCGTCCGATCAGGGGTAGTAGGTCAGCACCGGCTGCAGGGCCACCGGGTTGCCGTCCAGGTCGTAGACCTGGGCCCCTTCCAGGCTGAAGGCGGGCGAGCCGGACAGGCCGCGCGGGTGCAGCACCGAGACGCGCAGGTAGAGGGGCTCGATGCCGCGCGGCGCGATCACGTCCACGTACAGCCGGTCGCCGTCCTGGCGCCAGTGGACCATGCGCTGGCGGCCGCCGAAGTCCTCCAGGGCGGGGTACTCCTGGCGCACGTTCGGTTCCGGCACGTAGACGTTCAGGTCGCCCGGATTGACCACCGTCTCGTCGAAGTCGATCACCAGGGCGGCGGCGCCGATGGGCGTGTAGCCGTTGCCGAAGCTCACCTCGGCGTGGGGGGCGGTCTCCATGCGGCTGAAGTCCACCCCCAGGGGACCGTACAGGCTGGTGCGCAGGAACGCTTCGGAGCGGCCCGCGCCGGGCACGATCTCGAACGCCACCGCGTGGGGATAGGCCCCCGTGCCGGCGCTGTTGTCATCCACATTCAGCGTCACCGTGAGGGTCGCCGGGCCCGGCGCGGCGGTGGCCGGCAGGTCGGCCACCAGCACGGTCTGCAGGGGCTCGTGCCCGAAGTACCAGGAGATGAAGCTGTCCAGGTAGGGCGAATAGTGCATGCCGTAGGCGCGGCCGTCGGCGCGCAGGTTGAACACCGAACGCACCAGACCGAGGGCCCGCAGGTCGAACACCTGGCCGCCGGCGTCGGTCAGCACGGCGCTCACGTTGTCGGGGTTGGCCCGGGCCGAGCCGCCCACCATCAGCGACACCGTGTCGCCCGGCCGGGCCATGGCCGGGAAGGTGTTGACGCCGGCGCAGCCGGCGAGCAGCGCGAGCAGGCCGAGCAGCAGGCCGGCCAGCAGGTGAGCATGCATCGTCTTCATGAGGGTCTCGCTAGTAACCCAGCTGCCGCCGCAGCTGCAGGATGTCCCGTACGTCGAGCAGGCCGTCGCCGTTCATGTCGGCCAGGATCGCCTCCAGCGCCGTGGGCGCCGCCAGGCCCTCGGCGAGCCGGACCAGGACCAGCAGGTCGGCCAGCGTGACCTGCCCGTCCGGCGCGCCGCGCGGCGCCAGGTCCGCCTTGTCGCTGAGCGTGGGGCTGGTGCCGTGGGTGTAGACCTCGGCCCAGTCCGACAGGCCGTCGCCGTCCGTGTCGGCGAGCAGGGGCGAGGTGCCCAGGGCCAGTTCCAGGTCGTGGTTCAGGCCGTCGCCGTCGGCGTCCAGGCTGACGCGGCCGTGGCCGGTGCGGTAATCGTAGCCGGCGCTGCCCACGTCCTTGATCGCCGCCGACAGCAGGCCGCGCAGTCCGGCCGGCGTCAGGCCGGGGTTGGCGTCCAGCAGCAGGGCCGCCGCGCCGGCGGCATGGGGGGCGGCGGCGGAGGTGCCGGCGAAGGCACTGGTCAGCGACGTCCTGACCCCCACGGGCGCGGCCAGTTCCGGCTTGGCCCGGCCGTCGGTGGTCGGCCCCTCCGAGCTGTAGGCCTCCGCGAGATCGCTCAGGTTCACCGCCCCCGCCGCCAGCACCGGGCCGCAGTCCGCCGGCTGGGCCAGGCTGCTGGCGGTGGTCCGGGTGGCCAGGTCCTGGTTGGTGGAGAACAGGGTGAGGGGCAGGCTGGGCTGCGCCGCGTCCGCCTTCTTCACCACGATGTAGCCGGTGCCGCCGGCGCTGGGGGTGTAATCGATGATCTCGTAGGGATACGGGTAATAGACCGCCGGCCGGCCCGACTGCCGGTTGGTGGACGAGGCGAGCAGGACGCCGCCGCTGTCCGGATCGCCGTCGTAGAGGTAGAGGTCATAGTCGACCCGGGTCTCGGGATAGGCGTCCCAGTTCAGGACCAGGGTCACGGCACTGTTGGCGCTGAGCGGGAGGGTGTTGTGATTCTTGCCGGCGGCGAACTCGTGGCGCAGGTCGGCGTCGCCGTCGGTGAAGGCGCCGAGGTAATGCTTCAGGCGGTAGTTGCCGGCGGCGTTCACCCACTGGATGCCCTGGGCCTCGGCGTCGCCGGCGATGGCGCAGATCGGCCCGCCGCCGTCGTAGAAGGCCGCCCCGAACCAGGCCACGGAATGGTTGATCACCCGCACGCCGGCCGCCGCCATGTCGGCCACGGCCTGGGCCAGCTGCACCTCGGTGCTGATCTTGGCCAGGTGGAGCGTGGCGCCCGGCGCCATGTCGTGCACGATCTGGGCGACGTTGGTGCCGTGGGTGCTGCCGCCGATGCCGGTGCCGGTGTAGTCGGTCTGGACGAGATCGGCGGGCAGGTCGCCGGAGGCCTGGGCGGCGGCCAGGCTGGCGAAGCCCAGGTCGATGACGCCGACCTTGATGCCCGTCCCGTCGTAGCCCAGGGCCTGCATGTCCGCCGCGCCGGTGATGGCGACCCCCTGGCTGGTGACGGCCAGTGCCTGATGGGGATAGGGCAGCCGGGCGACGCTGCCGGCCGGCAGGCGGGCGAGCAGGGCCGCGATCCGGCCGGCCGGCAGGGTGATCTCGTGCAGGCGGCCGCGCCGGAAGCGCAAGGCGCCGTCCTGGGCGGCCAGTTCAGCGGCGTCGAGGGCGTCCGCCTCGACGATCAGGGTGATCCTCGCCCCGGCCGGATGTGGACGTTCCGCCAGACGCCGGGCCTCGACCATCAGGCGCCCGTCGACCCGCGCGGCCTCGTGCGGCGGCTGGGCGAGGGCGATGCCGGGCAGCAGACAGGCCAGGCAGGCACGCGTCAGCAGGGCACGATCGGGCATGGTCATGCTCCGCGTTCGGTGCCCGCCAGGATCGGGGCAGGTTCGGATGTCGTCTTCACAGACGTGAACATACTCGACATCGGCCATCGGCGCCGCCTCGGCCGGCATGCCCGGCGCCTGAAAAAAAAGTTTGCGCTGACTCTCACTATCACGTATGTTCCGCGTGCAGTCGATTCAGGCAGTGTAGTCGCAGTCAGCAGTCATGGCCCCCCGTGGCCTCGTCGCTCGAGTACCTTCCCTACATTTCTTGATGTCGCAGCGCCTGAACTGGGCTCATGCCCGGTGTTTTATCGTATCCGCATGAAAGGAATGTAGATGGCTACCGGTACCGTCAAATGGTTCAACGACTCCAAGGGCTTCGGCTTCATCACCCCCGATGAGGGCGGCGAGGATCTGTTCGCCCACTTCTCCGAAATTCAGAGCCGGGGCTTCAAGTCCCTGAAGGAAGCGCAACGCGTCTCCTTCGAGATCAAGACCGGCCCCAAGGGCAAGCAGGCCGCCAACATCCAGCCCCTGTAAGTCCGCCTCCCGCCGGGCGCGTCGGGAATATCCCGCGCGCCCGGGCGAGGGTTCCGCCCCGCCGGCGATTTGGTCGGCAGCCCGTCCACCCAACCTTCATCCGCGCCGCGGCTTCGTACCAGTCTCCCCGCCGCGCCCGATCCGCTCTGCCAACACCCCATCCGCCTCAGACTGGCGCCGATGACCGCGTGACCCGCGGCGGCGACAGGCCGATGTTTGTACAGGAAAAATCCATGTCTTTCGCTTCCCTCGGCCTGTCCGACGAGATCGTCCGTGCCGTCACCGAGCACGGCTACACCATCCCCACGCCGATCCAGACCCAGGCCATTCCCGCCGTGCTGTCCGGCGGCGACCTGCTGGCCGGCGCCCAGACCGGCACCGGCAAGACCGCCGGCTTCGTGCTGCCGATCCTGCAGCGCCTGAGCGACAAATCCGTGAAAGGGCCGTCCAGCGGACGTCCCCCGATCCGCGCCCTGATCCTCACCCCCACCCGCGAGCTGGCCGCCCAGGTCGAGGAGAGCGTGCGCACCTACGGCAAGCACACCAAGCTCGCCTCCATGGTCATGTTCGGCGGCGTCGGCATCAACCCGCAGATCGATCGGCTCAGGAGCCGGGTCGACATCCTGGTCGCCACCCCCGGCCGCCTGCTCGATCACGTCTCGCAGAAGACGCTGGACCTGTCCGGCGTCGAGATCCTGGTGCTGGACGAGGCCGACCGCATGCTGGACATGGGCTTCATCCACGACATCAAGAAGGTGCTGGCCCTGCTGCCCAAGCAGCGCCAGAACCTGCTCTTCTCGGCCACCTTCTCGGACGAGATCAAGGCCCTGGCCGACCGCCTGCTCAACCAGCCGGCCCTGATCGAGGTGGCGCGCCGCAACGCCACCGCCGACACCGTCGCCCAGCGCGTCTACCACGTGGATCGGGACAAGAAGCGCCAGGTGCTCGCCCACCTGATCAAGGAACACAACTGGCACCAGGTGCTGGTGTTCACCCGCACCAAGCACGGCGCCAACCGGCTCGCCGAGCAGCTCGGAAAGGACGACATCCCGGCCCTCGCCATCCACGGCAACAAGAGCCAGGCGGCGCGCACCCGGGCGCTGTCCGAGTTCAAGAAGGGCGACCTGCAGGTGCTGGTGGCCACCGACATCGCCGCGCGCGGCATCGACATCAGCGAACTGCCCCACGTGGTCAACTACGAGCTGCCCAACGTGCCGGAGGACTACGTGCACCGCATCGGCCGCACCGGACGGGCCGGCGCCGAGGGCGAGGCCATTTCCCTGGTCTGCGTGGACGAGTTCGATTTCCTGAAGGGCATCGAGCGCCTGATCCGGCGCAGCCTGCCCAGGGAGTTGGTGCCCGGCTTCGAGCCCGACCTCAACGCCCGGCCGGAGCCGATCCAGCTGCGCAGCCCCGATCACCAGCGCCGCGGCGGGCAGCCGCGCGGCGAACCGAGGGGACAGTCGGCCAAGTCGGCCCAGCCCCGCTCGGAAGGGTCACGGCCCGGGACCCCCCGGCCCAAGGCGCGGCCGGGCGGCGAGGTGGCCGGCGGGCGCCCCGCCGCGGCGCACCGCTCGGGCGGCCGGCACCGCTGAGGCGCGGCCGGCGCGGCTTACCTGGGGACCTTGCCGATCTGGAAGCGGTAGGTGTCGTGGCAACCCGAGCAATAGCTCAGGGCCTCGGCGAACCGCTGGTGGGTCAGGGCCGGGTCCGCCTTGCCCTCGACATCCCGCGCGATGTACTTGAAGGTCTCGTACATGGCCACGCGCATTTCCGTGAAGGGCTGCGGCATCCTGTCGAGCAGCTGGGCCGGGATGCGGTCCAGGGTCTTGCCCAGTTCCCCGGCCTCCAGGGCCACGGCCTTCATGTCCTTGCGGCCCATGGCGACATGCACGTTGTGCAGGCCATGCAGGAACGCCCGCATCTCGTAGAGGATCTCCAGTAACGCGGACACGCCGCTCAGGCAGAGCAGGCTCAGGATGAAGGATTGGCGTTTCATGGACGTTCCCGTGGAGATATGGATGGGCGATGGCTCGAGGCCGACGGCCGCTCGCGCTGATGGCCGGATGGCCATGTTACGAGAAAGGGCGTCTCCGGGTAAGCCTCTTTTCCGCCCCCGTTCCGAACAACGCGTCGCGGGGATTGGTCCGCCGCGGGATATGGTTTAGATTCTGCCCATCATGCCCAGCGAGGAGACGCACGTGAGGGATATCCGGGATTATCTGCGCCGCCTGTCCGTGGCGGTCCTGCTTTGCCCCGTCGCCACCGCGGCGTGGCTCGGCTTCATGCTGGCGGGTTTCGACATCGGCGCCTTCCTGGCCCTGCTCGGCGACCTCAACGAGCGCTACGCCGCCCTCGACAGCGCCGCACAGCAGGACTTCCGCCTGCATGTCTATGCCGGCTGGGCGGTGCTGGCGTTCGGCTACCTGCTGATCACCTACGTCGTCAGCCCGCCCCGCTTCGACTACCGGTTGAGGCGGCGCAACGACCACTGGGTGACCGACGTGGTGAAGCAGTAGCGGCGGGCCCGGCCGCCCTCAGGCGGGGATGTCCGGGGTGAGCAGCATCTGCAGCCGGGCGATCTCGTCCTTCAGCCAGAGCTTGCGCTTCTTCAGCCGACGCAGCTGCAGTTCGTCCGGATAGGCCTCGGCGGTGAGCCGGGCGATGATGTCGTCCAGGTCGCGATGCTCGATGCCCAGTTCGACGATGCGGCCCCTGATGGCGGTGGCTTCGTCCTCGGTTCTCTCTTCCGTCATGGCACGCCCCTTCGGCATCCGTCCGGTGTTTGCACACGGGTGAAAGGATACAATCACCAGGCCCTGCACGGCAGCCTCCCCGCCGACTTTCCCGCCCGCCCGCCCATGCTCAGCTATCGCCACGCCTTCCACGCCGGCAACCATGCCGACGTCCTCAAGCACCTCGTTCTGACGCAGATGCTGCGCCACCTCAA
>JALOTG010000220.1 GCA_025458005.1 Thiobacillaceae bacterium
CAGCAACCCCGGCAGCCTGGAAGCGGATCACGAGTTCCTGATGCGCGCCGTGCTCAAGGTCGACCAGATTCGCGAAGACCTCGGCAAGGTCGGCCCGGTCATCGCCGCACAGGTCGAGGAGGCGATGCTGGGCCGCCGTCGCGGGCTTGACACCCGCGTGGCCGAGGACCAGGCCCAGGCCGTGCGCAAGCGCCTCGGCTTCGAGCGAAACCTGCGCGAGCAGCTCGCCAAGTTGCACGAGAGCCTGCTCGAATCGCGCCGCACCCTCCACCTGGCCCCGGAGAATGTCCAGCGGGCCGTCAAGTTGGGCCTGCAGTTAGCGGGGCAACCCCCCTTGATCGAGGCCCGGGTCAAGGGACTAGGGCCAGACGTGGACAATCCGCACACCCGCTGCCCCGTGTTCCACCTGCCGCGTCTCACTGGCAGTTGGGCGCACTGCACCGAGGGTCTCGCCCATCCGCATACCCAGGTGATCCGCCCCATCGTCTTCGATCATGCCCTGGCGCAGGGCCGCGACGATGTCGTCCTCGCCCACCTCAACCACCGTCTGGTGCAGATGTGTCTGCACCTGCTGCGTGCCGAGCTGTGGGCCAGTGACAGCCGTCGCCGGCTGCACCGGGTCACCGCGCGCTTGATCCCGGACGCGGCCCTCGACACCCCGGCGGTCATCGCCCACGGGCGCATCCTGGTGCTCGGCGGTGACTCACAACGCCTGCATGAAGAGATCATCAGTGCCGGCGGTACCCTCACCGAGGGCCGCTTCCGCCGTATCACCACCGTCTCGGAGGTCCAACGCCTGCTCGACGCCGCGCGGCCGGAGGCCGCCACCGCGGCGCTGCAAGCACGCTTTCAGGCGCTGTGGCCGACGCTCAGTGACGGCGTCCTGGCCGCGCTCGAACGGCGCACCGCCGAGCGCACCAAAAACCTGCAATCCTTTCTCGACGAGCGCATGGCGCGCGAAATCACCGAGATCGAGGCGGTCCTGACCCAGCTCCAGCAGCAAATCGAGGCGGAATTGCAGCGCACCGACGCGCCGCTCCAGCTCAGCCTCTGGGCGCCACCCGAGATCGAGCAGCGCGAGCGCGACCTGGCCAACCTGCGCGCGCGTCTGGCCGCCATTCCGCAGGAGCGGGAGAAAGAGGCCGCCAACATCCGCCGTCGCTATGCCGCGCCGACGCCGCGGCTGTTTCCGGTCGCCGTCACCTTCCTGGTGCCGCAGCGGCTCAACGGCTGACGCCGCCAGGGACACCAGGATCACCGCCCATGTCGAGTGCCCATCACCATACCGAATGGCTCGGTCTGATCGAGCAGTCCGGCCCCTTCCTCTCACTGCCGGTCCTGTTGCGTGTCTTCCCCCAGGGGCTCGATACCGTCGGCACCGCGGTCCGCCGGCGTCTGACGCAAGCCTACGGCGAATGGCAGGCGAGCCACGAGACCGGCAAGCCCGATCCGGCCCTGCATCAAGCCTGGATTCGCTTCGTGCTGGAGGAGGTACTGGAACTACCGGCGTCAGCCCTGCGGCGCGACCAAGCCTTACCGCGGCACCTCCAGCTCAATCGCGCCGAAGAGGGCGAGATCCTGCGCCCGGACCTGGCGCTGATGGCGCCGGCCACGACCGCACCGGCGGCCGAGACCGAGACCGGGTCGGACCCCGCCCCGGCCAACCTCACCGCCGACCTGTTCGACGATCCGTTCGACCCGCCGGTCGCGCCGCCCCCCCAAACCCCCAGCGCCGCCGAGCCGACCGCGGCCAGTCCAGACACCGGCCACACGCCGCGCCTGCTGATCCAGACCTATCCCGCCGGCCAGCGCCTCGACCGGACCGTCCCCGGTCGTTTCTGGAAGGCCTCGCCCGCCGCCCGCATGGCCGACCTGCTGCGCGCCGCCGACGTGCCGCTGGGCCTGGTCACCAACGGCGAGGACTGGCTGTTGGTGTACGCCCCACGCGCGGTCGAGACCGCCAGCTACGCCACCTGGCACGCGGCCCTCTGGAGCGAGGAGCCCCTGACCCTGCGCGCCCTGGTCAGCCTGCTGGGCCTGCGCCGCTGGTTCGGGGTCGCGGCGGCGGATCGGCTGGATGCCCTCTTTGCCGAGAGCGCCGACCACCAGCAGGAAGTGACCGCCCAGCTCGGCGCCCAGGTGCTCGCCGCCGTCGAGATCCTGATCCAGTCCATCGACCGGCTCGACAAGGAGCGCGGGCGCGCCCTGCTGCACGGTGTCACCGCCACCCGGCTCTACGAGTCCGGCCTGACGGTCATGATGCGGCTGGTCTTCCTGCTGTTCGCCGAGGAGCGCAACCTGCTGCCGGCGGACAACCCCATCTATGCCCAGCACTATGCCGTCTCCACCCTCGGCGCCCAGTTGCGCGAGGCCGCCGATCAACTCGGCGAAGAGATCCTGGAGCGCCGCCACGACGCCTGGAACCGGCTGCTGGCCTTGTTCCGGCTCATCTACGCCGGGAGCGAGGCCCAGGACCTGCGCCTACCCGCCTATGGCGGTCACCTCTTCGATCCGGACCGCTACCCCTTCCTCGAAGGGCGCCGGCCCGGCAGCCAGTGGCGCGAAACGACCGCCGAGCCGCTGCCCATCCACAACCGTACCGTGCTGCACCTGCTCGAAGCCCTCCAGTACCTCCAGCTCGCCACCCCGGGTGGCGGACCGGCCCAGGCCCGGCGCCTGTCATTCAAGGCGCTGACCGAAGAGAACATCGGCACCGTCTACGAGGGACTGCTCGACCATACCGCGCGCCGCACCACCGAGGCCGTGCTCGGCCTGAGCGCCGCCAAGGGCCGCACCGCCGAGCGGCCCTTAGCCACCCTGGAAGCCCTGCACGCCCAGGGCACGGACGCCCTGGTGGCCGCCTTGCAGGACGCCACCCAGCGCAGTCCCAGCGCGCTGCGCAATGCGCTCGCCGCCGCGGTCGCCGAGCCAGGGCCTGGCACAAGGGGCGCGGTTGCCAACGAAGCCGACGCTCGTCTGCGCACCGCCTGCGACAACGACGCGGAGCTATGCGCACGCATCGCCCCCTTCGCCGCCCTGCTGCGCACCGACACCCTCGGCTACCCGGTGGTCATCACCCCCGGCAGCGTCTTCGTCACCGCTGGTCAGGACCGGCGCAGCAGCGGCACGCACTACACCCCACCGGAACTGACCGAGCCCATCGTCCGCCATGCCCTCGATCCGCTGGTCTATGCCGGCCTGGCCGACGGTGTGGCGCCTTCGCGCGCGACCCTGCGCGGACCCGCCGAGATCCTGGCGCTGAAGGTCTGCGACCTGGCGTGCGGCTCCGGGGCCTTTCTGGTGCAAGGTTGCCGCTATCTGGCCGACAAGCTGGTGGAAGCCTGGGAAATCCTGGAGTCCGACCATCCCGGTCAGGTCGTCATCAGCCCCGAGGGCACCCTCGCCGCCGAGCGCCCGCTGACCTGTCCCATCCCCGTAGATGCCGAGGAACGCCGTCTGGTCGCCCGCCGCCTGATCGCCGATCGCTGTCTGTACGGCGTCGACATCAACCCGCTGGCGGTGGAGATGGCTAAACTATCGCTGTGGCTGGTGACCTTGCAGCGCGACAAGCCCTTTACCTTTCTCGATCATGCACTGCGCGCCGGTGACTCGCTGCTCGGCATGGCCCGGCTCGACGAACTGGCGGCCTTCTACCGCGATGGCAGCGGTCAGCAGCGGCTCTCGGTGCATACGGACAACCTGCACGATGCCGCCCGCAAGCGCGCCGAGCTGGCCGCGATTCCGGACAACAGCCTGGATCAGGTGCAGAGCAAGGCCCTGCTGCTGGTGGACGCCGAGGAGGCGGTGCGCCAGACCTGCTTGTTGGCCGATCTGGTGACCGGGGCCAAGCTGGCCGCGGCCGGAGCCAGGCGCACGCGTGCGGACGATCTGTTGCAGACCGCCGCCCTGCTGGACTACGGCGGTATGGAACAACAGGCCGAGAGCTGGCTGACCGGCCAACACCCGCTGCATTGGCCGCTGGCCTTCCCCGAGGTGTTCCTGCCGACGGAGCCGGGCCGGTCGGCTGGCTTCGATGCCTTTGTCGGTAACCCGCCGTTCATGGGGGGGCAGAAGATCACCGGCAATCTCGGCACCGCCTATCGCGACTATCTGGTGCAACACCTCGCGGGCGGCCAACGCGGCAGCGCCGATCTCTGCGCCTACTTTTTTCTGCGCGTCGCCAGCCTGCTGCGTCCTGGCGGCATGGCCGGCCTGCTGGCCACCAACACCATCGCCCAGGGCGACAGCCGCGAGGTCGGCCTCGATCAGCTCGCCGCGCGGGGTGTCGCGATTCCGCGTGCGATCCCGAGTCGCAAATGGCCCAGCACCGCGAACCTGGAGGTCGCCCATGTCTGGTTGCATCGCCTACCTCCGGGCAGTGACTGGAAGGCGGGTTGGATGCTCAACGAGCGGCCAGTCACCGGCATCACGCCCTATCTCACCGAGCCTGGGGCCGTCAGCGGCCCGCCGCAACGTCTCAAGGCCAATGAGGACAAGTCTTTCCAGGGTTCCATCGTGCTCGGTATGGGGTTCGTACTGACGCCGGAAGAAGCCGCCTC
>JALOTG010000221.1 GCA_025458005.1 Thiobacillaceae bacterium
GAATTTCGTCCGATAGCAGTTCGCGGGCCGCCAGAGCGCTGGACCTCAGATACGACGGCGCCGGCAAGCAGAGTGAAATTCAGTTCGACCCCTTTTTCCCACTTTTTCCCATTAGCGCATTAGTATTATGGCGGGGTAACGCAGGGAAGGCCGGCGGGAATCGCCGTTGGAGCCAAAGCAGTGGCGATCTTCTCATCCGCATTGTTTGGATCGCCCCAACAGAGGTTGCCGCTGGCATTGTTCGTGTTCGACCAGAGCGACCACGTGTACTGGGAATTTCCACCCACTGTGTAGCTGTACTGCACTTTCGCGTTGGCGCCTTGATCAATTATCTGCCAACTGCCGCGGTACGCTCGCGGATCGACCGCGGTGCCGGCGCCAACCTTGTAAAGAGGTCCGGTTGTGCCGACTATCGCACAATGGTCCTCTCTCCATTCTTCCCCCCCTGGCGCTGTCGCTTGGACCCTCTTACCGCCTAGGGCAGTCCCAATCCGATTTTGATTCAGACGATTCGAATACCCAGCCGATGAACAACTCTCCCCCATCGCCTCCGACGCCACACCGATAAACAGCACTGCACTCGCAACGATCCAATGCTTCACGACCAGACCCTCCGGTTCGGCAGCCTTGCCCAGGATGCTAGCACGCCATGCCAGCCCACCGTCACGCGTTGACCCTCGGGACCGTGCCGGGGCCCTTGGGCAGTAACAGCACACTGAACGCTCCCAGATAGAACAGCATCGACAACTGCGCGGTGTCTAACGTGCTGCCAAGCATTCCCACGGCGAGAAAGGCCGCCAGCGCGCCGGCGAGCGCGGTTCCCCACAGGTCTCCGGCCAGCACCGCGGGTCCAAGGACTTTCGCGACACCGGTCAACAGCGTGATCACCGCAAGCACGCCGAGAGCCCCCTGGGCGAAGTACGTCTCCAGCCACTGTTGGTGGATGTGCCAGGCCAGATCCTGGTCGGTGACGAACAGCCAGCGTTGAACCCCCCGGCCAAAATCCCCGTTTGCCACGAGCTCCAGCCCGGACGGAGCCCGGAGGCTCACGTCGTCGATATCGACCGGGAACGGGGACCCTGAATGATGGAGTGACAGCTTGAGGGGCGGGCCCAGCCCGTTGTCCTCGGCACTCAAGCGGCCTGCGTCCACTGGCACCGTCACGGACTGCCAACCGGCCCCCGTTGCCTGCAGATCCAGGCGATGCCAGACGCACGCGAACGAGTACAGCAGTGCCTTTTCGCACAGGGCAACGCTGACCTGCGCCGGGCCCATGGGCTGTCGCACGCGCGCCGACAGCGTGTACACCGCACCCGGCTCGACGGCCACCCGCTGGTCGAGGTAGGCCGCCTCGCCGGCCCCCAGCCGCAGGTGCGGGTCGCCGCCGTCGTCGACGACCACGAAGGTCGTGGGGGGCGGGTCCGTGTCCGCTCTGAAGAGGTACGTGGCCGGATACCGGCCAAAGCCCATGCCGGTGAGCATGCTGGTGAGGTCGTCGTCCATCAACCCGAGCGCACGGGACCAGTGCGCCTGCCGAACGGACAGATCGGCAGAGGCGCGGGCCAGGCGGTACTGCGCGAACTCCCCCGAGAGCACCGGCACCGCCGCGGCAGTCGCGGCCAGCACCAGCCCGCCCACGAGCACGCCGCGCAAGGGCGGGGACGTCGCGCGGGAGCGGATTGCGCCTAGCGCGACCACCACCAGCCCTACGAGCAGGCCACCATATCCGCCGCGTGAGAACGTGACGAGCATCGAGTAGCTGGACAACGCCGCGATCACCAGGCCGATCACGCGCAGGTCCCATCGGGACACCGTCAGCACCCAGGCGGCCAACAGAGGGAAGGCAAAGCCGAGGTAGGCCTCGATGTAGGCGCCCCCCGTGTGCATGCTCGCGAACGGCCCGGTCACGCGAAAGACGTTCTCGAAGTCGGCAATCCCGACAAAGACCTGCCGCTCCCAGAGCACAAAGAGCGTTACCGCGGCGAGCCCTGCGACGACCCCGTGCAGGAACAAGCGTCTCGCCTGATCCAGCGAGGCGACGGGGATCCTTCGTAGCAGGGGCAGGAGCAGCAGCGCCCAGAGCAGGCCCTTGCCCACCATCCACGCCTCGATCGGCGAATGGGAGGTCGCCGCCGGCGGCCAGTCGCTGGCCCAGAGGGGCCAGAGGCCTCGAGCGGTGGCCAGCGTCCAGGTGAGCCAGAGCAGGACCCAGGCCAGCGGCCAGAGGGGATGCGGCCAGGGGCGTGGGCGCAGCCCCGACAGGCGGGCGTATCCGACGGCGAGCGTCAGCAACACGACCAGGTCAAAGGCATCGAGCCACAGGCGCCCGGTGACGTCGCTCAGATCGAGCATCGGCAGGAGTGCCGGAAGGACTGCGACCCAGGCGTGCGGACGCCTCCAGAGCAAGGTCGCGTAAAGGACGAGCCCCAGGATCAGTAACGGCCGGGCGAGGGGGAACGCCAGGATGCCGGCCGTGAGGCAGGCGGTCGGTACCAACGCCACGACGAGACCGGCCGACCAACGCGGCCCCCCCCCGAGATCAATGGGGTCAGACACCATGGTATCAATGGGGTCAGACACCATTGACGTCTTGCCGTCGAGCCGAACGCGCGGGCGAGCGGGCAGACGCGGAAAAATGGGAGCAGACGCCATTGGAATCCCGCTATGCGGAACAATGGTGTCTGACCCCATTGAAAGGACGGGGGGGCGGACCGCGGTCTGGCCGTGGGCGGGGCCCGCCGCCAGCTGGCGCGCCAGCCACCGCGTCCCGACGTACCCGAGAACCGCCGCCACCAGCGCGATCAGAATATTGGTCGGGTCCGGGTGCTTGCCGGCGACGAAGAGCTTGCCTGCCTCCGCCAGGGCAGCGAGCGCTGCGGCCAGGGCGGCGGGGACCCAGGCGCGCGGCAAGGCGCGTGACGCCGTGGCCCAGAGCCAGTAGCCAACCCCGACCGGCAGGTACAGGCCGGCGTGGGCGACCAGGCTCTGCATCGCCTGCGCCTCGGTGGTGAAGTAGTGGTAGTAAAAGGGCAGGAACATCTGCGGCTTGAGCTTGGCCAGGGCCACCGCGGTGTCCTGCCAGCCAGCCGCGAGCCAGCCGTTGACCCGCAGCACCAGGGTCAGGTAGCCGAGCCCCGCCAGCAGGACCGCCGGCGCAACCCACGCCGGTACCGGACGCCGCGCCCAGTGCCCCAACTCGGCAGCCGCCCAGAGCCCGAGGCCGGTCCCGGCCAGACGGGTGAGCACCGACAGCCCCTGGCTCACCCCCGAGGCGATGAAGAGCTGCATCCCCTCAACCAGGATCCCCAGCCCCCCGCCCCAGGTGAGTGCCGAGCGCAGGCTGCGCGGGCGTCCCTCCAGCGCCAGCAGGATGCCGAACGGCACCGTGGCCAGCACCTCGGCGGCGAGCCCGAGCCCGCAGCGCAGGCCGTCGCCGCAGGCGTTGGGCGCGAGCAGCCAGCCCCAGCCGCCGCCTGCCAGTCGCCAGCGCAGCTCTCGGTCCGATACGAGGAGGTCGAACGGGAACAGGGCCAGCGCCAGATAGGCCACCGCGTACAGCGCCAGCAGCCCCCGGATCGCGGCAGGGCCGCCGGCCGCGATCCGGCCGAGCTGACGGGCGAGCCAGTCCCGCCCGGCGATCCAGAGGCCGATACCGGCCGCGCTGCCGATCGCCTCGGCCAGCAGGTCGTTGAGCGAGACGGTACGGGGGGCGAACCAGATCTGGGCGTACTCCACCCCCAGGGCCAGAGCGAGCGCAGCTAACCAGGCGGCTAGGGCCCGCCAGAGCAACGCCCCCGGCCGGCGCGCGCGCTGCCCGAGCCAGGCCATGCCCAGGAAGCCAAGCGGCAGGTAGAGCAGACCATTCGCGATCCAGTCCGCCCGCGAAGCGACCCCCAGGGAGAAGTAGCGGATCCCGAGAAAGGCCTGCCAGGCCCCTTGTGCAGGCGGCGGGCGCAGGTCGAACGGCAGCAGGCTTCCGTAAATAATGACGGCCGCGTATAGCACCAGCAGCCAGAGGGCGCGGCCCTGGAAGGTCGCCGGGTCCTTCACAGGCGCGTTCCCGCTCGATCCGTCCAGCCGCGCATCAGTTCGGCGCCTCTCGTGTTCCAACGCTGCGGACCGCATGCCTCAGGATGACAATAGCACTCGGGACGGGGCGATCTGGAGCTCGCCCGAGGTGTCCGGCGGCCGGAGCGGGATGCGTCCCCGTCGCTCCGGCCATGGCGTCGGCACTATGATCCGGGCGCGGGATCCCACCACCGCTCGAGAAGCTGATGCCGATACGTCCCGGTTTACTTTGCCTTCTCCAGCGCGCGGTGCGGCGGACGGGTGCGTCGGTGGCCGTCGGGGCAGCCCTGGCGCTGACGGCCTGCTCGCCCTCGCCCGCCCCGCCCACCGGCCAGGCCGCCCGTGAGGCCCGCACCCACCTGGTGGAGGTGGCAGCGGCGGTCCGGGGGCCGGTGGAGCGCGTGAGCGTGCACACCGGCACCCTCAAGGCCCGTCGCCTGCTGCGGGTGTTCACCCAGGAGGAAGGCCGGATCA
>JALOTG010000328.1 GCA_025458005.1 Thiobacillaceae bacterium
GATCTCTGGCTGCTCGACCACGCCAAGAGCATCCCCTCCGCCCTCATGAACGCCGCCTCCGCCGGCTGGGACATGGCCTGCCGCATGCTGGGCGAGTGCCGCCACGGCGGCCCCATCGACCGCGAGGTGGGCGACATGCTGGCGGCGCCGGGCGAGTCCAACTGGACCGGCGCCAAGCAGTTCGCCTACGCCCGCTACGACCCGGACGTCTCCCCCGCCGGCCTGGCCGCCCTGGGCCTTGCCGACATCGACCCGGCCAGCGTGCAGGTGATGGATTCGATCCAGCACATCGCCGCCATCCAGCGGGTGGGCGCGACCTACGCCAATGCCCACGTGCGTCGCGAACACCTGCGGGGCTTCGCCTGATGGGCGGCATCTTCATCAGCTACCGCCGCGAGGACGCCGCCGGCCATGCCGGCCGGCTGTTCGACCGCCTCAAGGCGCGCTTCGGCAAGGCCGCTGTGTTCATGGACGTCGAAGGCATCGATGCCGGTGTCGATTTCGTCGACAGCATCGATGCCGTGCCGACGGCTCGCGCCGACTGGACGACCCGCGCGACTTCGTGCGCCTGGAAACCGGCGCCGCCCTGGCGCGCGGAATCCGCGTCATCCCGGTACTGGTGGAAGGTGCGGCGATGCCGACGCAGGAGGCCCTGCCCGACGCCCTGCGGCCGCTCGCCCGCCGCCAGGCCGTGGAACTGCGCGACAGCCGCTGGGACGCGGACGTGGAACACCTGTTGCGTACCCTGGAACCGGTTCTCGTCCCCGCGCCGCAAAGCGCCACCGGCCGTTCCCGCCCGACCGCCTGGCTGGCCGGCGCCCTGGTCCTGGCGCTGGCGGGCATCGGCCTGGGCCTGTGGTCGCGCGCGCCAGAGCGGCCTGCCGAAGCGCCCCCGGAATTCCCGCCTGTCTCGGCGGCCCCATCCGCTTCGGTTGATACCGAATTGGGACCGCCCGCGCCAGCGCCGAGCCGGCCCGCACCCCGCCCTGAACGCCAGGCGCCGGCGCCATCGGCGGCAACATCGACGGCGGCGATCCCGGCCGCACCCGCGCCCGCCGCGCCCCCGGCGGCCGCCATTCCCCCCGCCGCTGTGGCGGCGGCGGCCCCCATCCGCGCCGCCGCGGAGGCAGTGGCCGGCGGGACTCCCACCGCCGCGCCACCCGCAGCGAAAAAAGCCAAGGCGGTGATCCACGCCCTGGGCCTGCCCAGCAATCGGGCTTTCTGGAACCGGGAGGAGTCGCCCGCTTACAGCGCGAAAATGGCCGCCCTGTTCCGCGACCGGCTGCTGGAACAGGCCGGCGCTCGCCTCAGCGTGGTGCTGGGATCGCCCGGTGAGCAGGCGCTCAGCCTGCTGGAAGGCGGGCCGTCCGCGCGCGAACAGGCCTGCCGGGATGCCGGCGCGAGCGTCCTCTGGGTCGCCCTGGCGCGCCAGGAATTCAGCATCTCTCAAGCGGAAAGCGCGCACTGGCCGGAACTGCGCCTGGCCGCCCTGCCCTGCGACGGCGGCGAGCGCCGCGAACAACGGGTGGGTCTGGCGCCTGGCCGCGACGACGCCTTTCCCTTCTCGACGGACATGGGCAAGGCCATGGGCGCCTTCGTCCGCGAACATCTCCACTTCATGAGGTAGGCGGCATGGCCGGCATCTTCCTCAGCTACCGCCGCGACGACAGCGCCGGCTTCGCCGGCCGCCTGGCCGACGCCCTGGACGCCACCTGGAGCGGGTGGATACCGTGCTGGTGATGATAGGACCGCGCTGGCTGGCGGCGGACGAAAAGGGCGGTCGCCGCCTGGACGAGCCCGGCGATTTCGTGCGCCGGGAGATCGAGGCGGCGCTGCATTCGGGCAAACCGTTGATTCCCGTGCTGGTGGGCGGCGCCGCAATGCCCGCCGAGGCCGAACTGCCGGCCGCCATCGCCGGCCTGGCCCGGCGCCAGGCGGCGGGCCTGTCCGATGACCGCTGGGGCGCCGACCTGACACGCCTGGTGGCCGTCCTCGGCAGCGTCGCGCCGGTGCGCGCCAGGATCGCGCGGCGGCGGCGCCTGTTGCTGGCGGCCGCCGCCCTGGTGCCGGCCGGACTGCTCGCTGTCTGGCTCTGGCCGAAGTCGCCGCCGCCAACACCGCCGGGCAACCCCGGCCTGCAAGCCGCCGACATCGCCGGGCGCTGGACCGCCCGCGTGAAATACGACTGGGGCGACGAGCATGACGAGGTGTTCGAATTCAAGGATCTGGGCGGACGCCTGCATGGTACCGCGAGCTATCTCACCGGCCGCCTCGCCATCGAGGGGGTGACCCTGGAGGGCGAATGGCTGCGCTTCGTCACGCGCAGCCAGCAGATGCTGGGCAGCGAGCAACCGTGGAAGGAAGTCACCCACCGCTACACCGGCCGGGTCACCGCCGACGGCATCCATTTCACGCTGCAAAGCGGCGGCGGCTACACGATCCACCCACCGGTGGAATTCGTTGCCCGCCGCGCGCAGGCCGGCTAGCCCGCCGACCTTGCTATCCTGAACAGGGAAAGGAACCAAGCATGCAGGGCATCTTCATCAGCTACCGCCGCCAGGACAGCCAGAGCGCCGCCGGCCGCCTG
>JALOTG010000059.1 GCA_025458005.1 Thiobacillaceae bacterium
GCCGCCACCCCCAGCCAGCCCACCCCCTGCCATAGGCCGCGCTCGCCGCCCAGCTTGCGGAAGGCCATCACCGGCGACTTCTGGGTCGACCGACCGATGAGGATCTCCGCCACCATGATCGGCAGGGCCACGGTCAGGACACAGGCCAGGTAGATCAGCACGAACCAGCCGCCGCCGTTCATGCCGGTGATGTAGGGGAACTTCCAGATGTTGCCCAGGCCCACCGCGGAGCCGGTGGCGGCCAGGATGAAGGCCAGCCGCCCGGACCAGTGCTCGCGCCGCGCGGCGTGGGCGGGATGGGACTTGGCGGAGTAGGTGCTGCCGGCCATGGGTTATTCCGGGAGGGATAGGCGAAAGTAATACACCCGGGAGGGTCATGACGACAACCGCCGAGCGCGTCGCCGGCGGCTTATCGCGCGGGCCGGGCCATGCTCTAATGCCGGGCAAACCCGGACGGAAGGACGCCAAGCCATGCCGCACCAGGACATCCTGGCCACCCTCAACGAGGACAAGCCGCTCAAGGAGCGCCTGGTCCATTGCCACCAGGTGCTCAAGGCGCATTTCCCGTTCATCGCCCGCATCGCGGTCACCCTCTACGACCCCAAGACCACCCTGCTCAAGACCTACGTGCACAGCAGCGGCGAGGACGACCCCCTGTCCCACTACCAGTCGGCCCTGGACGACGCCCCGTCGCTCAAGCGCATCCTGGAGGAGCGGCGCCCGCGCGTGGTCAACAACCTGGTCACCTTCCAGAACGGCCGCCACGAGCACACCCGGCGCATCGGCCGCCAGGGCTATGCCGCCAGCTACACCCTGCCGATGTTCTACCAGGGCGGCTTCTTCGGCTTCGTCTTCTTCAACGCCTACCAGACGGACGTCTTCACCGACAAGGCCCTGCACGAGCTGGACCTGTTCGCCCACCTCATCGCCCTGATGGTGGTGGACGAGCAGTCGACCCTGCGCGCGCTCACCGCCGCCCTGGGCACGGTGGCCCACATCACCCACCAGCGCGACCCGGAGACCGGCAGCCACCTCGACCGCATGTCCCGCTACGCCCGGCTGATCGCCCAGGCGCTGGCCGACAGCCACCAACTGGACGACACCTACATCGAGCACGTCTTCATGTTCGCCCCCCTGCACGACATCGGCAAGGTGGCCATCCCCGACCGCGTGCTGCTCAAGCCCGGTGCCCTGGAGCCGGAGGAACTGGCGGTGATGCGCACCCACCCGGCGCGGGGGCGGGAGATGATCGACGCCATCATCGCCAACTTCAGCCTGCACGGCCTGCAGCACGTGGAGGTGATGCGCCACATCGCCCACTACCACCACGAGGCGGTGGACGGCAGCGGCTACCCGGAAGGCCGCCGCGGCGAGGCGATCCCCCTGGAGGCGCGCATCGTGGCGGTGGCGGACGTGTTCGACGCCCTCACCAGCCAGCGGCCCTAAAAGCGGGCCTGGAGCAACGGCGAGGCGTTCGCCTACCTGCTCGGCATCGCCGGCGAGAAGCTCGACCGGGACTGCGTGCGGGCGCTGGTCGAGCATCGCGAAGAGGTGGAGCGCATCCAGCGCCAGTTCGCCGAGAACGCCCTCGGCTAGTCGGCGGCGCCGGACGCCGCGATCAGGGCCAGCTTGGCGGCCCGATCCAGGGCCTTGAGCGCCGCCTCGCGCCGGGCCGCCTCGGCCCGGCTGGCGAAGCCTTCCGCGTGCGCCAGCGTCACCGGCCGCCGCGCCCGCGTGTAGCGCGCGCCGAGTCCGCCCTTTCCCCCCTCGCCGTTGTGCTCCGCCAGCCGGCGCGCCAGGTCGGTGGTGATGCCGGTGTAGAGGCTGCCGTCGGCGCAGCGCAGGATGTAGACCTGCCAGGCCATCAGGCGGCGTCGCCGGCCAGGTCGGCCCAGCCGAGCGCCGCCAGGACCTCGCGGAACCCGTCGTCGAGCGGCGCGCGGATGGCCAGGCGCCGCCCGGTGACGGGGTGGACGAGGTCGAGCGCCACGGCGGCGAGCAGCAGGCGCCGGCAGCCGAAGCGATCGCGGAACAGGCGGTTGTGCCGGCCGTCGCCGTGGGTGGTGTCGCCGACGACGGGGTGGGAGACGTGCTTCAGGTGGCGGCGGATCTGGTGCCGGCGGCCGGTCAGCGGCGTCGCCTCGACCAGCGAGTAGCGCGCCGTGGCATGCGCGCCGACGGCCTGCGGCAGCTCCGCGCGGCCCAGGCAACGGTATTCGGTCCGCGCCGCACGGGCGGCGGCGGACGGCTGGTCGGCCCGCTCGTCGTCGTAGGCGTCGGCGGCCTCGGCCAGCGGGTGGTCGATCACCCCCGCGTCCGGCAGATGGCCGCGCGCCACGGCCAGGTAGCGCTTGGTCACGCCCCCGGCGGCGAACAGCGCGGCGAGCCGCCGGGCGGTGTCCGCGTCGAGGGCGAACAGCAGCACGCCGGCGGTGGGCTTGTCCAGGCGGTGCGCCGGGTAGACGCGGCGGCCGACCAAGTCGCGCGCCCGCTGCAGGGCGAAGCGGGTCTCCTGGCGGTCGATGCCCGTGCGGTGCACCAGCATCCCGGCCGGCTTGTCCACGGCCAGCAGGTGCTCGTCCAGATAGAGGACGCGCATGTCTCGCTAGGCGCCCTGGGCAACCCCGAGGATGACGTAGCCGCCCGACTTCTCGTCGTGCTCCAGCTCGATCAGGCCGCGCGCCTGGGCCTCCTCCAGCAGCTGGCCGAAGGTGCGGAAGCCGTGGTAGCTCTCGTTGAAGCCCGGCTTGCGCCGCTTGAGGGCCTGCTTGACCATCGAGCCCCACACCTTCTCGCCGGCGGCACGCTCCTCCTGCAGCGCCTCGACGGTCTCCAGGACCAGGTCGAGGGCCTCCTGGCGGCGATCCTCCTCGGTCTTCTGGGCACCCTTGGCGGTCGCCTTGCCGGCCGCCGTCTTCGGCCTGGCTCTGGCGCGCGCCTTGACCTGCTTCTCCGCCTCGCGCACCAGGTCGTCGTAGTAGATGAACTCGTCGCAGTTGGCGATCAGCAGGTCGGAGGTGGACTTCTTCACCCCGACGCCGATCACCGTCTTGTCGTTCTCGCGCAGCTTGGAGACCAGCGGCGAGAAGTCCGAGTCGCCGGAGATGATCACGAAGGTGTCGACATGCGCCTTGGTGTAGCAGAGGTCGAGGGCGTCCACCACCATGCGGATGTCGGCCGAGTTCTTGCCCGACTGGCGCACGTGGGGGATCTCGATCAGCTCGAAGGCCGCCTCGTGCATGGCCGCCTTGAACTCCTTGTAGCGCTCCCAGTCGCAGTAGGCCTTCTTCACCACGATGCTGCCCTTGAGCAGCAGGCGCTCCAGCACCTTGCGGATGTCGAAGGCGGCGTACTTGGCTTCGCGCACGCCCAGGGCGACGTTCTCGAAGTCGCAGAACAGGGCCAGGTTGCGGGTCTCGGGTTTTGTGCTCATCGCTGTCTCCTAAGGCCGTTCCGGCCAGGGCGTCATCAAGGCACCGCCAGGGGCGGCTCGTCCATCAGGGCGATCTGCTCGCGCAGCGCCAGGATGTGATCCTGCCACCAGCGCTGCGTGTCGAACCAGGGGAAGGCGGCCGGGAAGGCCGGGTCGTCCCAGCGCCGCGCCAGCCAGGCGGCGTAGTGGATCATGCGCAGCGTGCGCAGGGCCTCGACGAGGTACAGTTCGCGCCGATCGAAGTCGCGGAAGTCGGCGTAGCCGGCCAGCACGTCGGCGAGCTGGCGGGTCTGCTCGCCGCGCTCCCCGGACAGCAGCATCCACAGGTCCTGCACCGCCGGCCCCATGCGGCTGTCGTCGAAGTCGACGAAGTGCGGCCCGGGGTGTTCGCCCGCCTCGGTCCACAGCACGTTGCCGACGTGGCAGTCGCCGTGCAGGCGCAGGGCGGCCACCTCGCCGGCGCGCTGGAAGCAGCGCCGCGCGCCGTCCAGGGCCTGGTCGACGGCGGCGCGGTAGGCCGGCAGCAGGTCCGCTGGCAGCCACTCTCCCGCAAGCAGGAAATCCCGCGGCTGCGTGCCGAAGCTGTCCAGGTCCAGGCTGGGGCGATGCGCGAACGGGCGCAGCGCGCCGACCGCGTGGATGCGGCCGATGAAGCGGCCCAGCCATTCCAGGGTGGCCGGGTCGGACAGCTCCGGCACGCGGCCGCCGCGGCGCGGATAGACGGCGAAGCGGTAGCCGGCATGGTCGCGCAGGGTCGTGCCGCCCAGGTCCAGGGGCGCCACCACTGGGATCTCCCGCTCCGCGAGTTCCAGGGTGTAGGCGTGCTCCTCCAGGATGGCGGCGTCCGACCAGCGTTCCGGCCGGTAGAACTTGGCCACCACCACCGGGCCGTCTTCCAGCCAGACCTGGTAGACGCGGTTCTCGTAGCTGTTCAGGGCCAGCAGCCGCCCGTCGCCAGCGAGGCCGACGGATTCCAGGGCGTCCAGCACCGTGTCCGGCGTCAGGCCGGCGTAGGGGTGACCGGCGGGAGCGCCGGTCTCAGGCGACACGCTGGCCATGTTCCCGTGTGGCGTGGAAGGTTACCCGGGGCCATTTCTCCATCAGCAGCTGCAGGTTGTAGCGGTTGGTGGCCAGATAGACCGGATTGCCGTCCACGTCGGTGGCCAGGCGGGCCGCCTGCTCGCGTTCGAACTGGCGCCGCGCGGCGTCGTCGGGAAAGCTGAGCCAGCGGGCGGTGTAGATGTCCGACGGGGTGTACTGGGCCTCGGCCTTGTACTCGGCCTGCAGGCGGGCGGCCACCACCTCGAACTGCAGCTGGCCGACCGCGCCGAGCAGCATGTTGCCGCCCGCCACCTGCTGGAAGACCTGGATGGCCCCCTCCTCGCCCAGCTCCTGCAGGCCCTTCTGCAGCTGCTTGGACTTGAGCGGGTCCCTGGGGCGGACGATGCGGAACTCCTCCGGGGCGAAGTAGGGAATGCCCTTGAAGTGCAGCGGCTCGCCCTCGGTCAGCGTGTCGCCGATCTGCAGCTGGCCGTGGTTGTGGATGCCGATGATGTCGCCGGCCACCGCGTCCTCCATGTGCACCCGCTCGTTGGCCATGAAGGTGAGCGCGTTGCCGATCTTCATCTCGCGCCCCAGGCGCAGGTGCTGCACCTTCATGCCCGGCGCGTAGCGGCCGGAGCAGACGCGGAAGAAGGCGATGCGGTCGCGGTGCCTGGGATCCATGTTGGCCTGGATCTTGAACACGAAGCCGGTGAAGGGCCGTTCGGCCGGCTGCACCATGCGCGTCCCGGCATCCCGTGGCTGCGGCGGCGGCGCCCACTCCACCAGGGCCTGCAGGATCTCGCGCACGCCGAAGTTGTTGATCCCCGAGCCGAAGAACACCGGGGTCTGGGTGCCGGCCAGGAAGGCGGTGATGTCGAACGGGTGGCTGGCCGACTGGATCAGCTCCACGTCCTCGCGCATCGGCCCCATCTCCAGGGGGAACATGGCGTCCAGCTTGGGATTGGCAAGACCGTCGATCAGCTCGGTCTCGCCGCCGGCATGCTCCTCGCCGGCCTGGAACAGCAGGGTCTGGTCGTGCAGCAGGTGGTAGACGCCGCGGAAGGCCTTGCCCATGCCGATCGGCCAGGTCACCGGGGCGCAGTCGATCCTCAGCACCGCCTCGATCTCCTCCAGCAGGTCCACCGGCGGCTTGACCTCCCGGTCCATCTTGTTGACGAAGGTGATGATGGGGGTGTTCCTCAGCCGGCAGACCTCCAGCAGCTTGATCGTCTGCGCCTCCACGCCCTTGGCCGCGTCGATCACCATCACCGCCGCGTCCACCGCCGTGAGCACCCGGTAGGTGTCCTCGGAGAAGTCCTCGTGGCCGGGGGTGTCGAGCAGGTTGATGGTGTGGCCGGCGTAGTCGAACTGCATCACCGAGCTGGTCACCGAGATGCCGCGCTGCTTCTCCACCTCCATCCAGTCCGAGGTGGCGTGGCGCGAGCTCTTGCGCGCCTTCACCGTGCCGGCCATCTGGATGGCGCCGCCGAACAGCAGCAGCTTTTCCGTTAGGGTGGTCTTGCCGGCGTCCGGGTGGGAGATGATGGCGAAGGTGCGGCGGCGCTGCACATCGCGCAACAGGTCGCTCGGGTAGGGGGTGTCGGTCATTGCTCTACGAAGGATGGGGGCGGCACGTGGCCGCCGGAAGCGAAACCGCCCGCCGGGGCCGGCGGGCGGCGAAACATGGCAATGATATCAATAAATTGGCGCCGGCCGGGACGAAGGCCGGGGCTACTTCTCGGCCTCGTACAGCGACGGCGTCACCCGGGCGTGGGCGAGGTACTCGCGCAGGTGCTTGACGTCCTGGCGGCTCAGCACGTTGCTGTGGTGCGGCCGGTGCAGGGTGCCCTCGACGCGGTTGAGGACCACGTGCAGCCGCGCCCCGGAGTGGGTCTCCACCTGGGCGCCCAGGTGGTGCAGCAGGGACTCCACGTCGCGCCAGTGGATGTTGCCGCTGATGGGGTCCTGGAAGATGCTGCGCAGCAGGTTTTCGTGCTTGTGGCTCATGGCGGTCGTCACGCGGATCGGTTCACGCCACGATACTCCCAGTCGGGATCGTCATAAAGCCCCGCCCCGGCTCAGGCCACCGCCTGGTAGTAGAGGTTCTGGGGATGGTTGGCCTGGGCGAAGAAGAACCAGCGCTCGGCAAGCAGACCGGCGTACTGCAGCAGGAACGTCGCCCACAGCGGGCCGGCGGCGGGCTCGGCGAGCGCCGTGGCGAGCAGGATCGCGGGCAGGACGAAGACCAGGGCCAGGAACAGCCACTTGACGCCGCGCAGCACCCCCGCCCCCTGGCCGTGGAAGAACTCCCGCGTGTTGAAGGAGCCGCCCAGGAAGCCCTGCGACTTCTGCGCGATGCGCGGATGCTTGACACCGATGGCGGTCTGCAGGGTGGACCGGGGCGTCAGGCGCCGGTTGCGCATCAGGGCGGCGACGCGGAAGACGGCCGCCGCCAGGGTCAGGGCCAGGGCCCAGCCGGTGAAGAAGTGGTCCAGGTCCGGCGCGGCGGTCGAGGAGAAGGCGGCGGCCAGGACGAAGCCGGAGGCGGTGCCGAGCAGGATGAAGTTGATCACCGTCAGCGGCGTGTGCCATTCCTGGATGAAGCGCAGGCAGGCGTAGATCATGCCGGTGCAGACGAACAGGGCGAAGGCCAGCAGCATGGCGGCGCTGCCCACCAGCATCTGCGGGGACACGGCGAAGTCCGGGGAGAGGCGCGCCAGCGCCGGATTCCAGCCCAGCCAGTGGAGCAGGCCGTAGAGGAAGACGCTGCCCATGAAGGCGGGCAGGACGATGACCTCGCGCGACAGCCAGGAGGTGCGCCACTGCGCCGCCGCCCGCCAGGCCCGCTCCGGGCGGCCGAGGTGGAAGAAGGAGGCGGCGAGCCCCGCCCCCATCAGCAGCAGCACCATCAGGCTGCCGGGTCCGTGGAAGGCCGCCCCGTCCTGCGCGGGCAGCAGTCCGAAGGCGGCGTAGCTCTGGGCCGTGTACAGAGCGAGGAACAGTCCCTGACCGGCGCCGATCAGGGTGGTGAGGAAGATGACGGAAAAGGCGGGATGCACGCTGGTTGTCCTTACATGATCGCGTCTTCGAGGGTGTTGTCCGCGCTGGGCAGGGCCACGTCCTCCTTGGTGAGCGGATTGTCGGCGCGCACCAGCTCGTCGGGGTGGATGCGGATGGCGGTCCTGCGCCGCGGCAGGTAGTGGTTGGCCGGCCGCGTGCCCCACTCGGGCATCAGGGCGTAGCCGCCCGCCTCGCGGATGGCCACCGACACCTCCGAATCGGGGTCGTGCACGTCGCCGAACAGCCGCGCGCTGGTCGGGCAGGCGATGACGCAGGCGGGCTTGCGGCGGTCCTCTGGAATGGTCTGGTCGTAGATGCGGTCGACGCACAGGGTGCACTTCTTCATCACCTTCTGCGCCTCGTCCAGCTCGCGCACGCCGTAGGGGCAGGCCCAGGAGCAGTACTTGCAGCCGATGCACTTGTCGTAGTCGACCAGGACGATGCCGTCCTCCTTGCGCTTGTAGGACGCCCCCGTCGGGCAGACCGGCACGCAGGGCGGATCCTCGCAGTGCAGGCAGCTCTTCGGGAAGTGCACCGTCTGGGTGTGCGGGAACTCGCCCACCTCGAAGGTCTGCACCCGGTTGAAGAAGGTGCCGGTGGGGTCCGCCCCGTAGGGGTTGAAGTCGGCCATCGGGCCGGCCCAGCCGGAGGTGTTCCACTGCTTGCAGCTGGTGACGCAGGCGTGGCAGCCGACGCAGACGTTCAGATCGATGACCAGGGCGAGTTGCGTCACGTCAAGGCTCCTTGCCAGACGCGCCGGCGAACTTTCCGGCGACGTAGGCGAACCATTTCGGCCGCGCCGTCGTCATGCCGGGCGCGGGTTTCATCGCCGCGAACTGCGGGAAGGACTCCGCCGGCTCGTCCGGCCCGGCCGGGTAGACCCGCACGCGCACGTCGTACCAGGCCGCCTGGCCGGTGATGGGGTCGGAGTTGGACAGGTGCTCGCCGGCGTCGTGGGGCGGCAGCTCCTCGCTGATGAGGTGGTTGAGCAGGAAGCCCTTGCTCGACTCGTTGGCGTCCGGCGCCAGGCCCCAGGCGCCCTTGGCCTTGCCGATGGCGTTCCAGGTCCACACCGTGCCCGGCTCGGTGGACTCCGAGTGGCAGGCCAGGCAGCGCACCCGCCCCCAGCGCGATTCCACCCACATCCAGGCGCCGTCGGCGATGCCGGCGGCGGCGGCGGTCTTCGGGTGGATATACAGGTGGTTGTGGGCGTGGATCTGCCGCAGCCAGGCGTTCTGGCTGTCCCAGGAGTGGTACATGGCCATCGGCCGCTGCGTCACGGCGTTGAGCGGATAGCGCCGGGTGTCGGTGAGCTGGCTCTCCAGCGGCTCGTGGTAGAAGGGCAGCGGGTCGCAGTAGGTCTCCACCCGCTTGCGCAGCCGGTCCGGGGGCTGGCGGGTGTCGGTGCGGCCCTGGGCGGCGAGGCGGAACTTCTGCAGCACCTCGGAATAGACGTGGATGTTGATCGGCTCGGCGTAGCGCGTCAGGCCGTGCGCGCGCGCCCAGGTGAGATAACCCTTGTTCCAGTTGCGCATGTACTGGTAGCTCCGGGGCAGCTCGTGGTGGTAGTAGCCGCCGTTGCGGGCGTACATCTCCCACTGCCGCGGGTTGGGCTCGCCGCGCAGGAACTTCTCCCCGCCCCGGCCGCGCCAACCGGACAGGAAGCCGATGCCGGAACCGGGCGCGGTCTCGTAGTTGACGATGAAGTCGGGGTAGTCGCGGAACTTGCGCTTGCCCTGCTTATCGACGAAGGCCGGAAATTTCAGCCGCGAGCCGAGCTCGATGAGCACCTCCTGGAACGGCTTGCACTCGCCCGTGGGCTCCACGACCGGGATGCGCACCGAATCCACCGGGCCGTCGAACTCGGAGATCGGCCGGTCGAGCATGCTCATCACGTCGTGCCGCTCGAGATAGGTGGTGTCCGGCAGCACCAGGTCGGCGAAGGCGGTCATCTCGGAATGGAAGGCGTCGGCCACCACCAGGAAGGGGATCCGGTACTCGCCGTCCTCGTCCTTGTCGGCGAGCATGCGGCGCACCTCCGCCGTGTTCATGGTCGAGTTCCAGGCCATGTTGGCCATGAAGATCAGCAGCGTGTCGAGCCGGTAGGGGTCGCCGCGCCAGGCGTTGGTGATGACGTTGTGCATCAGGCCGTGGGCGGACAGCGGGTACTCCCAGGAGAAGCCCTTGTCGATGCGCACCGGCTCGCCGGCCGCATCCACGAACAGGTCATCCGGGTCGGCCGGCCAGCCCAGCGGCATGCCGTCCAGCGGCATGTCCGGGCGCACGCCCTCGGGCCCGTTGGGGGTCTTGGCGCAGGGCGGGATGGGGCGCGGGAAGGGCGCCTTGTGGCGGAAGCCGCCGGGCCGGTCGATGGTGCCCAGCAGGGTCATCAGGATGGACATCGCCCGGATCGTCTGGAAGCCGTTGGAGTGGGCCGCCAGGCCGCGCATGGCGTGGAAGGCCACCGGGTTGCCGACCACCGTGCGGTGCTCGTTGTCCCACACGTCGGTCCAGGCGATGGGCAGCTCGATCTTGCGGTCGCGCGCGGTGATGCCCATCTCGTGGGCCAGCCGGCGGATGGTCTCGGCCGGGATGCCGGTGATGCCGGCGGCCCACTCCGGCGTGTAGGCCTCGACCCGCTCCTTGAGCAGCTGGAAGGCGGGCTTCACCGGCGTGTCGTCGGCGAGGTGGAACTCGCCGAGCAGGCGCGGCTCGACGCCCGGGGTGTGGGTGCCCACCGGGCGGTTCAGCTCGCGGTCCCACCACAGCTTGTTCTGCGGATCGAAGCAGCCCTCCTCGGGCGGCACCTCGAAGCGCACGAACATGCCGTATTCGCTGCTGCCCTCGTCCAGGTTCACCAGTTCCGCCGCGTTGCTGTACTGGGTGAGGAAGTCGCGGTCGTAGAGACCCAGGCGGATCAGCTCGTGGATCAGGGCCAGGAACAGGGCCCCGTCGGTGCCCGGCCGGATCGGCACCCACTCGTCGGCGATGGCCGAGTAGCCGGTGCGCACCGGGTTGATGGAGATGAACTTGCCGCCGTTGCGCTTGAATTGGGAGATGGCGATCTTGAGCGGGTTGGAGTGGTGGTCCTCGGCGGTGCCGATCATCACGAACAGCTTGGCGCGGTCCAGGTCCGGCCCGCCGAACTCCCAGAACGAGCCGCCGATGGTGTAGATCATGCCGGCGGCCATGTTCACCGAGCAGAAGCCGCCGTGGGCGGCGTAGTTGGGCGTGCCGAACTGGCGGGCGAACAGGCCGGTGAGGGCCTGCATCTGGTCGCGGCCGGTGAAGAGGGCGAACTTTTTCGGGTCGCTGGCGCGGATGCGGCCCAGGCGCTCGGCGAGCAGGTCGAAGACCGTGTCCCAGGAGATCGTCTCGAACTCGCCGGCGCCCCGCTCGGCGCCGGCCTTGCGCCGCAAGGGCCGGGTGAGGCGGGCGGGCGAATACTGCTTCATGATGCCCGAGGAGCCCTTGGCGCACAGCACGCCCCGGTTCAGGGGATGGTCCGGGTTGCCCTCGATGAAGCGCACCTCGCCGTCGCGCAGGTGCACCCGGATGCCGCAGCGGCAGGCGCACATGTAGCAGGTGGTGGTCTTGACCTCGTGGCGGCCGAGGTCCTGGTCGGGTCGGGTGCCGGGAAGTTCCACGCAATTCCCTTCGGACTGGAGCGGGCGTCGCGCCCGCGACAAAAACCCGTCTGGTCGGCGATTGATCGATGGAATCATAACCAACCGAAGCGGTATCTAATTTTAGTAGATTCATATTGATGCGCGGCTACGGATTCGCGCGGCCGGCCCCGCGTGGCTCAAGTCCCCTGCCGTCCTGCCGATAACCAGGCATGCCCCGGGCGGGCCGCGAGGACTCCGGCACGCAGAGGATCGAGGAGAAGCGCAACGAGATGAGCCGCGTCAAGCTCAGTGACATCCGGGTGGGGGAACCCCTGCCCTTCGACTGCTACGACGAGAGCGGCGTCCTGCTGCTGCGCCGGGGGGTCACCATCGCCAGCGAGCGCCAGCTGGAGGGCCTCATCGAGCGCGGCCTGTACAGCGAGGGCGGCGCCAGCGGGGCCCCGCGCCGGCCGGCGGAGCCCGCCGCGCCCGCCGAGAAGCCGTCCGTCTTCTCCCAGCTGGCCATGGTGGAGGCGCAGCTGACCAAGCTCTTCAAGGGCGTGCTGGACAAGCACCCCGACGCCAATTTCGCCGAGCGGGTCATGGACCTCGCCCGACACATCCAGGCCATCTGCGCCGCCGACGCCGACGCCACGCTGGGCGCCCTGCACCTCGACAACAAGGGCCTCTACACGGTCATCCATCCCATCGACGTGGCGGTGCTGTGCGAGATCATGGCCATCCGCAAGGGCCTCCCCCCAGCCGAGCGGCTTTCGCTGCTGGCCGCCGCGCTGACCGCCAACATCGCCATCCTGGACCTGCAGGAGGCCCTGCACCGGCAGACCGACCCCCTCACCGACGCACAGCGCGAGGTGATCCGCATGCACCCGGTGCTGGGCGTGGACATGCTGCTCGACCTGGGCGTGCAGGACGATGCCTGGTTCACCGCCGTGCTGCACCATCACGAGAAGATCGACGGCAGCGGCTATCCGGGCGCCATGGGCGGCGACTACATCCCCATGTCCGCCCGCATCCTCAGCCTGGCCGACACCTACAGCGCCATGGTCACGCCGCGCGCCTTCCGCGAGGCGGTCTCCGCCCAGCAGGCCCTGCGCGAGCTGTTCCTCAAGCGCGGCGCCGAGGTGGACGCCGAGCTGGCCCAGCTGTTCATCAAGGAACTGGGCGTCTACCCGCCCGGCGCCTTCGTCAAGCTGTCCAGCGGCGACGTCGGCGTGGTGATCAAGCGCGGCAAGGACGGCACCTCGCCCATCGTCAAGTGCGTCATCGGCCCGCGCGGCGCGCCGCTGCCCTTCCCGGTCAGGCGGGACACCGGCCAGAAGGGCTTCGAGATCCGCCAGATGGTGCCGCGCGACAAGTCCCTGCGCATGGACCTGCGCCTGCTCTGGGCCTGAGGCCCGTCCGGTCACGCCCCCGCTTGCCTTGCCCCGGCGGCGGGATTACAAAGGAGGCAACCAGAACGGATCATGAAGGTCGTTCCTCATGCGCCAGGCCTTGGCGATGCCGCTTTTCTGCTGCCTGCTGCTGCCCACCGGCCAGTCCCGCGCCCTCGACTGCCCGCCCATCCCGGCCCAGGCCAGCAAGGACTGGGAGCTGGAGGTGCGCGCCGCCGTCGGCCGCATCGGCCCGGCCAAGGGGCCGGAACTGCAGACGCGCGCCCGCGGTGTCACCCGCGACCTGCTCGGCCGTCTGCCCCAGGCCGACCGGGTCTATCTGGAACAGATGATGTACGCAACCTACTGCTCCGCCCTGCGCGACGACCCGACCCTCAGCGAGGCGCAGAGGCGCGAGCGCATCCGCGCCTACAACCTGGAGGTGCGCAAGGTCCTGCACCCCACCGCCGCCCGGACGGCCGCCACCCCGCAGCTCTCGGCGAAGGACGCCGCGCGCCGCGACCTGGAACGCATCCCCCTGCCCTACACGCCGGAGGCCTTCCTGGACAGCGCGCGCAAAGGCGACCTGCGCGCGGTGCAGCTGTTCCTCGCGGCGGGCATGGATCCGAACGCCCAGGCCGACCAGGGCAACACCGCCCTGATCCACGCCGCCGGGGCCGGCCAGGTGGAGGTCATGGCCGCCCTGCTCAAGGCCAGGGCCAACGTCAACCAGAGGAACTGGGGTGGGAAGGGCCGCTCGGCGCTGGCCTGGGCGGCCGCCGGCGGGCACCTGGAGGCGATGCGCCTGCTGCTGGACCGGGGCGCGGACACCGGATCCATCGGCCAGGCCGTGCTGGACGCCGCCGCCAGCGGGCAGGCCGAGGCCCTGCGATTGCTCGTCAAGCGGGGCGCCGACCGGCGCCTGGCCAGCCAGGCCCTTCTCTCGGCGGCCCAGGCGGCCGATTCGCCCGGCATGCCGGAGACGGTGCGCCTGCTCGTCGGGCTGGGCGCGGACCCCAACGCGCGCGACGAGGCGGGCCGGACGGCCCTGCTGCACGGCCTGCGCCACGGCTGGGGGGAA
>JALOTG010000060.1 GCA_025458005.1 Thiobacillaceae bacterium
TGGCTTGCAGTGCAAGATCGCCTCGGCCGGGCCGCGCGCGCCTTCTCCCAGGCCTAGCGGCCTGGGGACAGTTCAGGCCAGGCCGCGGTCGTAGCGCTCGGCCAGGGTGCGCAGGGCGATGTCCTTGCTCGGGAACAAGTTGTCCTGGCCGATCACGTCGTCCAGGCCGGCCCGCGCCATGGCCTCCCGCACCTGCTTCTTGAGCCCCGACAGCATCAGGGTGACGCCGGCCATCTTCAGGTCGGCGGCCAGGGCGCGCAGCTTCTCCTCCCCGGTGGCGTCCACCTGGTTGATGCCGTTGCCGATCACCAGCACCGCCCTGGCCTGGGGGAACTGGCTCAAGGCCTTCATCACGGCCTGCTCGAAGAAGGCCGAGTTGATGAACACCAGGGAGGCATCGAAGCGCATCACCACGTAGTGCTCGCTGATGGCCGGCAGGTCGTGGCTGGCCGCCCCGGCCAGGGTGCCATCCTTGGTGCGCCCCAGCACCTCGCTGCGCGGCTGCATCACGCCGTGCAGGAACATCAGGATGGTCAGCACCACCCCCACCAGCACGCCGTTGGCCAGCTGCGGGGCCATCAGCAGGGTGGCGGCGAAGGTGACGCCCCCCACCACGCCGTCGCCGCGGCGCACGTTCCAGGAGTGGGTCAGCGTCTTGAAGTCCAGCAGGCCGAACACGGCGCTCATGACGATGGCCGCCAGCACCGGCTGGGGCAGGTGATGGAAATATTCGGTCATGAACAGCATCACCAGCACCACGCCCAAGGCGCTGATGATGGCGTAGAAACCGGTGCGCGCCCCCGCCTTCGCCGCCACGGCGGAGCGGGAGAAGGAGCCCGACACGGTGTAGGACTGGAAGAAGCTGCCGACGATGTTGGCCAGGCCCTGGCCGATGAGTTCCTGGTTGGGGTTGAGCTTTTCCCGGCTCTGGGCGGCCAGGGCGCGGGAGATGGAGGTGGCTTCCATGAAGCCGATCAGGGCCATGATGAAGGCGGTGCCCAGCAGTCCCGTGATGACGCCCAGGTCCATGGGCGGCAGGGCGAAATGGGGCAGCCCGGCGGGGATGTTGCCCACCACCTGGCCACCGCCGGAGAGCTTGATCCTGCCGTCCTGGGTCCCGGCGAAGCGCCAGACGGGGTCCAGCCAGGTCGCGCCGGAGGCGGCGCGGTACGCGACCTGGCCGTCCGGACCCGGCATGGGTTCCAGGGCATGGCGGTAGACCGCGACGCGTTGCCCGTAGATCTGCTTCTTCAGGCTCTGTTCTTCGCCGGTCAGGCGCAACAGCTCGGCCTCCAGCGTGTAGTCGTGCGCCTCGGTCCTGGCCAGGGTGGTGGCCTTCATCCGCAGTTCGCCCTGTTCGTGCTTGTTGCGCGTCAGGGCGGTCTCCAACTCGGTGAAACGCGCGAAGGCGGCCCGGGCATCGGCGTCCTCGATCCGGTCGAGGGATACGCTGTCCGTCTTCTCGAAGCCAACCGCGACGCTGATCACGGTCCCCAGGATGACCACCACCAGCACGCCGGGCAGCTTGGGCATGAAGCGCTTGAGCAGGGACAGCAGGACCAGGGTCCCCACGCCGAAGGCGATGGTCGGCCAGTGGGCGAGATCGACCTGCATCACCACATGCCAGAGATCGCGCAGGAACATTTCGGAGCGCGGCATGGGCACGTTGATGAAGGTGTTGACCAGGGACAGACCGATGATCAGGGCGGCGGCGTTGGTGAAGCCGTTGATCACCGGGTGGGAGGCCAGGTTGATCAGCACGCCCATGCGGAAGCCACCCAGGGCAAGCCGCATGACGCCCACCATCAGCGCCAGGGTCATGGACAGCTGGATGAACTCGTCGCTGCCGCGGCTGGCCAGGGGCTCGATGGCCGCCGCCGACATCAGGGACAGCAGGGCCACCGGCCCGGTGTGCAGGAAGCGCGAGGCCCCCCACATGGAGGCCACCATCACCGGCAGGAAGGCGGCATACAGCCCGTAGACCACCGGCAGGCCGGCCAGGGTGGCATAGGCCATGGACTGGGGGATCAGCACCAGGGCCACGGTGACGCCGGCGATCAGGTCGCCGCGCAGGGTATCGCCGCGCATGGGGAACCAGCGCAAGAAGGGGAGGAATCTGTTCATTTTCGATATCCCATGCGGAAAACCCCATGCCGCGGCATGGGGTCAGGGCGGATGTGATTCTGCCACGGGCCGGACGCGCGTGGCCCTCAGGCCGAGCGGAGGTGGGCGACCATCTCCGCCTGCCCGGCGACTTGGCCGACCGCGCCGTCGTTGGCCGTCACCAGCACGACCGGGATCGGCATGCCGCCGTTGCGCCGGGTACTGTTGAGCAGGCCGTGGCCGAAGTAGCCCGCCTCGTTGCAGACCAGGAAGGCCACCTCGGGCCGGCGACGCAGGGCATGCGCCAGGTCGGCGGGCGGTTCGCCCTTCAAGGCGGCCACGTCGTGGCGGATCCCGGCGTCGTCGAGCATCGCCCGGTAAGGCGCCAGCAGGGCGCGGGCCGCGTCCTCGGACTGGAAGGTCAGCACGATGAGGTCATGCCGGATGCGCAGGCAGGTCTGGACGACGTACTGCATGAGATCGGCGGACAACGCGCTGCCCAGGTACAGGCCGACCTGCGGGCGCGCCACGGTCTTGGCGCTGGCAACGGGCTGGCCCGCTGGCCTGGTAGCGTGCCCCAGGGCATGCCGCTTCTGTCGCGGGGTGAGGTGCTCGCCAGCGTTGGCGTGGGCCAGGGCGTTGAGAATGCGCTTGATGTCTTCGGTTAGCTTCTTCATGGCGGTCTCCTTGGGTCAGGTGGGGATGACCGATACAAAGCATCTTCCGTGCCAACTACTATTAATCCTATAAATCATGTGGTTGCGGAATTATGGGCGGGTTTTGCAACGTCACATGTTGCATGTTGCAGTGGTCAGTGTTGCATCCTGTTGTAAGATGCAACACCTTTGCTCCCATTCGATTTCATGTCCAGTCTGCGCAACAAGATCTTCAGTGCCTACGGCTACTCGAAGCTGGTCATGCTGGCCTTCGCGGTCGTGGTGTTCGTCGACCTCTACTACCTGCATCTGCAGATCCGGCAAGGGCAGGCGGTCGCCGATTTTCGCGAGGCCGCCCTGGAGATGCGCCGCGACGAGAAGAACCTGTTCCTCTACCGGGATCTCTCCAATCTGGACCAGTTGATGCTGCAGGCGGAGGCCGCCGGCTCCGCCCTGCGCACCGGGCGCGATGCCTTCATCGCGATCGGTGGCCAGGCCGCCTACCGCCGGCTGGATGCCCTCCTGAAGACCTACCATGACGTGCTCGAGGAATATCCCTATGTCAGCCCTGAGAACCAGGCAACGACGCGCGAGGCCATCCGCGACCTGGGCCATGCGCTGACCAAGGCCTCCCAGGAGATGTCGCAGCGCGAGCGCCAGTCCCTGGCGGAGGCGACGCGCAGGGCGGGTTTCATGCTGCTGCTGGCCTTAGTCGGCGTGGTCATCCTGGGAGTGGCCGGGGGATTCTTCCTGGCCCGCCGGGTAGCGCGGCCGCTGCGCGAGTTGCAGGCCGGGCTGGTGGCCATCGACGAGGGCCGCGCGCGCGAGCTGCCGCTGCCCTCCAGGGATCAGGAGATCGAATCCTTCGTCGCCTCCTTCAACGCCATGCTCAAGCACATGCGCCGCCAGCAGGACCAGGTCAGGCGCAACGAGAAGGCGGCGGCCCTGGGGGTACTGGTGTCCGGGGTGGCCCATGAGCTCAACAACCCCCTGTCCAACATTTCCACCTCGGCCCAGCTGCTGCTGGAGGAGTGCGACACGGCGGACGCCGAGACACGCCACCTCTGGCTCGGCCAGATCGACAGCGAGACCGAGCGCGCCCGCCGCATCGTCCGCCGGCTGCTCGACAGCGTGCGCCATCCCCGACTGCACACCCAGCGCCTGCCACTGGCCGATCTGGTCCAGTCCTCCCTGGATCTGGTCAACCGCCAGCTGCCGGAAGGCGTGCAGGTCTGCGTCGGGGCGACCGCCGAGCTCGCCGTGGAGGTGGACCGGGAGCGCCTGCACCAGGTCTTCATCAACCTCATCAAGAACGCCGCCGACGCCGGTGCCCGACACATCACGGTCAGCGCCAGCCCGGACAGCTGGGACGACAGCGTGGCCGACACTGGGCTGCTGGTGGGCGACCCGGCCATGCTGCGCCAGGCCCCCATGGCGGTGAGGATCCTGGTGCAGGACGACGGCCCCGGCATCCCCGCCGAGGTGCGCGAGCACATCTTCGACCCCTTCTTCACCACCCACGCCGCGGGCGAAGGCACTGGGCTGGGGCTCTACCTGGTGGAGGAGATCGTCAGCGAGCACCGCGGCTGCATCGTCGTCGACGCCCCCGCCGCCGGCGGCACGCGTTTTTCCATCTGGTTGCCCCTGACCGGGAGCGAGGCGACATGAGCGAACCCCATATCCTGCTGATCGACGACGAGGCCATCGCGCTGACCAACCTCACCCACGTTCTGAAGCGCGAGGGCTACGCGGTGACCGCCTGCAAGGACGGCGCCGAGGGCCTGGCCGCCCTGCGCCGCGGCGACTTCGACCTGGTGCTGACCGACCTCAGGATGCCGGGCGTCGATGGCATGGAGGTGCTGCGCGAGGCCCGCCTGACCCACCCGGACGTGCCGGTGATCATGATCACCGGCCACGCCAGCCTGGATTCCGCGGTGGAGGCGATGAAGGCGGGCGCCTATCACTACATCGCCAAGCCGTTCCGGCTCGCCGAGGCGCGCGAGGTGGTGCGCGGCGCGCTGGAGATGAGCCGCGTCCGGCGCGAGAACCGCGATCTCAAGCTGCGTATCGAGCAGTTGCGGAATCCGCACACCCTGATCACCCAGGACCTGGGCATGCAGCGCTTGCTGGAGACCGCCCGGCGGATCGCCGGCACCGACTCGAGCGTGGTGATCCATGGCGAATCGGGCACCGGCAAGGAACTGCTGGCGCGCTACATCCACCAGAGCAGCCGCCGCGCCCAGGGACCCTTCATCGCCTTCAACTGCGGGGCGCTGTCGGAGGACTTGGCGGCGAGCGAGCTGTTCGGTCACGAAAAGGGCGCCTTCACCGGGGCCCAGGCGCGCAAGATCGGCCTGCTCGAGGCGGCCCAGGGCGGCACCCTGTTCCTCGACGAGGTGGCCGAGCTCCCCCTGTCGGTGCAGATCAAGCTGCTGCGCGTGCTGCAGGAACGCGAGGTGCTGCGCGTCGGGGCCGTGGAGCCGGTGAAGATCGACGTGCGGGTGCTGGCGGCCAGCAACCGCGACCTCCAGGAGGCATTGGACGCTGGCCAGATGCGCGGCGATCTCTACTTCCGCCTCAACGTCGTCACCCTGTCGCTGCCGCCGCTGCGCGAGCGACGCGACGACATCCCCCTGCTGGCCTATTACCTGCTGCGCAAGTTCGCCGTGACGATGGACCGCCCGGTCAAGGAGATCAGCCCGGAATCCATGCAGCGGTTGGCCGAATATGATTACCCGGGCAACGTGCGGGAGCTGTCCAACTTCATCGAGCGCGGCGTGGCCCTGGCCCGGGGCGAGGTGCTGGACGTGGAGCACCTGCCCCAGCACCTGGGCAAGCTCACCGTGCGGGTGTTCACGCCGGAACTGGCCGCCGCCCCGGCCACCCTGGAGGCCCAGGAGAAGGAACACATCCTGCGCGCCCTGGAGCTCGCCCGCGGCAACCGCAGCGAGGCGGCTCGCATGCTGGGCATCGACCGGGTGTCCCTGTGGCGCAAGCTGAAGAAGCTGGGGCTGTGAACGGCGCGCCCTCCCCCTCCCGCGCCATCCCCGCGCCGGCGGCCTGAGCCGGGGTGGGACGGGAGCGCACCCGCCCCGCCCCCCAGGGCCCGACGGTGAACTGTGGGCCTTCGCCGCGATCTGAACGAGCTTAGCCACCCCTCTCCGGAGCAACCCGATGAACCCAGAGCAACAACGCAGCCTCCTCGCCATCGCCCTCCTCGCCGCCTTCGCCGACGGCGCCAAGGACGAGCGCGAGCGCGATCACATCCGCGCGATGGCCGAGTCGCTGGCCGGCCAGAGCGACGTGCCCGACCTGACCCGGCTCTACCAGGATGTCCTGCTCAAGCGCCTGAGCCTGCGGGACGCCGCGCGGGGCCTGAGCGAGCCCGAGCACCGGCTGCTCGCCTACGAGATGGCGGTGGGCGTGTGCGACGCCGACGGGGCGACGAACGCGGCCGAACGGCGCTTTCTCGACGAGCTCAAGGCGGTGCTGGGCATCGCCCCGGACGAGGCCGCGCGGACCGAGACGGAGGTGGATGACATCGTCAGCCTGTCCGGCCAGGCCGCCCCCGGCGTGGCCGCGACCGGGCCGGCCGTGTCCGGTGCGGCTGCGGCGAGCGGCCCGGTGGTGGCGGCCGTGCCCAACGTGTCCGAGGCGGAGCTGGACCGCTCCATCCTCAACTACGCGATCCTCAACGGCGCCCTGGAGCTGCTGCCGCAGTCCTGGGCCTCCATCGCCATCATCCCGTTGCAGATCAAGATGGTCTACGGCATCGGCAAGGCGCATGGGGTGGAGCTCGACCAGGGCCACATCCGGGAATTCCTGGCCACCGCGGGCGTCGGGCTCACCTCCCAGTACCTGGAGCAGTTCGGCCGCAAGCTGCTCGGCGGCCTGCTCGGCAAGGCCGGCGGCAAGACTCTGGGCAAGCTGGGCGGGGTGGCCACCGGGATGGCCTTCTCCTTCGCCACCACCTATGCCCTGGGCCAGGTGGCCAGGCGCTATTACGCCGGCGGCCGGCAGATGAGCACCGCCCTGCTCAGGCAGACCTTCCAGGAGCTGCTCGGGCCGGCCAAGGCCATGCAGTCGCGCTACCTGCCACAGATCCAGGAGACCGCCGGCGGCCTCGACGCCGCCAAGGTCATGGCCCTGGTCAAGGGAGGCTGAGTCTTGCGCATCTTCTCCCCCCTTTACGGGCGCGTCATGCAATGGTCCAGGCATCCGCGCGCGCCCTGGTACCTGGGCGGACTGTCCTTCGCGGAGTCGTCCTTCTTTCCCATCCCGCCGGACGTGATGCTCGCCCCCATGTGCCTGGCCCGGCCGCGGCGGGCCTGGCGCTTCGCCCTGCTCACCACCCTGACCTCGGTGGCGGGGGGGCTGTTCGGCTACGCCATCGGCTACTACGCCTTCGAGCTGATCCAGCCCTGGCTCGCCGCTTCCCGCTACTGGGAGGCCTACCAGGCCGCCGTGGATTGGTTCGAGCGCTGGGGCTTCTGGGCGGTGTTCGTGGCCGGCATCTCCCCCATCCCCTACAAGGCCTTCACCATCGCCGCCGGGGTGATGACCATGGCCCTGCTGCCCTTCATCCTGGCCTCCCTGGTGGGTCGCGGCGCCCGTTTCTACCTGGTCGCCGGCCTCATGCGCCTGGGCGGGGCGCGCATGGAGGCGATGTTGCGCCGTTACGTGGACGGCCTGGGCTGGGCCACCGTGGTGGCGGTGGTCCTGGGCGTGGTGTTGCTGCAGCGCTGAGCCAGGGCCACCGAGACGGCCTCCGGCGCGGCCGCGCGGACGGCCCCGGACCCACCCTGCGCCGGCCGCCGCCTGGGCCGCAACGACATGGAGATGTCCGGCCCGCGCCCGGGGCTGGCCAGCGAGGGGTCCCGACGACTATTCGAGGCGGGCGACCCAGGCCGCGCAGGCCGGCTGAATCAGGTCCAGCACCAGGGCGGGGAAGAGGCCCAGCACCAGGATGATGGCCGCGAACAGCAGCAACACGGCCAGTTCGCGGGGCAGCAGGTCCTCGGCGTGGGCGACCGCGTCGCGGGTGACCGGCCCGAAGAACGCGCGCCGATACAGATCGAGGAAATAGGCCGCGCCCAGGACCATGGCGAACAGGATGGCCAGCCCGGCGCCGGGGTAGGCCTTGAGGGTGGCCGCCAGGATCAGGAACTCGGCGGGGAAGCCCGAGGTCAGCGGCAGGCCCATGCCGGCCAGGCCGAGGAACAGCATGAAACCGGCCAGTACCGGCATGGTCCTGGCCGCCCCCCCCAGGGCGGCGATGTCCGTGGAGCCGACCCGATGACGCAGGAAGGCGGTGACGAGAAAGAGCCCGCCGGCGACCAGGGTGAAGTTGAGCAGGAGCATCACCGCGCCCTGGATCCCCTGCGCGCTGAAGGCCGCGATGCCCAGCAGCACCAGGCCGACGTGGGACAGGCTGGCGTAGGCCAGCATGGCGCGCAGATTGGTCTGGGCCAGCGCGGTCACGGCGCCGTAGAGCAGGCCGATGACGCCCAGGCCGGCCAGCAGCCAGTGCAGTTCCTGCGCTGCATCCGGAGCGAGGGGCACGGCGAAGCGGATGAGGCCGTAGGCCCCCAGCTTCAGGCCGGTGAGCAGCGCCACCGCCGCCACCGGGCCCTCCATGGCCAGCAGCGGCAGCCACATGTGCAGGGGATAGACCGGCGTCTTCACCGCGAAGCCCAGGAACAGCAGCAGGAAGACCGCCAGCTCGGCGTCGTCCGGCATGGGCGTGCGCAGCAGGGTGGCCAGATCGAAACTCAGCCCGCCGGGCAGCCCGGCGCCGCTGAAGGCGGCGTGGTTGAAGGCCAGGATGAGGAAACCGAACAGCAGCGGCACGCCGCCGCCGAACATGATCAGGGTGTACTTGGTGGCCGCGTAGCCGCGATGCGGACCAACGCCCCAGTAGCTCACCAGGAAGTAGAAGGGGACCAGGGACAGCTCCCAGAACAGGAAGAACAGCATCGTGTCGGTGGCGGCGAAGACGCCCAGGGTTGCCCCGGCCTGCAGCAGGAGCAGGCTGAAATAGAGCCTCGGCAGGGGGCGCGCGCTGTTCCAGGAGGCCAGGGTCACGCCCAGGAACAGCAGCGCCGTGGCGGGCAGGAACAGCACCGAGATGCCGTCGACCCCCAGGGCGTAGTGGATGTTCAGGCTGTGGATCCACTCCCCCCGCTCCAGCAGCTGGAAATCCGTGCGTGTCCGGTCGAAACCGGCCAGCGCCGCCAGGCTCAGGGCGACGCCGAGGCCGTTCGCGACCGTCGCCAGCAGGCGCGGCGGCAGGCGGCCCGGCATCAGCCAGATCAACGCCGCGCCGGCCGGGTAGACCAGCAGCAGGGCGGACAGGAGGGGCAGGTCAGACATGGCCGAACCTCAGTCCCAGTGCCCGGGCGGGGGCGTCCACCAGCACCAGCAGCGGCTCCATGCGGAAGCCGGCGTAGAGCATCACCACCACCAGCACGCCGGCGATGGCCAGTTCCATGGCGGTGGGGCGCTCCACCGCCACCCTGTGGCCCGCCGGCACCGGGGCCAGGAAGGCCCGCTGGAACGCCCACAGCAGGAAGCCCGCCGCCAGCACGTTGCCCAGGGCCGCCGCCACGGTGGTCAGGGCGCCGAAGCGGTGGATGGCCGCCTCCAGCACCAGGTGGGCGGCATCGAAGCCGGGCGTGCCCGGCATCCCCAGGATGGCCAGGCCCGCCACCAGAAAGGTGAGGGCCAGTTGGGGAATGCGGTCGAACAGCCCCCCCAGCCGGGCCAGGGTGGTGGTGTGGGTGCGGCGGTAGACCAGGCCGGTCATCAGCAGCATGGTGGTGGCGGCCAGGCCGAAGTTCACCGCCAGCAGCAGGCTGCCCTGGAAGCCGATGGCGTCGAGGCTGAACAGGCCGAGGATCACCAGGGAGGTGTGGCTGACCACGGCGAAGGCGATGAGGGAGCGCAGGTTGACGCGCTGCAGGGCCAGGAGGGCGGCGTAGAACACCCCGACGACGGCGAAGGCGGCCACGTAGGGATACCAGTCGGCGGCGGCCTCAGGCAGGATGGGCAGGACGAAGCGCACCAGGGCGTAGACACCCAGCTTCACGCCCAGCAGCAGGGTCGGGGCGATGGCCATGTCGCCATGCAGGGCCACCGGGCGCAGCCAGCCGTGGAAGGGAAAGATGGGGGTGCGCACCCCCAGGCCGTAGAACAGCAGGAAGAAGGCCACGCCGCCCAGTTCACGCGGGATCGGTTGGCCGACCAGGGCGAGCAGGTCGAAGGTCCAGGTCCGCCCGGTGCTGTCGTGATACGACCATCCCACCAGCAGCACCCCCGCCAGCAGCATCAGCAGGCCCACCCCCTGGAACTGCAGATAGCGGCTGGTGGCCAGGGCGCGCTCCGGCGAGAAGGACCAGCGTCCCACCAGGTAGCCGATCAGGCCCAGTTCGATGACCGAGGCCAGGGCGAACCAGAGCAGGTTCAGGCTGACCAGCTGGGACATCATCACCCCTTCCACCGCCAGGATCACGGTCAGCAGGCGGGCCTGCTCGGCCAGCCCGCGCACCTTGGCGTAGAAGGGCAGCAGGGCGACGATGAGGGCGGCCAGCAGCGCGAACAGCACGGTCATGCCGTCGGCCCCGGCATGGTAGGAGAGGGGGCCGACCAGATCGAGGCGCTCGGCGAACTGGAACGCGGCGCTGCTCGCGTCCAGACCGCGGTAGAGCAGCAGGGCCAGGCCCAGCTCCGCCAGGGTCACCGCCTGCCCGATCAGCAGGGCCGCCGGCCGTTCGCCCAGGCGCAGCAGCACGCCGGCCCCGGCCAGGGGCAGCAGCTGCAGCAGGGCCAGCAGGGGCAGGCCGGCGTGCTCGTTCCAGAAGATTTCCGTCATCACAGGATCACCACCACGGTGGCCATGATCAGCACCAGCAGGTAGCGGGGCTGTTCCAGCAACGACTCGACGAACCTGAGCCAGACGCCGAGGCGGTTCAGGCCCCGGCCGAGGCCGCCGCCGCCGCCCTGCAGCACCAGCCGCCGCTCGAAGCGGTCAAGGTGGTCGGCCGACCAGGCCAGCAGGCCGCCGATCAGGCCGCGGCCTTTCACCACCTCCTCGTGGGCGGAGAGCAGTTCGGCGGTGCGCTGGGTCTCGGACATGCCCACCAGGCCGCTCACCACGTTCTCGTCGATGGCGCGCAGGTCGCGCGCCAGGGCACGGGTGGGCAGGGTGAGCAAGCGGTCGGCGAGGGGTTCCAGCCAGAAGCGCTGCAGGGCGGCGGTATGCAGCCACTGGCGTTTCGTCAGCCAGTCCGGCGCCGGTGGCGTGGGACCATCCAGCATGTGCATGTAGGAGGGCGCCGCCAGGAACTGCCAGGCCCGCCACAGGGCATGCAGGGCGGCATGCCAGGCGGCCAGCCCATGCCAGCCCAGGCCGATGGCCACGAACATCAGGCCCACCTGGGCCAGCGCGGCATAGAGCAGGGCCGACTTCACGTCGGTCTGGGCATAGCCCGCCAGCCAGGCGTGGAGGGTGGTCAGGAGGCCGAGCACGGCGACCAGGAACAGCACGCCCGGCGCCTCGTGCAGCAGGGGCGCCAGGCGCGCCAGCAGGAACACCCCGGCGTGGACCATCACCGCGCCGTAGAAGATGGCGGAGGAGGGGGTGGGGCCTTCCAGGGCCCGGGCGATCCAGGGCGTGAAGGGCACCTGGGCCGACTTGGCCAGGGCGGCGGTGACGAAGCCGAGGGCGATGAGGCTCACGTAGAGGGTAGGCAGGCGGACGGCGCCTGCGGTCAGGGTCGGCCAGTCGATGCCGCCGAGCCAGACGAAGGACAGGACCATGGCCAGCAGCAGGCCCGCGTCGCCGATCCGGTTGGTGAGGAAGGCGCGCTGGGCGTTGACGGTGGCGGTGGGACGATCGAAGGCATAGCCGATGAGCAGCCAGGAGGCGAGGCCCATCAGTTCCCAGCCCACGAAGACCAGGGCGACGTTGCCCGCCAGCACCACCAGCAGGATGCCGGCGGCGAACAGGTTCATGCCGGCGAAGAAGCGCGCGAAGCCGGCTTCCCGGTGCATGTAGGTCAGCGAGAACTTCAGCGTGGCCAGGGCGATGAAGGCGGCCACGCCGCCGAAACCCAAGGACAGGCCGTCCAGGGTGAAGGACAGCGGGACATGCCAGTCGCCGCTGGCAAACCAGTCGCCCAGGTCGACCTGGCCGGGCCAGCCCAGGGCCAGTCCCTGGACCGCGAAGGCGAGCAGCAGGAGGAGGACCGACGCGGCGGCGGCCAGGGTGACGGCGGCGACGCGCCGTTCCCCGGCCTCGCCGCGCGCCTGCCCGCACAGGCCGAGGAGGGCGATGAGCAGGGCCGCCAGGAGCGGCAGGGCCGGCGCCAGGGCGATCAGGCCGGGCGGGAGGAGGTAGGCCGCCATCAGTTCGCCTCCTCCGCCATCTCGATCAGGGCCGGCGCCAGGGCGTCGCGCCGGCCGCGCGTCCAGTCGGCGGAGCGGCGCACCCGGGGCGTGGCCGCGCTGCCTGCCCAGCGCACCCAGCCCCGGTCGGGCATGAAGCGATGGAGGGCCGGGGAATCCGGGTCCTTGGCGGCCAGCTGCACCCAGCCGTTGCCGATGAGCTCGCGCAGCACCGGCTGGCGCGCGTAGATCGCGGAGAGCACCTCCAGGCGATGCTCGACGACCACGAGCAGGCGCATGGGCTCGTGGATCTCGATCATCTGCGCGGGCAGGCCGGTGCGCAGGTCCGAGTTCGCCCCGTCCATCACGCCCAGGAGGCCCGCCACGTTGTGGGTGACCTTGCTGCCGGAGCCATAGCGCTGGTTGTCCACCGTGGAGAAGTAGTACTCCAGGCTGATGCCCGCGCCGACCTGGCCGTTGGCCACCAGCATGGGCTCCAGCGCGCGGCCGTCCGCATCCGCCGCGCAGTCGTAGGAGATCAGGAACAGGCGCCGGTCGAAGAAGGCGCCGCGGGTGGCGGCGCGGCGGCCGATGAAGGCGGCGGCGTTGTTGACATGGCCCAGCTCGGGTCGTGCCTGGCCGTAGTCGTGGCGACGGCCGGCGACATGACGGTGGGCCTGGGCGGGGGTGAGGCGGAGCGGGGCGGAGAAAAAGCGGCGGCAGCGTTCCTGGGCATGCAGGGCGCCGGCCTGGTCGAGCGTCCGGCGCAGGGCCGCGAAGGCCTGGACGTGGCTGGCGGGGAGGGCGTCGCTGTCGTACCAGGTGAAGCGGTCGTCGCAGGTGTTGTGCTCGCAGCCCAGGAACCGGGTCGTGGCGGGGATGTCCACGCCGCGCGCCCGCAGCAGGGCGCGCACCTCCGGCCGGTTGGCCATGGCCGCCAACAGGCGGGCGTTGGGGCCGGAATGGCGACCGGAGCAGGCGCCGCAGTCGTAGGCGGACAGGTGCGGGTTGTTCAGGCTGTTGGAGCCGTGGCCGACCATCGCCACCAGGGGCGAGAAGCCCCGGGTCAGGCCGATGCCGGTCAGGAAGGCGTGCAGCCGGTCGGCCTGCTCCGCGTCGGTGTAGCCGTCGCGGGGCGTCTGGGGCGTGGCCGGCGTGTCCTCCACGGCGGTAAAGCGCAGGCGGGTGGCGAGCCGTCCGTCCGCCGTGTCGCGCAGCCGGCCGGTCCAACGGCCCAGGGCCGCCGGTGCCAGCATCCTGCCCGCCAGCAGGGCCAGGGCGGCCGGGGCGCCCGCCAGGCTGGCGAGCAGGCCGCGCGCCGGGTCGCGGCGGCTGCCCTGGATCAGGCGCGCCTTCCAGGCCAGGCGCCGGGTCCGGCGGGAGAGCCAGGCGCGGCCATCGGCCTCGGCGTCGCCGGCGGGTGCCTCGCGGATGGCATGGGCGGGTCGGGCGCCCACCGGGCA
>JALOTG010000061.1 GCA_025458005.1 Thiobacillaceae bacterium
AAGCTGATGAAGGAGGCCCAGGAGAAGGGCGTCGAGCCGACCGCCGAGGAGATCGCCAAGGCCAAGGCCGAGGACGAGAAGGAATCCAACAACAAGCGCAACAACTTCATCGCCCTGGTACTGTGCCTGATGGTGGGCACCGCCTCCCTGCCGCACATCCTGATGCGCTACTACACCACCCCCTCGGTGCGAGAGGCGCGCGTGTCGGTGTTCTGGTCGCTGTTCTTCATCTTCCTGCTCTACTTCACCGCGCCCGCCCTGGCGGTGCTGGCCAAGTACGTGGTCTACCACGACCTGGTCGGTTCCTCCTTCGCCAGCCTCCCGGCCTGGGTGGCCAACTGGCAGGCGGTGGACGATACCCTGATGAAGATCGTCGACATGAACAAGGACGGCCTGGTGCAGCTCGCCGAGATCACCATCGGCGGCGACCTGATCGTGCTCGCCACGCCGGAGATCGCCGGCCTGCCCTACGTGATCTCGGGCCTGGTGGCAGCCGGCGGTCTGGCCGCCGCCCTGTCCACCGCCGACGGCCTGCTGCTGACCATCGCCAACGCCCTGTCCCACGACGTGTACTACAAGATGATCGACCCCAACGCCTCCACCGTGCGCCGGCTCACCATCTCCAAGATGCTGCTGCTGGTGGTGGCCGTCATCGCGGCCTACACGGCCTCCCTGAAGCCGGGCGACATCCTGTTCCTGGTGGGCGCGGCGTTCTCGCTGGCGGCCTCGGCCTTCTTCCCCGCCCTGGTCATGGGCGTGTTCTGGAAGCGGGCCAACTACCTCGGCGCGGTGATCGGCATGATTGCCGGTCTGGGCGTGTGCATGTACTACATGTACACCACCTACGACTTCTTCGGCGGCGTCGACGCCAACCAGTGGTTCGCAATCAAGCCGATCGCCGCCGGCGTGTTCGGCCTGCCGGCCGGCTTCCTGGGCGTGATCATCGGCTCCCTGATCTCCCGGGCCCCGTCCAAGCAGATCCAGGAACTGGTCGACCACGTGCGCTACCCCAGCCTGGAGGGCGACATCAGCACCAAGGCCACCTGAGCCTGAGATCGGCCCCGCGCTCCGCGGGGCATCCACTGCCCGAGGCCCGCCCAGCGTGGGCCTCTTTTTTTCGGGCCATGGCCGTGTGGCGCTGGAAGGCGACTTCCCTGGCGGCGACTGCCTTGGCGCGAACCATGACGGCGGGCTGCCCGTCCTTCCCGAGGTTGTCGGGATTGTTTACACAGTTTCTGCTGCTTGACCGTGGCTGGTGAGTAACCATATGTTTTATATGGTGCTCCGAGATTGGCACAAAACTTGCATCTGGTTCCAGACTTCCTATTTCCGATCCGTGATCGGACCCAATGCCTCCAATTCCAGTGGAAGGAGAAGATGCATGCGGCATGCCTCGGTCAACGCCCTGCTGGGCGGCTCGGTTTTTTATCTGCTGACCTGCGCCATCGCGGCGCAGGCGGCGCCCAACGCGTTTACCGATCGCGGCGCCTACGACGCGGCGGTGGCCGGGCTGGCCAACGTCAGCACGACTGCGCTGGACTTCGACAACCTGACGGCGGGCGATCTCATCGCCAGCGGTGATGCCGTGGGCGGCATCACCTTCACCTACGACCTCGGCGGGCTGAGCCTGCGGGTGACGGATGGGGCCGACACCACCTCACTACCCAACTTCCTCGGCACCGAGGATGCCGGCATGCTGCAGGATGGTGACGACATCACCCTGGGCTTTGATGCGCGCAATGCCCTCGGCCTGTACGTGATGTCCCTCGACACGCTGCTCGACCACGACTTCCGGCTCACCGTGGGCGCCTTCTCGGCCAACCTGTCGACCGCCAACCTGCAGGACACCCTGGCCGACGGCACGTCGGTCTACTTCCTGGGCATCGTCGACGCCATGGCCACCTTCACCTCCGCGAGCATCACCACGTCGCACGATGGTGAGGCCGGCTACTTCCTGTGGAACGCCGACGACATGGTGACCGCGGTGGCCCAGGTGCCCGAGCCGGAAACCTGGGCCATGCTGCTGGCCGGCCTGGGACTGTTGGGGCTCAGGCTCTCGCGGCCCGACCGGGTGTTGAGGTCGTGAGGGGACGATGCCTCACGGTTCGGCCAGGAACCGGGGTCGCATGCGCGCGCCGATTCCATCCAAGTGGTCGTCGGGGGTCCCGCTTTCAGGCGATGCGCTGATCATCGCCTTGGCGTTACAAGCGATCGGATGACGTCGGCCTGCCCTCTCGGGGGGGCTGAATGTCGGTGTGTGCCGCGTCTGCGGTGCATTTTTGCGGCGGGGGTTGTCGTTGTGCGGCGGCACACGGCCCATGATGAGGAGCGGACCATGAGAGACTGGAGCAGACAGGCAGGTTTGATGTTGCGTACGCTGGTGGGCGCCTTGTTGCTGGCGCATGCGGCGGTTGCCGGGGCGGAGCGGCTGTCGCTGCAAAGCCTGCAGGCACAGATAACCACCCTGCAGGCCGAGAACGCCGCGCAGGCCGCGCTGCTGCAAAGCCAGGCGGCCGCGATCTCGGCGCTGAATGCGGCGCTGAACAAGGAAATCGCCGACCGGAAGGCCTATGCCGACAGCGTCGGCGCCGCCACGCTGGCCAGCGCCAAGGCCTACAGCGACGGCCAGCTGGTGACCGCCAAGACCTACGCCGACGGCAAGGTCGCGCCGGTGGCCGACAAGCTGATCCACTTCAGCCGCAACGGCAACGAGGTGTACATCACCGGCGCCAACCTGAACCTTCGCAACGGCATGGGGTACACCTACCAGCAGCTCAACGGCCTGGGCAACCTGATCGTCGGCTACAACGAACCGCGGACAGGCACCGGCGCGGTGAATACCCGCACCGGCTCGCACAACGTGATCCTGGGCTTCAACCAGAACTACAGCCATGCCGGCGCCTTCATGTCCGGCGCGGTCAACAGCAGCAGCAACCACTTCGCGTCGGTCATCGGCGGCACCGGCAACGTCTCGGGCGGCTTGTACTCGGTGGTTGTCGGCGGCTACGACAACCAGGCGACGGGCAACTGGTCCGCCGTGCTTGGCGGACAGGGCGTGCGGGCAACCTCACAGCTGGCCCGCGTGCCCTGACCCTTCGTCGACAGTCCCCCGGGTGTCGCGGTCGACCACCCGGGGGTGATCTTGCTCGTTGGCGCTTTCAGGGGGGCGGTTTCGCGGGCGTCAGCCCTCGAGATGGGCGACCAGGTACTTCAGGTCCGCCCGCTCCGTCTCCTGGATCAGGCGCCGCGCCATGGGCGGGTCGGTGCGCGCCATGTGCTCGGCCACCTCCTTTACCTTGTCCGGTTCGCGGCAGTGGTGCCAGGCCATGCCCAGGGCGTACCAGGCATGGCCGTTCATGGGCTGCAGGTCGGCGGCCTCGCGCAGGCAGCGGGCAGCCTCGGCGTGCCGGCCGAGTGCGGCGTGGGCGAGGCCCATGCCATACCAGGCGAGGTCCAGCTTGGGATTGCGGCTGACCGCCTCGGCGAACGCCTCGATGGCCGCCTCCTTGCGGCCGGCCTGGTCAAGCGCGTAGCCCAGGTTGAACCACAGGTCGGCGCGCTCTGGCCGGAGCCGAACCGCCTGGCGCAGATGCAGCTCGGCTTCGTCGTGGCGGCGCAGCTGGGCGCACAGATAGCCCAGCGTGGCGGCCGCCTCGATACAGGCGGGGTCGGCCGCCAGGGCCTCGCGGTAGGCCAGGATGGCGGCCTCGGGACGGCGCAGCGCGCTGAACAGGCGGCCGCGCAGGGAGTGTCGCCAGGCGTCGAAATTCATGTCCGTTCCGCACAAAAGTCGCCATTCTCCAGGCCGCGGGCGGGTCGGGCAACCGGCGTCCTCGGCTAAAATGGCCGCCAACGCCACGGAGTGACCGCCATGACCCAAGCCCTGCTGTTCCTCGTGTCCCTGCTGCGCGCCCTGGTGGAGGTGGCGGGCTTCGCCCTGCTGGGGCAGGGCATCGTCGGCCTGCTCTCCGGCCGACGCCGCGACGACAACTTCGTCTACCGGCTATTCCAGGTGGTGACGCGGCCGGCCATCCGGGCAGTGCGCGCCGTCACGCCGGCTGTCATCCTGGACCGGCACATCCCCTACATCGCCTTCTTCCTGCTGCTCTGGCTGTGGTTGGCGCTGGCCTATCTGAAGCGGGCGATCGTCGCCTGATCCGCCCGGCCCGAACGCCGCCATGACCGGCGCGCCACGGCGTCAATGCCCGGCCTCAGGAGGCCTGCCAACGGATGCTCGGCCCGACGCCATCGTTGCCATGTCGACCGTGTGTTCGGCTCGGACGCGCGGGTACGGGGCATCTGGCGATGGTGCTCCGGCCCCGATTAGGCTAAATTTCGGGTCAACGGAAATCAGAGACCCGCTCCAGTTCCGTTTGGAGGCGGGCGAAGGTACGAACGTGCGCGGGAGTTGGACTCGGCCATGGACATGCATGCGCGAGGGACCACGGCGGGCCGCCGATGGACGCCCAGTCCGGTCGGGTTCGTCATGGCGTGAATCGATTGTTCATTTGAAGGAGGGAAGATGATGCCCGCAGAGAAGAAAGCCGCACCCAGCAAGGCCGCCGCCAAACCGACAGCCGCCGCGCCGGCCAAGGCGAAGAAGACGGAGGCGCCGGTCAAGGCCGCGCCCGCCGCGACCGAGAAGCCCGCCAGCCCCGCCAAGGCCGCGGCGCCGGCCAAGGCGACGGCGGCCAAGACCGCCGTCAAGACCCCCGCCGTCAAGCCCGCTGAAGCCAAGCCCGTCGCCAGCAAGGCCGCCGCCGCCAAGCCCGAGGCCAAGGCCAAGGCCGCCGCCCCGGCCATGGTCAAGAAGCCCGCCGCGCCCTCCCAGGAGGAGCGCCAGCGCTGGATCGCCACGGCGGCCTACCACCGGGCCGAGAAGCGCGGCTTCGCCCCGGGCTACGAGGTGCAGGACTGGCTCGACGCGGAGAAGGAAATCAGCGAACTGGTCGGCAAGGGCTGAGACAGCTCGGGCCCGCCACGCGCCGGGCCCTCCGATTGCCTTGACCCCTCCATGCCCCCCGGGCGCGATGGGGGACATCCCCGCGGGCGGCGGCGCGGCGGGGCGGCTCATGTAGAATCCGCCCCGACAGCCGCCTACCCGATGCGAGAACGCCCGTGAGCCAACTCAAGAACGACACCTTCCTGCGCGCCCTGCTGCGCCAGCCCACCGACTACACTCCCATCTGGCTGATGCGCCAGGCCGGCCGCTACCTGCCCGAGTACTGCGCGACGCGGGAGCGGGCGCAGGACTTCCTCACCCTGTGCAAGAGCCCGCATCTGGCCACCGAGGTCACCCTGCAGCCCCTGGCGCGCTACGACCTGGACGCCGCCATCCTGTTCTCCGACATCCTCACCATCCCCGACGCCATGGGCCTGGGCCTCTACTTCGCGCCCGGCGAGGGCCCCAAGTTCGAGCGGCCGCTGCGCGAGGAATGGGCGATCCGCGATCTGAAGGCCCCGGACCCCTACGACCACCTGCGCTACGTGCTGGACGCGGTGGCCGAGATCCGCCGCGCACTGGACGGCTCGGTGCCGCTGATCGGCTTCTCCGGCAGCCCGTTCACCCTGGCCTGCTACATGGTGGAGGGCGAGGGCAGCGACAGCTACCTGAAGGTCAAGACACTGCTCTACACCCGTCCCGACCTGATGCACCACATCCTGGACGTCACGGCGCGGGCGGTCACCGACTACCTCAACGCCCAGATCGAGGCCGGCGCCCAGGCGGTGATGGTGTTCGACTCCTGGGGCGGCATGCTTACCCAGGCCGCCTACCTGGAGTTTTCCCTGCCCTACATGGCGCGCATCATGGCCGGCCTGAAGCGCGAGCACGAGGGCCGCGTGGTGCCGCGCATTGTCTTCACCAAGGGCGGCGGCCTGTGGCTGGAGCGCATCGCCGACTGTGGCTGCGACGCCGTGGGCCTGGACTGGGCCGTCGACATCGGCGAGGCCCGCCGGCGGGTCGGCGACCGGGTGGCCCTGCAGGGCAACATGGACCCCGCCGTGCTGTTCGGCGGCGCAGAGGCGGTGGCCGCCGAGGCGAAGCGCATCCTGGCCAGCTACGGACAGGGCGGCGGCCACGTCTTCAACCTGGGTCACGGCATCAACCAGTTCACCCCGCCCCAGAACGTGCGTGTGCTGGTGGACACGGTGAAGGCGGACAGCCGGCGCTATCACGTCGGGTGAGGCGGGCGGCGGATGGCGCCGCGCGGATCATCCGGGCGAACGGGTTTCGGTCACCGAAGGGGCGGGAGGTTGTCGATGGGCGCGGTTCACGCCGCCCGATACAGCAGCAGCCCCTTCAGGTACTCCCCCTCCGGGTAGTCCAGGCTGACCGGGTGGTCGGCGGCCTGGCCGAGGCGGGCGAGGATGCGGAACTCGGCGCCGGCGTCCCAGGCGGCGCCGGCGACGATCTTCTGGAACAGGTCCAAGCTGACGCCGCCGGAGCAGGAGAAGGTGGCCAGGAGGCCGCCCGGCGGGATCAGCTTCATGGCGTTCAGGTTGATGTCCTTGTAGCCGCGCGCGGCCTTCTCGGCCATCTGGTGGGTGGGGGCGAACTTGGGCGGGTCGAGCACGACCAGGCCGAAGCGCCGCCCGGCGTCGCGCAGCCGCCGCAGCTCCTGGAACACGTCGGTCTCGCGCCAGTCGCACTTGTCCTCCGGCAGGCCGTTCATGGCCACATGCCGCCGCGCCAGCTCCATGGACTCGCGCGAGCTCTCGACGGTGAGCACCGAGGCCGCGCCGCCGGCCAGGGCGTGGACGGTGAAACCGCCGGTGTAGGCAAAGCAGTTGAGCACGTCGCGCCCCTCGGCGCGCCGGCCGACCAAGCGGCGGTTGTCGCGCTGGTCGAGGTAGAAGCCGGTCTTGTGGCCGTGCGCGACGTCGACCCGGAAGCGCAGGCCGTGCTCGGCGATCTCCAGCTCCGGCGGCAGTTCGCCGCGCAGCGGCCCGACCTTCGCCGGCAGTCCTTCCAGGCCGCGCACCTCGGCGTCGGAGCGTTCGAAGAGCACGCTGCCGGGGAAGCGCTCGGCCAGCAGTTCGACCAGGGTGTCGCGCCAGGACTCGGCGCCGGCGGCGGTGAGCTGCAGCACCAGCACCTCGCCATAGCGGTCGACCACCACGCCCGGCAGGCCGTCCGCCTCGCCGTACACCAGGCGCTGGGCGTCGCTGTCGATGCGCAGGCCGTCGCGGTAGGCCAGGGCGGCGTCCAGGCGGGCGCGCAGGAAGTCGGCATCGATGCTGTCCGTCTCGCGGAAGCTCCACACCCGCGCGGCGATCTGCGACTTCGCGCTGTAGGCGGCCCAGGCCAGGAAGGCGCCGTCGGAGTCCTTCACCGCGACGGTCTCGCCTGCCTGGGGCTCGCCCTTCACTTGGGCGATGGCGCCGTTGAACACCCAGGGGTGGCGGCGCAGCAGGGACTTGGCGCGTCCGGGCTTGAGGATCAGAGTGGCGGTCATGGTCAGAGTCGGTTGAGTTTGGCGTATTCCAGTATGAACCACTTGTCGCCGATGCGCGGGAAGGAGACGCGGATCTCCGCCTCGGCGCCCTGGCCCTGGTAGCCCGCCACGACGCCCTCGCCGTAGCGGGCATGGGCGACGCGGGCGCCGATCGGGTAGGGATAGGCGGCCTGGCGGGCGGGCGCCGGGGCGTTGGCATAGGCGTTCGCGGGCTCGCGCGCCCAGGTGGGGGAGTGGAAGGCGCGACGCGGGCGCAGGGACCGCACCAGTCCCTCCGGGATCTCCTCCAGGAAGCGGGACGGCAGGCCATAGCGCGGCTGGCCGTGCAGCATGCGCATCTGGGCGTGGGTCAGGTACAGCCGCCGGCGCGCGCGGGTCAGGGCCACGTACATCAGCCGGCGCTCCTCCTCCAGGCCATCCGTTTCGGTGAGGGAATTCTCGTGTGGGAACAACCCCTCCTCCAGGCCGGTGAGGAACACGCTGTGGAACTCCAGGCCCTTGGCGGCGTGCACGGTCATCAGCTGCACGGCGTCCTGGCCCTGCCCCGCCTCATGCTCGCCGGCCTCCAGGGCGGCGTGGGCCAAAAAGGCGACCAGGGACGGGTCGTCGGACTCGGCGGCGAAGGCGATGGCGGCGTTGGTCAGCTCGCGCAGGTTCTCGATGCGGTCCTCGCCGTCGCGTTCCTTCTGGTAGTGCTCGACCAGCCCGGAGCGCGCCACGGCCACCTCGACGGCCTCGGCCAAGGGCAGGTCGCGGGTCTCGTCGCGCAGACCCTCGACGAGCTGGACGAAGGCGGCCAGTCCCTTCTTGCCGGCGCCGGCCGTGCAGGCCGCCTGCCACAGGCTCATGCCGCCCTGGCGTGCCGCCTCGTCCAGCGTCTCCAAGCCGCGCGCGCCGATGCCGCGGGCGGGGAAGTTCACCACGCGCAGGAAGGCGTTGTCGTCCTCCGGGTTGGCCGCGAGGCGCAGGTAGGCGAGGGCGTGCTTGATCTCGGCGCGCTCGAAGAAGCGCTGCCCGCCGTAGACCCGGTAGGGGACGCCGGCGCTGAACAGGGCGTGCTCGATGGCGCGCGACTGGGCATTGGAGCGGTAGAGGACGGCGATCTCCGCGTAGTCGCGCCCGTCGCGGCGCAGCTCGCCGGCCTCCTCGACGACGAAGCGCGCCTCCTCGGCGTCGTCGACGGCCTCGAAACGGCGCAGCGGCTCGCCGGCGCCGGCCGCGGTCCACAGGTCCTTGCCCAGGCGGTTGCGGTTGTGGGCGATGACCGCGTTGGCGGCGTCCAGGATGGTGGACAGCGAGCGGTAGTTCTGCGTCAGCTTGATGGGCGCGGCCAGTCCCAGGTCGTCCAGTAAGGCGGCCATGTTGCCGACGTTGGCGCCGCGGAAGGCATAGATGGACTGGTCGTCGTCGCCGACCGCGAACAGGGCGCTGTCCGGCCCCTTGAGCAGCTTCAGCCAGCGGTACTGCAGGCTGCTGGTGTCCTGGAACTCGTCCACCAGGATGTGCCGGAAGCGGGCCTGGTAGTGCTCGCGCAGCAGGGCGTTGCGCTCGAGCAGCTCGTGGGCGCGCAGCAGCAGCTCGGCGAAGTCGACCACGCCCTCGCGCTGGCACTGGGCGTCGTAGGCGGCGTACAGCTCCGCGAGGCGGCGGCCGTGGGGGTCCCAGGCCTCCACCCGGTCGGCGCGCAGCCCGGACTCCTTGTTGGCGTTGATGTAGGCCTGCAGCTTGCGCGGCTCGAACCGCTCGGTGTCCACGTTCAGGGTCTTCAGCAGGCGCTTGACCGCCGCGAGCTGGTCGCCGCCGTCGAGGATCTGGAACAGCTGCGGCAGGCCCGCCTCGCGGTGGTGCGTGCGCAGCAGCCGGTTGCAGAGGCCGTGGAAGGTGCCCACCCACATGCCGCGCGTATTGAGCGGCAGCAGGGCCGCGAGGCGGGTGAGCATCTCCTTCGCCGCCTTGTTGGTGAAGGTCACCGCCAGCAGGCCCATGGGCGAGACCTGGCCGGTCTGGATCAGCCAGGCGATGCGGGTGGTGAGCACGCGCGTCTTGCCCGAGCCGGCCCCGGCCAGCACCAGGGCCGAGCCGGCGGCGGTGACCGCGGCGAGCTGCTCGGGGTTGAGGCCGTCGAGCAGGGTGCCGGCGGCGGATGCGGCGGTGTGCATGGGGATCGGGTCGGTCGTCATTGGCGCCAGGGCCGGAAACACCCCGCGCGGCCTGGGGATTATAGCCCCGCGCTCCGGGCTACAATCGGACCCATCCGAACTCGGGAGTCAGCCAGCCATGAACCAGCAGATCACCATCCTCTACTTCGCCCACCTGGTCGAGCTGCTCGGCCGCGAGAGCGAGTACCTGTACCTGCCCCTGACGGTGAAGACCATCGGCGACCTCATGCGTCACCTGGCCCGGCGCGGCGAGGGCTGGACCCAGGTGTTCGCCGAGCCCCGCGAGAGCATGAAGATCACCGTCAACAAGCAGTTCGCCGATGCCGACACGCCGGTCAAGGCGGGCGACGAGGTGGCCTTCGTCGCCTTCACCATGGTCTGAGAGGCTGTCCCTGCGGCGCGCGATTCAGGACACGGCCGGCTGTTCCGTCCTCGGCGCCAGCCGGGCCTCGATCTCCGCCCCGACCTGATCGCCGCGTTCCCGGTGCAGGCCGAGCAGGCCGTGGGCCGTGGCGCCCCAGCGGTCCAGGCCATCGCGGGCGGCCTGACGCAGGATGGTGTCGTCGCCGTCCTCCTGCCAGCGCCGATAGGCCTCGACCAGCTCGGGGAACAGCTTGCGGCGCATGCCGACGAAGTTGGCGAAGAAAAAGTGCAGGGCGGCGGGTTGGCCCATCTCCAGCAGGCCGGGCAGGGTGGACAGACAGTCTGCGTACAGGTCGCGCACCGCGCGTGCGATGATCTCGGCGCGGCCGCGCATCACCTCCACCAGCAGGTCCGGCCAGGCGGCGCCCAGGTCCGCTTCGGCGCGGGCCTCGCCCAGCTCGTGCAGGATCACCGCCTCGGTCTCGACGGCGGCCATCTCCGCCAGGGCCGCCTCGGGGTCGCGCTGGAAGGGGTAGCAGGCCACCGCGCGGGCCATGGCCTCGTTGCGCTTGGGATTGAAGCGCCACTCCTCGTAGCGCTCCCACAGCCAGCGCCGCAGCGCCTCGGCGCGCACGAACACGGTGCCGTCCAGCATCATGCCGGGCGGCGCCTCCAGGTCGCGGGCGTATTCGCAGCCGGACACGTAGACGCGGTGGCCGTGGCGGGTCTCGGCCCGGTCGAGCCGGCCGAGGAAGAAGTGCGGCTTGCACTGCCGGCCGTAGCCGCCGGAATAGACCAGTCCGTGGGGGATCAGCTCGGCGTTGACCGCCGCCACCTCGAACGGGTCCACCTCCCCGGCGGCGAGGGGCAGGGGCATGTAGGGGTCGGTCTCGATCGCCTCCCACATCTGGCTGCGCGCGTTCATCCAGTCGCCCACCTCGCCCTTGGGCAGGTCCCGGGTGAGCGGGATGTCGTGCTCCCAGCGGTACAGCTCGCGCATCTTGAGCAGGAAGGTGCACAGGGTAAGATCGCCGGCGAACTGGGCGTCGGAGATGTGGCAGTTCTGCTGCACCGCGCCGACCAGGGCGGCGACGTCGAGGTGCGGCGCGCGCGCCGAGGCGGGCAGGGAATCGAGGTCGGGCATCGCGGTCTCCGCTAGAATAGTCGATGAATTTAGTCGGATTATAGGCTTGCTTGTTTTCTTGAGGAAACCGTCATGCGTTACTGGCTGATGAAATCCGAACCCTCCGAATACGGCATCGACGACCTGGCGCGCGACGGCAGCGTGCCCTGGTTCGGGGTGCGCAACTACCAGGCGCGCAACTTCATGCGCGACCAGATGCGGGTGGGGGACGGGGTGCTGTTCTACCACTCCTCCTGCCCCGAGCCGGGCATCGCCGGTCTCGCCGAGGTGGCCACGCCGGCTTATCCGGACGCCACCCAGTTCGAGGCCGGCGGCAAGTACCATGACCCCAAGGCCACGCCCGACCGGCCGCGCTGGTTCAACGTCGACGTGCGGATCGTGCGCAAGACGCGCCTGATGCCCTTGGCCGAGATCAGGTCCTACCCCGAGCTGGCCAACCTGCGCATCCTGGCGCGCGGCAACCGCCTGTCCATCACCCCGGTGGACCCGGACGAGTGGCGCTTCATCGTCGACAGGCTGGGTACCTGACTTGAGCTTCGAGCTCGCTTACGCGGCCGCCTATCTCCTGCGGGGGCTGTTCGCCGGCTTCGTCGCCGGCCTGCTGGGGGGGGGCGGGGGGCTCATTCTGGTGCCGGCCCTGTCCTGGCTCTACGCCCACCAGGGCTTCCCGGCCGAGTACAACATCCACCTGGCGCTGGGCACCTCGCTGGCCAGCATCGTGCTGACCTCCCTCTCCAGCTTGCGCGCCCACCACGGACACGGCGCGGTGCGCTGGGGGATCGTGCGCCGCATCACGCCGGGCATCGTGCTGGGCACCCTGGCCGGCGCGCTGGCCGCGGCCTGGCTGACCGACTTCGGCCTGCGCGTGTTCTTCACCCTGTTCCTGTTCTACGCCGCCACCCAGATGCTGCTCGGCTTCAGGCCCAGGCCGCATCGCCAGCTGCCTGGATGGCCCGGCATGACCGTGGCGGGCGGCGTGATCGGCACCGTGTCGAGCTGGGTGGGCATCGGCGGCGGCACCCTGTCGGTGCCGTTCATGACCTGGTGCAACGTCGGCATGCACCACGCCATCGGCACTTCGGCGGCGATCGGCCTGCCCATCGCCGTATCGGGGGCGCTCGGCTACGCCCTGTCGGGGCAGGCCGCGTCGGGATTGCCGGCCTACAGCCTGGGCTTCATCTACCTGCCGGCGCTGGCCGGCATCGCCCTGAGCAGCTGGCTCACCGCGCCGATCGGCGCCCGGGTCGCGCATCGCCTGCCGGTGGCGCGGCTCAAGCGCATCTTCGCCGGCCTGCTCTACCTGCTGGGTCTGCGGATGGCCTATAGTGTAGTGAACTAAAGGGTTATGCATGACGTCCGGCCCGGCCCAGTGGGACGAGCCGCTCGCCATCGGGATCCGGTCGCATCCGCGGTCGTTCCTGATCGAGTGGGTTGCCCGATTAACAACCGAGAGGAGGAAACATCATGCGCTACCTGTTCTGGACACTGACCCTGTTGTTGAGCTTCCCTGTGCTGGCGGCCGACTACGCCAGGGAAAAGAAGTGGGCGGACGAGATCCTGCCCGCTGTTCTGGTGGGCGACCCGGTCTGGCTTGAGCAGACCAAGGGTCCCCCGTTCCTCGGTCTCTACGCGCCGGCCACCCAGCCCAGGGGTGCGGTGATCCTGGTCCATGGCATCGGCGTGCATCCGGATTGGGGATTGATCTCGGCCCTGCGCCAGCAGTTGCCCGATGCCGGTTACTCCACGCTCTCCGTGCAGATGCCGATACTCAAGGTGGACGCCAAGCCGGAGGACTATCCGCCCACCTTTCCGGAGGCGGCGGAGCGCCTGAAGCAGTCGGTCGCCTGGCTGAAGGGCAAGGGCTACCGCAAGGTGGCCATCGTCTCGCACAGCCTGGGCAGCCCCATGACCTATCCCTATCTGACGAACGGCGGTGAGAGCCAAACGGCGGCCTTCGTTGCCATCGGTACGCCGTGGATCGAGGGCTGGGGCAAGCTCGGCCTGCCCATCCTGGACCTCTACGGAGATCGCGACCTGCCCCAGGTGCTGACGAGCGCGGACAAGCGCGCCGCGGGGCTGAGGCACCCAGGGTCCAGGCAAGTCATGGTGCCTGCCGCGAACCACTTCTTCGACGGGCAGGACCAGGCCTTGCTCGAGCAGGTGCGCGGCTTCCTGGACAAGACGCTGTGAGGGCGCCGGGCGCTAGATGATGTCCAGGTGGTCGGCGCCGGACAGCGGCCTGCCGTCGGTGCGGCCTTCCTTGTGCAGCTTGATCTTGAGGCGCAGGTCGTTGAACGAGTCGGCGCTGCGCAGGGCGTCCTCGGCGCTGACCACGCCGGCCTTGTAGAGGTCGAACAGGGACTGATCGAAGGTCTGCATGCCGAGGTCGCGCGAGCGGGTCATGACGTCCTTGATCTCGTGCATGCGGCCATTCATGATCAGGTCGGAGATCAGCGGCGAGTTGAGTTGAGCAGCACCTCCACCGCCGGGATGCGCCCCTTGCCGTCGATGCGCGGCAACAGGCGCTGCGAGACGATGGCGCGCAGGTGCATGGCCAGGTCGAGCAGGACCTGGTCGCGCCGCTCGCGCGGGAAGAAGCTCAGGATCCGGTCCATGGTCTGGTTGGCGTTGTTGGCGTGCACCGTGGACAGGCACAGGTGGCCGGTCTCGGCGTAGGCGAGGGCGTACTCCATGGCCTCCACGTCGCGGATCTCGCCCATCATGATCACGTCCGGCGCCTGGCGCAGGGTGTTCTTCAGGGCGATGCCCCAGCTCTCGGTGTCGGTGCCCACCTCGCGCTGGGTGATGATGCTCGATCCGTGCTGGTGGACGAATTCGATCGGGTCCTCGACGGTGATGATGTGCTCGCGCGCGGTCTGGTTGCGGTGGCCGATCATCGCCGCCAGGCTGGTGCTCTTGCCGCTGCCCGTGGCGCCCACCACCAGCACCAGGCCGCGTGGCATCATGGCCACGTCCTTGAGGATGGGCGGCAGGTGCAGCTCCTCCAGCTTTGGGATGCGCGTGTTGACCAGGCGGAAGACGATGCCGACGCGCCCCTGCTGCAGGAAGGCGCTGACCCGGAAGCGGCCGATGTCCAGGTCGTGGATGGCGAAGTTGGCCTCGTTGTGGGCGTCGAACTCGCCGCGCACCCGCTCGGTCATGATGGCGCGGGCATAGCTCAGGGTGTCGGTGGGGGTGAGGCTCTGCTTGCTGATCGGCGTCACCTTGCCGTCCAGCTTGATGGCCGGCGGGAAGCCCGCGGTCAGGAACAGGTCGGAGGCCTTGCGGGCCACCACCAGCTTGAGCCAGTCGACGATCGGGTTGGGCAGGGTCATCGCCATGGCGTTACATCAGGAACATGTCCTTGTTGACCGCCATGGTGCGCGCCTCGGTCGAGTCGAGCACGTTGCGCTTGACCAGTTCCATGAGCGCCTGGTCGAGGGTCTGCATGCCCTGGGACTGGCCGGTCTGGATGGAGGAATACATCTGCGCCACCTTGTTCTCCCGGATCAGGTTGCGGATGGCCGGGGTGCCGATCATGATCTCGTGCGCCGCCACCCGGCCGTTGCCGTCCTTGCGCTTGAGGAGCGTCTGGGAGATGACCGCGCGCAAGCTTTCGGACAGCATGGAGCGCACCATCTCCTTCTCCGCCGCCGGGAACACGTCGACGATGCGGTCGATGGTCTTGGCCGCCGAGCTGGTGTGCAGGGTGCCGAACACCAGGTGGCCAGTCTCGGCACCGGTCAGCGCCAGGCGGATGGTCTCCAGGTCGCGCATCTCGCCCACCAGGATCACGTCCGGGTCCTCGCGCAGGGCGCTGCGCAGGGCGTTGGAGAAGCTGTGCGTGTGCGGTCCCACCTCGCGCTGGTTGATCAGGCACTTCTTGCTCTGGTGCAGGAATTCGATCGGATCCTCGATGGTCAGGATGTGGCCGTGCTGGGTCTCGTTGATGTAGTCGACCATGGCGGCCAGGGTGGTGGACTTGCCCGAGCCGGTCGGGCCGGTTACCAGCACGATGCCGCGCGGCTGCTCGGAGATCTCCTTGAAGATCTTCGGCGCCTGCAGTTCTTCCAGGGTGAGGACCTTGCTGGGGATGGTCCGGAACACGCCGCCGGCGCCGCGCGCCTGGTTGAAGGCGTTGACCCGGAAGCGTGCCACCTCGGGCAGTTCGAAGGAAAAGTCCGCCTCCAGATGCTCCTCGTACATCTTGCGCTGGGCGTCGCTCATGATGTCGTAGATCATCGCCTTGACCTGGTTGTGGTCCAGCGGCGGCACGTTGATGCGGCGAATGTCCCCGTGCACGCGGATCATGGGCGGCAGGCCGGCCGACAGGTGCAGGTCGGAGGCCTTGTTCTTCACCGCGAAGGCGAGGAGATCGGAAATTTCCATTATAATTCCCGTAGTTACGTTTATCTGTCGGGGATTTTGGGGCATTATGGGCGCAATCGCATCGGCCTTGCAAGACGTGCGGCGGCGCATCGTGACCGCCTGCGCCGAGGCCGGTCGGGACCCCGCGGAGGTGCGCCTGCTGGCGGTCAGCAAGACCTTCCCCACCGCCGCCGTGCGCGAGGCCTGGGCGGCCGGGCAGCGCGCCTTCGGCGAGAACTACGTGCGGGAGGCCCTGGCCAAGCAGGCCGAACTGGCCGACCTGCCCATCGAGTGGCATTACATCGGTCCCCTGCAGAGCAACAAGACGCGGCCGGTGGCGGAGCATTTCGCCTGGGTGCACGGCGTCGATCGGCTGAGGATCGCCGAGCGCCTGTCCGCCCAGCGTCCCGCCGCCCTGCCGGACCTGCAGGTGTGCGTTCAGGTCAACGTCGGCGACGAGACGAGCAAGCAGGGCGTGGCGCCCGCCGAGGCGCTCGTCCTGGCCAGCGCGGTGGCAGCCCTGCCCCGGCTCAGGCTGCGCGGCTTCATGACCATCCCCCGGCCGAGTCCCGATCCGGCCGCGCAGCGCGCCCAGTTCCGGGTGCTGCGCGAACTGCTTCGCTCCGCCCGCGCGGCGGGACTGGACCTGGACACCCTGTCCATGGGCATGTCCCAGGATGTCGAGGCGGCGATCCGGGAAGGCGCTACCATAGTGCGCGTGGGCACCGCCATTTTCGGCCGTCGGGACTGAGCCGGGCGAGACCACGCGTGAGTCTGGGGAGATGACATGAAACTGGGTTTCCTGGGCGGCGGCAACATGGCCGCGGCCCTGATCGGCGGGCTGCTGCAGAAGGGGTTCCGGGCGGGCGACATGGCCGTGGTCGAGATGGACACGCAGCGGCGCGCCTGGCTGCGCGAGCATTACGGCATCGAGACCCTGGAGCACGACGGGGCGGTCATGGAAACGGCCGACGTGCTGGTCCTGGCGGTCAAGCCCCAGCAGCTGCGCCTGGCCCTGTCCGGCCTGCCCGCCCCCTATCCCGGCCAGCTGGTGCTGTCCGTGGCGGCCGGCGTGCGCGCCGGCGACATCTCCCGCTGGCTGTCCGGGCACGCCGCCGTGGTCCGGGCGATGCCCAACACGCCCGCCCTGGTCGGCGCCGGCATCACCGGCCTGTACGCACTGCCCGGCGTGGTGCCGGCGCAGCGCGAACAGGCCAGCCGGGTCATGGAGGCGGTGGGCGGCGTGGTGTGGGTGGAGGACGAGGCCCTCATCGACGCCGTCACCGCCATCTCCGGCAGTGGGCCGGCCTATGTCTTCTATTTCATCGAGGCCCTGGAGGCGGCCGCCGTGGAGTTGGGCCTCTCCCCCGTCGTGGCGCGCCAGCTGAGCCTGCACACCTTCTTCGGCGCCGCGGCCCTGGCCATCAAGGATCAGTCCTCGCCCTGGGAATTGCGCGCGCGGGTCACCTCCAAGGGCGGCACCACCGAACAGGGCATCCGCGTGCTGGAGGAGGGCCATGTTCGGGAGATCATCCTGCGCGCCGCCCGGGCGGCCGCCGCCCGGGGCCGGGAACTGGGCGAACTGCTGGGGACGGAGTGAGCTAGCCGATGATCGTCGATGCCCTGCAATTCCTCCTGCGCGTCTTCTTCGAGCTGTTCGCCTGCGCGTTCTGGCTGCGCTTCTACATGCAGTGGGCGCGGGTGCCGTTCCACAACTCCTTCGCCCAGTTCATCGTCCGGGTCACCGACTTCGCCGTGCGCCCCGCGCGCCGGGTGCTGCCCGGCCTGCTCGGCCTGGACCTGTCCAGCCTGCTGCTGTTCTACCTCGCCGAGCTCGCCGCCGTGCTGGGCGTCTACTGGCTGGACGGCTTTCCCTTCCTGATCGCCGGCACGGCGGTGCTGCCGGGCTTCCTGCTGCTGGCCCTGGCCTCGGCCCTCAAGCTGGCCATCTACATCCTGATGGGCCTGATCCTGATCCAGGCGGTGCTCTCCTGGGTCAACCCCTTCTCGCCCCACGCGCCGGTGTTCTATGCCCTGGCCCGCCCCTGCCTGGATCCGTTGCGGCGCTTCGTGCCCGCCATCGGCGGGGTGGACCTGACGCCCCTGGCCGCCTTCATCCTCATGCAGCTGCTGCTGATCGCACCGGTGTCGGGCCTGGAGCGCTGGGCCATCGGGCTGATCCGTTGAGTGGCGGGCACGGCGCGCGACTGGCTGGCAGCGGCGCCCGAGGGCGGGTCATGGCTGACCGTGCACGTGCAGCCGGGCGCGGCCAGGAGCGAGCTGGCGGGCCGGCACGGCGACGCTCTCAAGCTGAGGATCGCCTCGCCGGCGGTGGAGGGGGCGGCCAACGCCGCCCTGATTGCATATTTGGCGGAACGGCTTAAGCTTGCCCGGCGTGAGGTTAAAATCACGCGAGGTGATAAATCGCGTCGCAAGACCGTCTGGGTCGCGTTGGATCCGGCGGAGCTCGAGCGGCGCCTGAGAGGGGACATTGCATGAATTACGGCCTGGAAAGCGGCATCAGCCGGTTCCGCAACCGGCGCGACCGGTTGATCAAGGTGGTGACCGCCTACAAGGAGTGGCTGGAGCGCTACACGGAGGCCGAGCCGGAGCAGCTGCTGCGCATCTTCGACCTGACCGAGAACCTGAAGCGCGACCGGCTGATGCTCGCCTTCGTGGCCGAGTTCAGCCGCGGCAAGACCGAGCTGATCAACGCCCTGTTCTTCTCCGACTTCAAGCAGCGCCTGCTGCCCTCCGACGCCGGCCGGACGACGATGTGTCCGACGGAGATCTTCTACGACACGGACACCGAGCCCAACATCCGGCTGCTGCCGATCGAAACCCGCTTCCGCGACGACAGCATCAACACCCTCAAGCGCATGCCGGTGGAGTGGAACACCATCCGCCTCGACGTGGCCGACCCCAACGCCATGGTCACCGCCATGCGCAAGCTGGCCGAGACCAAGGTGGTGTTCAAGGTGGAGGCGCGCGCCCTGGGCCTGTGGGACGAGAACGATCCCAACCTCTCCTACATGGTCAAGGACCAGGACCGGGTGGAGATCCCGGCCTGGCGCTACGCCATGATCAACTATCCGCATCCGCTCCTGGAATCGGGCCTGGCCATCCTCGACACGCCGGGCCTGAACGCCATGGGGGCGGAACCGGAACTGACCCTGTCGGCCATCCCCAATGCCCACGCCCTGCTGTTCCTGCTCGCCACCGACACCGGGGTGACCCAGTCCGACTACGAGATCTGGAACAAGATGGTGGCCAAGCACACCAGCCAGCACTACGCGGTGCTG